>CAZPFL010000168.1:0-11623 GCA_964585785.1 uncultured Rhodospirillaceae bacterium
TTCTATGCGTCCGACTATGCCGGCGTGATCGAGGGCATGCGCTTCAAGAAGGTCGATGCGGCCTGGTTCGGCAACAAGTCGGCGATGGAAGCCGTCGATCGGGCCGGCGGCGAAATCTTCGCGCAGACCGTCGATAGCGAAGGCAACCCCGGCTACTGGTCGCTGATCCTCGTCCACAAGGACAGCCCTTTCGAGAAGCTTCAGGACGTCTTGAAATGCGACAAGTCGCTGAACTTCGGCATGGGCGATCCGAACTCGACCTCGGGCTTCCTGGTGCCGACGACTTACGTCTTTGCCGCGAACCATATCGACCCGAAGGCCTGCTTCAAGACCGTGCGCAACGCCAACCATGAGGCGAACGCCATGGCGGTCGCCAACAAGCAGGTCGATGCCGCGACGAACAACACGGAGAACCTGCGGCGGATCGAGAAGACCAGCCCGGCGGCCTACAAGAACCTCAAGGTGATCTGGAAGTCGCCGCTGATCCCGTCCGACCCGATCGTCTGGCGCAAGGATCTTGACGAAGGAATGCAGGCCAAGATCTACAAGTTCTTCATGACCTATGGCCGGAACGGCACGCCCGAGGAAGTCGCCAGCGCGCGCAAGGTCCTGGCGGCGCTGCAATGGGCTCCGTTCAAGCCGTCGTCCAACGCGCAGCTCTATCCGATCCGCCAGCTCGCGATCAACAAAGAGATGCTGAAGATCCGCGCGGACAGCAAATTGTCCGAAGATCAGAAGAAGGCCAAGCTCGCCGCGCTCGCCCAGAAGAACGACGAGATCGCCAAGCTGATCGAACAAGTCCCCAGCATGTAGACAGCTTCCGGCTGCTCGACAGGGCGGCGCCGGTTGCTCGCAGCCGGCGCCGCTGTTTTGCCCGAACCCATGAATCCTTCTCAGCGGCGGTCATAAGGCGATGAGCAATGCAACACTAACCGGCGGCTCGGCGGCATCCTTGCATGCTGTCGCCGTGCCGCGCCCACCCCTGTCCTCGCGGATCAAACATGCCGGCATTTGGCTTGCGGTGCTTCTCCTCCTCGGGTGGAGCTTTGCGCCGGCGGAGATGTTCCGCGCCGTCTCGCTCTTCACCGACTGGCGCAACATGGCGGTGTTCGGCGCGGCTTTTCTCAAGCCGAATTTCCTTCATTGGGACACCTATCTGAGTGAGATGCTGATCACCGTCCAGATCGCTCTTTGGGGAACGGCGCTCGCTGTCGTCTTCGGCATTCCGTTTGCGATTCTGAGCGCGTCCAATGTATGTCCGCAATGGATCGTGCAGCCGATACGGCGCCTGATGGACACGTTTCGTGCCATCAACGAGATCGTCTTCGCGCTGCTGTTCGTGGTCGCGGTCGGGCTCGGCCCCTTTGCCGGCGTCATGGCGTTGTTCGTCCACAATACGGGCGTCATCGCGAAGCTGTTTTCGGAGGCTGTCGAAGCGATCGATCCGCGGCCCGTGGAAGGCATCCGCGCGACCGGCGCGCATCGCCTGCATGAGGTCATCTTCGGCGTGATCCCCCAGGTCATCCCGCTCTGGAGCTCGTTCACGCTCTACCGGTTCGAGACCAACGTCCGCTCGGCGACGGTGCTGGGCATCGTCGGCGCGGGCGGGATCGGCTATTCGCTGTTCGAGAACATCCGCGGCTTTCAGTATGCCGAGACAGCGGCGATCATCGTCATCGTCGCCATCTCGGTCATGGTGATCGACGTTATCAGCGCGCAGATCCGAAAGATGCTGATCTGACGGCGTCGGACCGGCACGACGGCTCGATTCCATCGATCGGTCACATTTGGATTATCGAACCGTCACGGCCGTTTCACGAGACTGTCAAAGACGGTTGCCATAGTCGCCGGACGGTCCATCCGAATGGGGACAGGTATGCTTAAGGTCGATCGTCTCGCCAAACATTTCGCGACCGCCAAGGCGGTTGATGATGTGAGTCTGGAGATTCCAGAAGGGCAGATGGTCGGAATCATCGGGCGGTCGGGCGCGGGTAAGTCGACGCTTCTTCGCCTGATCAATCGCCTGATCGAGCCGACGGGCGGCCGGCTGTCCTTCGAGGGCCGCGACATCACCGCGCTGAAAGGCGCCGAGCTGCGGCGCTGGCGCGCACGATGCGCGATGATCTTCCAGCAGTTCAATCTGGTGAACCGCCTCGACGTGATGACCAACGTCCTGATTGGGCGCGTCGGCTATCGGCCGACGCTTTCGACCCTGTTCAAGGCGTTCACGCCGGCGGAGCGCGCGATGGCGATCCATGCGCTGCACCGCCTCGACATGGACGCGCAGGCGCTGCAGCGCGCCGAGACACTATCGGGCGGCCAGCAGCAGCGGGTGGCGATCGCCCGCGCCCTGATGCAAGAGCCGGAGATCGTGCTCGCCGACGAGCCGATCGCCTCGCTCGATCCGCGCAACGCGGAGAAGGTCATGGACGCGCTGAAGGCGATCAACCGCGAAGACGGCATCACGGTGCTCGTCAACCTCCATCACCTCGACACGGCGCGCGCCTATTGCGACCGCATCATCGGCATGGCCGCCGGGCGCGTCGTGTTCGACGGCGCGCCAGCCGATCTGTCGCCGTCGCTGGCGAGCGAGATTTACGGTCAGGAGAGCGAAGAGGCCGGAATCGACACGGCACGTGCCCCGCGTCCCCGCGAGGCGGCAATGGAGCCCGTGCACGGCGCCGCGCTCGCGAATGCCTAAGGGCTGCGCGACCTGCGGCGAACGAGAATTTCCCCGGAAGACATTGCCTGAGGAGGATTACATGACTCTGACACGACGCACCGTTACCGCCCTGACGCTTGCCGGCATCGCAACTGCCAGCATCGCAACACTGGCGCTGAGCGGCCCGTCGGCCAGCGCGGCCGACTGGCGCCAGAAATACTCGGAAGTGACGATCGGCGTGATCACGTCCGAGAACGAGGCCGACCGCCTGATGCGCTACAAGCCGGTCCTCGCCTATTTCCAGAAGGCGCTCCGCGTGAAGGTCAACTGGCGCTCGGCCACCGACTACGCCGGGATCATCGAAGGTGTGAAGGCGGGCAAGATCGAGATTGCGCGCTTCGGTCCCGCCTCCTATTCGAAGGCCTGGCTGGTGACGAAGGGAAAGGTCGAGCCGCTGGTCGGCGAGCTCGATAACGACGGCAACTTCGGCTACCACTCGGTCATCATCGTGCGGAAGGACAGCCCGTACCACACGATCCAGGACCTGAAGGGCAAGAAGTTCGCCTTCGCCGATCCGAACTCCACCTCGGGCCATCAGGCGCCGCGCTTTTTCCTCCATGAGCAAGGCATCGACGCGGACAAGTTCTTCGGCAGCACGGCCTTCTCCGGCAGCCACGAGAACAGCGTCATCGCCCTGCTGAACGGCACCTTCGACGCCGCCGCGACGTGGTACCGCTCGCCGACGCGATCGAACATGACCCGCATGGAAGGCAAGGGCATGATCAAGCCGGGTCAGTGGCGGATAATTTGGGAGTCACCCCTGCTGCCGTCCAGCCCATGGGCCATGTCGACCAAGCTGCCCAAGCAGATGCGCGAGGACGTGAAGCAAGCGCTGCTGCAAATGAAGGACGCCGACCCGGTTGCCTGGAAGTCGCTCACCGACGGCAAGGCGAGCGGGTATCGGGAAGTCACGCACAAGGACTACGAGCCTGTCGTGCGGATGATCAAGGCGAACCTCGCCAATCGTAAGTCGAGCTGATCGATTTTCCCTCGGGCGGAGGGCCATGATTTCCCGGGCCTGGCCTTCCGCCCACCCCAACTCGGCCCTACTAGATCGTGAACACCTGAATTCGATGTCGATCGCAGCAACGCATGATCCCGTAGCGGTCTACGAGCAGGCGCGCCGTGAGTTGCGGCGCGCCCGTCGCGCGAAGGAGGTCCTCTTCCTGCTGCTGTTCGCCGCGGTCTTCGCGTTTTCGCTGATCGTCGGCGAGGTCAATCTCTCGACCTTGGCCCAGGGATTGCCGGACCTTTTCGGCTATATATCGGACACGCTCCCGGATATCAGTAGGGACCATATCATCGCCGGCGTCCGGGAATGGTTCTGGGCTTTCCCGAAATGGCTCGAATTGCTGTTCGACACCATCGTCATCGCCTTCCTCGGCACGCTGCTGGGGACGGTGGGCGCGCTGACATTCTGTTTCGCGGGCTCGCGCAACCTCGCCACGAACCGCTGGACCTATTTCATCGCTCGGCGCCTGATGGAGGTCGCGCGCTCGGTACCGGAGCTGGTTTACGCCCTGATCTTCGTCTATGCCTTCGGGCTCGGCGCGGTGCCCGGCGTTCTGGCGATCATGGTCCACTCGACCGGGGCGCTCGGCAAGCTGTTCTCAGAGGTGAATGAAGACGTGCATTTGGGCGCGGTGGAAGGTGTGCGCGGCGCCGGCGGCAACTGGTTTCAGATCATCCGGCTCGCCGTTCTGCCGCAGGTGCTGCCGAATTACCTGAGCTACATCCTGCTTCGCTTCGAGATAAATGTCCGCTCCGCGGCGGTGATCGGCTTCGTCGGCGCCGGCGGCATCGGACAGGAGCTGATGTTCGTCATCCGTGAGTTCGTCTACACCGACATCAGCGCCATCGTACTGATGATCATCGCGACGGTCTCCGTGATCGACGTGACCTGTGAGAAGCTGCGTCACCGGTTCATCGAGGGGCATCACGGCGCATGACGGCGCGGCAGTGCATATCCGGCGATGTCCGCATCGACATGGCGCGGGAGAAATGGCCGTGGATTTTTTCCCCGCCGGCGGGGCAGCGGGCGCGCGTTTATGGCGCGTGGCTGGCGCTCGCGGGCGCGACTGTCTTTGGGCTCTGGCACACCGGCTTTTTCGACCTCACGCGGCTGGTCAATGGATTCAGCAAGCTCGGTTGGTTGCTCGAATTCATGTTTCCGCCGGCAGCCCACGGCTGGTTCCTGGACTTCTGCCAGGGCATATTCCAGACGCTGGGCATGGCTTTTCTCGGAACGCTGTTTGCCGCGCTCATCGCGTTGCCCCTCGGGTTTCTCGGCGCGCGCAATGTCGTCTCGAGCTTCATCATCCACTTCTCGCTGCGGCGGTCTTTCGACTGCCTGCGCGGCATTGACACGCTGATCTGGGCGCTCGTGTTCGTGCACGTGGTCGGCCTTGGGCCCTTCGCCGGCATTCTGGCGATCATCGTCTCGGATATGGGCAGCTTCGCGAAACTGTTTTCCGAAGCGATCGAGAATATCGACCGCAAGCAGGTCGATGGCGTGCGCGCGGCGGGCGCCAGCGAGATCGAGGTGATCCGCTTCGGCATCCTGCCGCAGGTCATTCCGATCATCCTCAGCCAGGCGCTCTATTATTTCGAATCGAACACGCGCTCCGCGACGATCCTCGGTATTGTCGGGGCGGGCGGCATCGGGCTCATGCTTTCGGACCGCATCCGCGTCAACAATTGGGACGAGGCCTGCCTGATCATCATCATGATCCTCATCACCGTGTCGGTGATCGACTACCTGTCACGCATGATCCGGCAGGGCATTATTCAGACAGAGGAATACCGTCCTTGAGCGCGAGCAGGCGTGGTTGCCTTGTCCTCGTGGTCGGGCCGTCGGGCGCCGGGAAGGATTCGATCCTCGACCGCGCGCGGACCGATCTCGCCGACGACCCGCGCTTCCTTTTCGTGCGGCGGGAGATTACCCGGCCGGCGGATGCGGGCGGCGAGAACCATGTCCCCGTCTCGTGGGATCAGTTCCGGGCGCGGGCGGTCGACGGCAGCTACGCGCTCGCCTGGGAGGCGCATGGCTGCGGCTATGGCGTGCCGGCCGTGTCGCTGCGTGACTTGGCGCACGGCCGCTCGGCGATCGTCAATGTCAGCCGCGGCGTGATCGCGTCGGCCCGGACACGCTTCGCGCCGGTCAGGGTCGTGCATATCTCGGTGCCCGAGCGAGTCCTGGAACAGCGGCTGCGCATGCGCGGGCGCGAGAGTTCCGATCAGATCACCGGCCGGCTCGAGCGCGCCACGGCGTTTCAGGTGGAGGGCGGCGACGTCCTGACGCTGGTCAACGACGGTCCGCTGGCGCGGTCGGTGGCGTCCTTCGTGTCCATGCTGCGCGCGCTGCCGGCGCCGAACGGATAGCGGCGAAGGAGCCGGAAGGGCCGGTCGCCCGCTTCCTGGAAGAACAGGCTGATACCGTCGATCGCGAAGCCCGCCGCCGCCGGCGCGAACATTTCCCGGAGGACCGGGATCAGGCGGTCTTGCTCGTCCTGCGGCAGCCGGGCGGTCAGCGTCATATGGAAGCGGAAGGCTTCCATCACGTAAGGATAGCCCCAGCGCATCAGCAGCGCGTCTTCCAACGCGCTCAGCCGCGCCGCGCGCCGCCGCGCCAGCTCCGCTTCGGTTGGCGGGCGGCGGAACGGATCGAAGTCGCGAACGCAGGCCGCGGCGAGGTTGCGCACGCCGGTGGAATCCGCGCTCAGCAGCAAGGCAAGGAACCCATCGAGCGCGCCGACCCTCAGTTCGAGTCCTGTGATCGGCGTGTGGCACTGCGCGAAGTCGGCGAGCGCGGCGTCGAGCTCGGCCTCGGTACGGCCCTCCGCCAGGGCGAAGGGCGGCTTCAGCGTTGCATGAAACCCGTAATGCCGCGCGGACTCGGTGATCTCGTCGAGGCGGGCAGTCGCGAAGCCATCGACCGGTGGCGCGCCGGCTCCGTCTGGAGTCGTGTCGCCGCGCCCCAGCCACCGCGTTCCGACGCGGGCGAGCGGCGTGTTCCGGGCGGGCGAATAATAGACGGCGTAGCGCGCGGTCACGGCCGCTTCAGGCTGGCTTCCAGATGTGGGCGGAAATGCTCCAGCGGCGGCGTCTCGAGATTCGGGATCTTTGCGCCTTCGTCCCAGCGGCGCACCATCACGGCGTCCTTGGCGAAGGGGCTCTCGATGAACTGTTCCGCCTTTTCAGGCGAGAACGGGCCGCCCTGTAGCTCGAGGCTGCGGACCGACCCTTCCGACAGGGTGCCGAAATAGGCCGGCTCGGTCGCGGTCAGATAGCGCTTCGCGGCAACGTGCCACATGATCGGCTGGGTCACGTCCGGACCGAACCAGCAGGATAGGTAATCGCAGCCGACCACTTCATGGTAGCCGTCCTCGCTGCGATCGCGCGCCGCGCGGTCGTCCGGATTGACGAGATGGCCGATGTCGTGGAGCAGGGCGGCGGTGATCAAGGCCGAGCTTGCGCCGGCTTTTTCGGCGAGCCAGCCGCATTGCAGCGCATGCGCGGTCTGCGAGATGCGCTCGTCGCCATAGTCGCGCTCGCCTTCGACGCGCAAGATATCCAAGATCGTGTCGATCGCCTGTTCTGCCGTTTCCATGGCCGACTCCTTCGCTCCCATATTCTTACGCTACCCGCGCGCCTTCGCGCCAGATCTGGCGGATGACGGGCGCGTCAAAACGGTCGTTCACCTGGATGAGGTCCGCCCGCAGCCCTTCCGCGATGGCGCCGCGGTCCGTGAGCCCGACCATCCGCGCCGGCGTGGCGCTGACCTTCTGGATCGCCGCGGGCAGGTCGCCGTGAAACTGCTCGCGCAGCAGGAAGGCGCTGTGCAGCAGGCTGACCGGGACGTAGTCCGACGATAGGGCGTCGAGATGCCCGACTTCGGCCAGTTCGGCGGTCGGAATGTTGCCGGAATGCGAGCCGCCACGGACCAGGTTCGGCGCGCCCGCGACGATGCGCATGCCTTCGGCATTCGCGGCGGCGGCCGCCTCGTGCGTCGTCGGGAACTCCGCGATGGTCATGCCGAGCTCGATTGCCTCGTCGATATGGGCCTCCGTCGCGTCGTCATGGCTGGCCAGCGTATGGCCGCGCTCGCGCGAGGCGGTGGCGACGGCGCGGCGATTCTTGTAGGAATTGGCTTCCGCATTCGCGTGCATCCGGACGATCAGCTCGTCCAGCTCCTTGTCCGACTTGCCGGTCTTGCCGCCATAATACTGCCGCCACTTGTCGATCCGGGTGAATTGGCGCTGTCCCGGCGTGTGGTCCATCAGTGAGACCAGCCGGATGAGCGGATGATCGGCGAGCCTCTCGAACAGGTCCGTGACATTGGGCGCGCTGATCTCGCAGCGCAGATGGATCAGATGGTCCGAGCGCAGCACGTTGTTCGTACGGCAGGCGAGGATCTGCTCCGCCGTTGCAAGCGCCATGACGTCGTCGTCTTCGCGATGTTCGGCGTTGCCGATCCGCACCGCGTCCAGCACCGTCGTGATGCCGGCCGCGCAAAGTTGCGCGTCATGCGCGAGCACGGCGGTCATCGGGTTCCACAACACGCCCGGCCGCGGCTTCATGTGCTTCTCGATATGATCGGTGTGCAGCTCGACCAGGCCGGGCAGCAGCAGGTCGCCTTCCATGTCCTCGCCGGCGCCGGCATGCGGCCCGGTGTCGATCGCGGCGATACGGCCGTCGCGGATCAGCAGGCTGCCGTTGATCGTGTCGCCTTCGAGCACGATCCGGGCGTTCTTCAGGATGCGTTCCTGGATCATGCGGCGTCTCGCTCGGCGTCCATTTGCAGCTCTTCCGTCGCGACGGCGCGGCGGACGTCGACATCGTGGAAGATGCCGATGATCCCGGTGCCGCGGCCGCGCGCCTCGAGGATCAGGTCGACGACGATGTTGCGGTTGTCTGGGTCGAGCGACGCCGTCGGCTCATCGAGCAACAGGATCGGGAAGTTCGCGACGAAGGACCGCGCGATATTGACCCGCTGCTGCTCACCGCCGGAGAAGGTCGCCGGCGCCAGGTTCCAGAGCCGTTGCGGGATGTTGAGCCGGGCGAGCATCGCCGCCGCCGCCTCGCGCGCGGCCGCCGCCTCGCCGCCGCGGGCCAGAAGCGGCTCCGCCACCACGTCGAGCGCAGGCACGCGCGGAATGGCACGCAGGAACTGGCTGACGAAGCCGACGGTGCGCCGGCGGATCTCGATCACTTTCTGCGGATGCACCGCGGCGAGATCGACCATCTCGCCCTCGTGACGGATGAGAATGCGCCCGTGCTGCGGCAGGTAGTTGCCGTAGAGACAGCGGATGAGCGAGGACTTGCCCGCGCCCGACGGGCCGACCAGGGCGAGGCACTCGCCCGCCTGCAGCGTCAGGTCGAGCGAGTCGAAGACCGGCAGCCGGATGCCGCCCTGATTGTGCAGGGTGAATGTCTTGGACAGGTTGATCGCTTGCAAAAGGATCGTAGCGTCTTCCATCGCGTTACACCGGGAGGATCGAGGAGACGAGAAGCTGCGTGTACGGATGCTGCGGGTCGTCGAGCACCTGGTCGGTCAGCCCGTGCTCGACGACGCGGCCGCCCCGCATCACCATCAGGCGGTGCGTCAGCAGCCGCACGACACCAAGGTCGTGCGTTACGATGATGCAGGCGATGCGCAGCGTGCTGACCAGCGTGCGGATCAGGTCGAGAAGCCGAGCCTGAACGGACACGTCGAGACCGCTCGTGGGCTCATCCATGAAGACGAGCCGCGGTTGCGTCACTAGGTTGCGGGCGATCTGCAGGCGCTGCTGCATCCCGCCAGAAAAGGTGCCGGGCAGGTCGTCCATGCGCGCCTGCTCCATCTCCACCCGTTCCAGCCAGTCGGAGACTTCGACCCGGATATTGCCGTAATGCCGCGCGCCGACGGCGATCAGCCGCTCGCCGACATTGGCGCCCGCGCTGATGCCGAAGCGCAGCCCGTCCCGCGGGTTCTGATGCACGATGCCCCAGTCGGTGCGCATCAACAGGCGCTGGCGCGCTTCGGACAATGCGTGCACGTCTCGCATGCCTTCGTCGCGCAAGCGGTAATGGACGCTGCCGCGGTCAGGCGCGATCTGCGCCGACAAACATTTCAGCAAGGTCGATTTGCCCGAGCCGGACTCGCCGACGACGCCCAGGATCTCGCCCGGCCACAGGTCGAAGCGCACATCTTCGCAGCCGACGACGCTGCCGTAGTATTTGCCGAGGTCGCGGACCTCCAGCAGTGTCTGCTCGGTCGCTGTCGTCATTCCGCCGCCTCGCTGTTGAGCGGTCCCCGGAAGCCCTGCGCCTGGCGCTGCGTGCAATAGTCGGTATCCGAGCAGAGGAACATGCGGCCGCCCTGGTCGTCGGTGACGATCTCGTCAAGGTAGCTCGTGGTCGATCCGCAAAGGCCGCAGCAATGCTCCCAGCTCTCGACCGCGAAGGGGTGATCCTCGAAGTCGAGGCTTTTCACCGACGTATAGGGCGGCACCGCGTAGATGCGTTTCTCCCGGCCCGCGCCGAACAGCTGCAGGGCGGGATTGTGGTCCATTTTCGGGTTGTCGAATTTCGGGATCGGGCTCGGCCGCATCAGGTATCGGCCGTGCACCATCACCGGGTAGTCGTAGGTCGCGGCGATCCGGCCGAAGGTCGCGATCTGCTCGTAGAGCTGGACATGCATCGGGCCGTATTCGGACAAGGCATGCATTTTCCGCGTCTCGACCTCGCGCGGCTCGAGCCAGCGTAGCGGCTCCGGGATCGGCACCTGGTAGACGAGGATCTGCCCTTCGGCGAGCGGCGTCTCCGGGATGCGGTGGCGGGTCTGGATGATCGTCGCGTCGCGTGTGCTTTCGGTGGTTTTCACGCCGGCTGTCTTGGAGAAGAAGCGGCGGATGCTGACCGCGTTTGTCGTGTCGTCCGCGCCCTGGTCGATGACCTTCAGCGTGTCGTCCGCGCCGATGATGCTGGCGGTCACCTGAATGCCGCCGGTGCCCCAGCCATAGGGCAGCGGCATCTCGCGGCTGCCGAAGGGAATCTGATGGCCCGGGATTGCGACGGCCTTGAGGATGGCGCGGCGGATCATCCGCTTCGTCTGCTCGTCGAGATAGGCGAAGTTGTAGCCGGTGATCGTCTTGTCGCTCATTCCGCGGCGTCTCCCATGCGCCGCGCTTCGAAATCGGCACGTAGCCGGCGCACGATGTCGAGCTCGGACTGGAAGTCCACGTAATGGGGCAGCTTCAAATGCTGCACGAAGCCGGAGGCCTCGACATTGTCGCAGTGGTAGAGCACGAATTCCTCGTCCTGCGCCGGGGCGGTGACGTCCTCGCCGAGCTCGCGGGCGCGCAGAGCGCGGTCGACATTGGCCATCGCCATGGTCTTGCGCTCGCAGTGGCCGAAGGCGATGCCGTAGCCGCGCGTGAATTGCGGCGGCCGCTCGGCGCTGCCCTTGAACTGGTTGATCATCTGGCACTCGGTCACGGCGATCTCGCCGATGACGACGGAGAAGCCGAGCTCGGGCGGCGTGAACGCGACCTCGACGTCGCCGAGCCGGATCTCGCCCGCAAAGGGGTGGTTGCGTCCGTAGCCGCGCTGTGTCGAGTAGCCCAGCGCCAGGACGAAGCCTTCATCCCCGCGCGCCAGCATCTGCAAGCGTACGTCGCGGTCGGCCGGCAGCGTCATGGCGTTGCGCGTGACGTCGCCGGCCGGGCCGGTCTCGGACGACGCTTCCTCCTCGATCAGGCCTTCGCGGTCGAGCAACTCGGCGACGCGCGGCATGGCGGCCGGCGGCGCGGCGGGGACTTCCTCGGCGGGTGTCGCCGCCGCTTCTTCCATGAGCGAGAAATCGAGAAGGCGATGGGTATAGTCGAAGGTCGGGCCCAGCACCTGGCCGCCCGGAAGGTC
>CAZPFL010000169.1:0-11616 GCA_964585785.1 uncultured Rhodospirillaceae bacterium
CGACCATGGGCTGATGCGGCTGCATGAGGCCGAGCAGGTCGTGAGCCTGTTCCGCGAGCGCTTCAACATCACGCTCGTGCATCGCGACGCGTCGGACCTGTTTCTCGAGAAGCTGGCCGGCAAGACGGACCCGGAGGAAAAGCGCAAGATCATCGGCGGGCTGTTCATCGACGTCTTCGAAGAGGAGGCGAAAAAGCTCGGCGGTGCGGATTTCCTGGCCCAGGGTACGCTTTACCCCGACGTGATCGAATCCGTCGCCTTCGACGGCGGCCCGAGCGTGACGATCAAGTCGCACCACAATGTCGGCGGCCTGCCGGCGCGCATGAACCTGAAGCTCGTCGAGCCGCTGCGCGAGCTGTTCAAGGACGAGGTGCGGGCGCTCGGGCGCGAGCTCGGGCTGCCGGCGGAGATGGTCGGGCGGCATCCGTTCCCGGGGCCGGGGCTGGCGATCCGCATCCCCGGCCAGGCGATCACGCAAGAAAAGCTGGAAATTCTCCGCAATGCGGACCATATCTACCTGCAGGAGATACGCCGCGCCGGATTGTACGATGAGATTTGGCAGGCGTTTGCCGTTCTGCTTCCGGTCAGAACTGTCGGTGTTATGGGCGATTCGCGCAGTTACGACTATGCCTGCGCGCTCCGGGCCGTCACCTCGACCGATGGCATGACGGCGGAATCCTATCCGTTCGACCATCACTTTTTGGCACGGACGGCGACTCGGATTATAAATGAGGTACCAGGGATCAACCGGGTCACCTATGATGTGACGTCAAAGCCGCCCGGGACGATCGAATGGGAATAATAACGAGCCGAGCCGGGAGGATATGAATTTATTCCGGAGCATCGTGCAAGTTGGGGTAAGTCATTGGCACGCCCAGGGATTACCTCGCCTGCGCCCTAGAAATGCCCAAAACACAAGGTAAAACCAGGGCCTATGAGTGAAGTATACGCAGAAGTCGAAGACAGCAGCGCCAATAAGAAGCCCCGAAGGGTCTATGAGGCGAAAGAGCGCAAGTGCCTGATGTGCAGCTCGCGGTTCACCAGTGAGTGGGCCGGCGATCGCATTTGCAAGCCGTGCAAGTCCAGCCGGGCTTGGCGTAACGGCTGACGGCGACAAGAACGCCGTACCAGCAACGCGTGCTGAAACACCGAGCGGGCGCCCGATGGGGGCGTGCGCCTGGAGGTTTTTTTGCTGTTTTTTGCGGCAGCTAAGGGATGCCATCCCTTGGCGTACGCGGACGCGTGCCTTAAGTAAGCGCGATGACGCGGGATTCCGGGCATAGCGACGGACGGGGGGAAGGGCGGACGGCGCCGCTTTCGGTGGCCCCCATGATGGAGTGGACCGACCGGCATTGCCGGTATTTCCTCCGCCGGATCACCCGCCACAGCCTGCTTTATACCGAGATGGTGACGACCGGGGCGGTGCTGCAAGGCGACCGCGGCCGCCTGCTGCGCTACCACCCCGAGGAGCATCCGCTCGCCCTTCAGCTCGGCGGGTCGGATCCCGAGGCCTTGGCCGAATGTGCCCGGATCGCGGAATCCCTGGGCTTCGACGAGATCAACCTCAATGTCGGCTGTCCGAGCGACCGGGTGCAATCCGGCCGCTTCGGCGCCTGCCAGATGGCCGAGCCGGACCTCGTCGCCCGCGGCGTCGCGGCGATGCGCCGCGCCGTTGCCCTGCCGGTGACGGTGAAATCGCGGATCGGCATCGACGAACAGGAGGAGTGGCCGGCGCTCCGGGGGTTCGTCACGACGGTCGCAGAGGCCGGCTGCACGCGCTTCATCGTGCACGCCCGCAAGGCCTGGCTGCGCGGCCTGAGCCCTAAGGAGAACCGGGAGGTGCCGCCGCTCCGCTACGACCTCGTCTACCGCCTGAAGGCCGAGCGGCCGGACCTCGAGATCGTCCTCAACGGCGGCGTTACCGATCTCGCGCAGGTCGACCGGCATCTCGAGCATGTCGACGGGGTCATGCTCGGCCGTGCGGCCTATCAGAACCCTTATCTCCTAGTAGAGGTCGACCGGCGCCATTTTGGCGACGGCCGGGTGCCGCTGGACCGGCACGGGGCGGCGGCGGCCATGACCGGCTACATCGAGGCGGAGCTTGCGGCGGGAACGCCGCTCGCCGCGATCACGCGGCATATGCTGGGATTGTTCCAAGGGGTGCCCGGCGCGCGCCTGTGGCGCCGACATCTCAGCGAGCAAGCGCATCGAGCGGGCGCCGGCCTCGCCGTCCTGCAGGACGCGCTCGCGCAAATTCCGCGCAACATACCGGCCGCCGCCGAGTAGGCTGCGGCCAAAGATTAGCAATTTCCACTTTTGCGCGCGTTCTGCACGGCGTGCAGCGCACCACTCTCACGCTACCGGAACGGGCGCCGACCGTCCCCCAATCCATCGCCCGAAGGAGCACCCGGCGGACCGTTTCCTGACGCGTTAGGCGGCGGATTCCGCCTTGCGTCGATAGGCCAAGGCGCAATGCTGATGGCAGTACGGCCGGCCCGGCTCGGCAGACTGACTGCAGAACCGAAAATCCGGTTCACCCGGGTTGCCGATCGGCCACTGGCACATTCGCTCGTTGCCTGTCGGCAGCACGAATGTCTTGCGCTTGATTGGTGAGGGTCGTGACGAAAGGCCCAACCGATGTGCCTTTCCGATAACGGCATTCCGGGTAACATCCCCTAACATATCGGCGATCTGGCTCGCCGACTTCCCCTCACCCCAAAATCTTTTCAGCTGCTCAACGCGGTGGTCAGTCCAGACCATTCGTTGCCTCTCTCCGTGTCTTTTTTGCCGGGCCAGCCCTTACACCGAGAGCGCACGGTGGGGCTAGATCTCGTATTCTTTATGCTTCAAGGCCACAATATATCGACGCAGACCCCACCACAAGTCGTAGCGTCATTAACGTTTATGGCGGGAGTTTCGGACTGCGTCAACGGCAGCGGGGTAAACTTATGCCATGCAACTCAAAAAGGCTTTGCGAGTGTTGCAGTTGGGTATCGAAAATTTTTCCGTCCCGCGTCCGGGCGGCATTCGAGGTCCGCGAAGACGGTCGGCGGCATGTTGACGCGGCCCTGGCGAGGCTTCTGCAATATCTCGGATTCCCCGCCGCGACTCGGATGCGGAATGGGGCGCCGGCGCGTCGCGTCAATCCGCCGCCGTGGACGCGGGCAGGGGCTCTTCGGACGGCTCGTCGGCCGCCGCCGGTGCCTTCCGGACGTCATGATGACGCGTCACCTGCCCGAGCGACGGCCATGCCGGGCGGGCGGCGATGTCCTTGCCGCCGCAGCCGCTGCAGCGCAGGTGCGCGCCGACGTCCGGCACCGGAAATTCGGGCCCGAGCTGGGCGATGAGCACGTCGGCCGGCATGATCGCGTTATGCCCGCATCGGTTGCACCAACAGAAGATATCGACCTGTTCCTGCCGCAGCTCGCCGAGGACCGTCGCGCGCCGACGGCGCTCTTCCTCCGCGAGGTGATCCTGTTTCATGCGTCCCATTGTCCGTTCCATGCCGTTGCGGCAGCCCGCGCCGATCCCGAGGCGTCGCCATGCTTTGTGGGGGTCGGGCCTTGCGGGGGATGTTGCATGGCCGGGTCGTTCCGCCTTCGAAAAGAACATAACAGGAACATTTTCCGCCGGTCAAGACTGATCCAAGATTTGGTCCAAGATTTGGTCCAAGACCGATCGGGGCCGATCAAGATCGACTGGGGCCGGCCAACGCCGTGCGCCGGCGCCGCGAAGGGTCAGCGGTGGGAGATCAGGCGAAGCGGGCGATTGAAGATCGAGAGCACTTCGTCGATCGACTGGCCGCGCTTGATCTGCTCGCGGCCGCTGAACAGCAGGTAGTCGCAGTGCCGGTTGCTGTTGGACCGCTTGGCGACGGTGAAGACCGGCAAATCGAAGGTGTGCCGGAAGATCGAGAAGACGGCGACACCATGCCGCAGGTCGATGGCGTAATCTTTCCATTCACCCGACGCGACCCGCCGGCTGTAGACATCGAGCAGTTGCCGCAACTCCTGCCGGTCGAAGGTGACGCGCTTGCCTTTGTTCCGGCGGCGATCGCTCAAGCGCACGAGTTCCGCCATGGTTTCAGAAGCCTCCCCGGACGTCGTTGTCTTTGATTTGTAAGGGCTGGTATCCGACCGCGATGGGATCAGAGACGGATAAAGCGGCGGCCCGCGTCGGCCACCGGCTACCGGACTTCGTTCGTCGTTCGCGCATCCGAATCACGCTTGTTGTAGCAGGTGATCTCGCCGAGCGTGCGATAGCAATAGATCGGCGGCTCGTAGACCACGCGCTCGAAGCTGTCGCGGCAAAGCGGCCCGCCATCCTTTTGCGATTTCAGGAAACTGCATTCCTTGCCGCTGGCGAATTCCGCCAGGTAATCGGTCGGCAGCTTGTCGGTATAAACGAAGTTGGCGAGCATCGCCCCGCCGACGACAGCCGTCGACGTCGAGCCGCATGCGGCAACCAGTGCGACGCTCAAGGCAACGATGGTGCCGGCCAGGAGCCGGCCTTGCCGTATTGAGTCCGTATCGTCTCCCACCGGAATCATTGCCAGCGGTATCTCTCGAATAGCGATCGATCCAGGCCGAACGGCCCCTCATCAATCGACAATATTGTGGCGCATGGCCGGCATCGGCGCAAGTAGGGGCCGCCGTTCCGCGGGCGCGGCGAAGCCGGTGCGGCACCGTGCCGGGCCATTGATTCACCGATGAAATCGCCGTCCGCCACCGGTTCTTTTGGGGTTTGCCAGCGACGGGCCGCGAGGCTATGGTAGCCGCCTTTCGCCGCTTGGAGAGCGCCTTGGCAGACTTGTTCCAGGAAATCGAGGAGGATCTGCGCCGCGACAGGGCCGCCCAGCTCTGGAAGCGATACGGCCGCTATGTCGTTGCCGTCCTCGTCTTCGTCATTGCGGCGACGGCGAGCTATGTCGGCTGGAAGGAATACCGCCATCGCCAGCAGATCGCGTATGGCGACCGCTTCGCCAGCGCGCTGGCGCTGATCCAGGACAAGAAGGAGGCCGAGGCGTTGAGCGTGCTCGGCTCGCTGGCGCAAGACGCCGGCACCGGTTACGGCACCTTGGCGCGCTTCCGCGCGGCGACCGTCAAGCTGCATCAGGGCGACCGCGCGGGCGCCGTGGCGATCTATGACGCGATCGCCAAGGACAGCAGCGTCGATCCGCTCTACGCCCAGCTGGCCTCGCTCTATTACGCTCTCGACACGCTCGAAACGGGCAATCCTGATGATCTGGCCAAGCGCCTCGAGCCGCTCACGGCGGCCACGGCTCCGTGGCGGTATTCCGCGCGCGAGCTGACGGCGTTGCTCGCGTTGCGCAAGGGCGATGCGGCGAAGGCGCGCGAGGATTTCACGAAGCTTGCGGACGATCCGAAGACTCCCGGCGGAATTCGCGCCCGTGCGGCGGAAATGTTGCGTGCACTGAAACAATAAGGAGCGCCGGGGAGTCGATGCCTGGCCACCGCCTTCTACGACTAGTCGCCGTCCTGTTGCTGCTTCTGCTCTTGCCGTCGGGATGCGACTGGATCGAGAGCATGCTTCCGAGCAAAAAGAAGCCGCCCCTGCCGGGCGTGCGCATCGCGGTGATGATCACCGAGCGCGATCTCGAGCCCGATCCGAAGGTCGCCGATCTTCGCGTGATGCTGCCGAAGCCCTATGTCAACGCGGCTTGGCCGCAGACCGGCGGCGTCCCGACGCATGCGATGTACCATCTCGCCCTCGCGCCATCGCCGAAGAAGATCTGGCAGGTCGATATCGGCGACGGCTCGACCAAGGGCCGCAAGCTCATGACCCGGCCGGTCGTCGCCGACGGGCGCGTCTACGCCATGGACCTGAATTTCGTGATTTCCGCCTACAACGCGGACACCGGGAAGCGGGTGTGGCGCTACAGGCCGAAGATGCCGCCCCAGGACGACGGGACCTTCGGCGGCGGGTTGGCCTATAACGGGGGCCGGCTCTACGTGACCACCGGCTACGGCGAGGTGCTGTCGCTCGACGCCAAGACCGGCCGTCCGGCCTGGACACAGACGATCGCCGGCCCCATGCGGGCCGCGCCGACCATCGCCGGCGGCCGTCTTTACGTCGTCACCATCGACAACGAGCTGCACGTGCTCGACGCGGATACGGGCGAGAAGAAATGGACCCATTCGGCGATCAGCGAGTCCGCCGGCCTGCTGGGCGACGGCGCGGTCGCGGTCGAGGGATCGACCGTCGTCGTCCCGTACACATCCGGCGAGATCTTCGCGATCCGGGCGGAGAACGGCCGCGTCGTCTGGTCGGACAATCTGACCGCGATCCGGCGCGTCGACGCCATGGCGTCGCTGGCGCATATCCGCGCCAGCCCGGTGATCGACCGCGGCATCGTCTACGCCATCAGCCATTCCGGGCGTTTCGTGGCGATCGACCAGCGCAGCGGCGCCCGCATTTGGGAGCGCAGCATCGGCGGTGTCGACATGCCCTGGGTCGCGGGCGACTTCATCTTCGTGGTGAGCAACGACAATGAACTCTACTGCCTGACCCGCCGGGGCGGCCGCGTTCGCTGGGTCACGCCGCTGCCGCGCTATGAGAACCCGAAAAAGAAGAAGGGGACGATTCTCTGGGCGGGGCCGGTGCTGGCGGGCAACCGTCTCGTCCTGACCGGAAGCCAGGGCGAGGTGATGACCGTCTCGCCCTATACCGGCGAGCCGCTCGGCCGCATGTCGGTGCCGGATGATATATTCTTGCCGCCTGTCGTCGCGAACGGAACGATCTATTTCCTGGACGACGACGCGGAGCTCATCGCCTACCGCTGAGTTGGCGCCGGCACGGCGCCCGGAAAAGGGTGCGCGGCCGCGCAAGGATCGAGGATGACTTTCACCGTCGCCATCGTTGGACGCCCGAATGTCGGCAAGTCGACGCTCTTCAATCGCCTGGTCGGCAAGCGCGTGGCGATCGTCGACGACACGCCGGGCGTGACGCGCGACCGCCGCGAAGGGATGGGGGCGATCGGCGACCTTAGCTTCCGCGTGATCGACACGGCGGGGCTGGAGGAAGCGGCCGTGGGGGCGCTCGAGGCACGCATGCGGGCGCAGACCGAAAAGGCGATCGACGACAGCGATCTCGTGCTGCTGCTGATCGACGCGCGTGTCGGCGTGACGCCGGTCGACGAGCATTTCGCGGACTGGGTGCGTCAGCGCCACAAGCCGGCGGTGCTGATCGCCAACAAGTGCGAAAGCGCGGCCGCCGACGCCGGCGTCTATGACAGCTATCGTCTCGGCCTGGGCGATCCGGTCGCGATCTCCGCGGAGCATGGCGAGGGGATGGCCGACCTCTATGGCGCGATCCTCGATCATGCCGGCGGCGCGGCGGATGAGGAAATGCCCGAGCCGGACGTCGAGAGCGCGACGGAGGCGGCGGAGGCCGCCGAGGACGAGGCGGGGCCGCTCCGTCTCGCCATCATCGGCCGTCCCAATACCGGCAAATCGACCCTGGTCAACCGCCTGCTCGGCGAGGAGCGGCTGCTCACCGGGCCCGAGGCCGGCATCACGCGCGATTCGATCATGATCGACTGGGACTACGAGGGTCGGGCGCTGGAGCTCGTCGACACCGCCGGCATGCGCCGCAAATCGCGCGTGGCGGACAAGCTGGAAAAGCTCTCCGTCGACGACACGCTGCGCACGATCCGATTCGCCAACGTGGCCGTGCTGGTGCTCGACGCGACGGTGATGCTGGAGAAGCAGGACCTCACGATCGCGCGGCTCGTCATCGAAGAGGGGCGGGCGCTCGTCATCGCGGCGAACAAGTGGGATGCCGTCAAAGATCCGCGCGAGGCGATGCAGAACCTGCGCGACCGGATGCAGACCTCGCTGCCCCAGGTGCGCGGCATTCCGGTCGTGACCATCTCCGCGCTGCGCGGGCAGAATCTCGATAAGCTGATGCAGGCGGTGTTCGAGATCTACGAGATCTGGAACCGCCGCGTCTCGACCGCCGAGCTCAACCGTTGGCTCGGGCTGGTGCTGGAGGATCATCCGCCGCCGCTTGCCTCGACGGGCCGGCGCGTCCGGCTGCGCTACATCACGCAGCTGAAGGCCCGGCCGCCGACCTTCGCGGTCTGGACCACGCGCCCGCAGGATTTGCCGGAATCCTACCGCCGCTATTTGATCAACGGGTTGCGCGAGGATTTCGGCATCGAAGGCGTGCCGATCCGCCTGCAGTTCCGGCAGGGCGAAAACCCCTACGCACCGAAAAAGGCCGCGCGGACGTAAAACGGCGCGGCCTTCGCGATCGGGGCGTGACGAACGCCGTCAGGCGCGGCGATAGGCCTTCACGACCTCGCCCGTGCGCGGGCAGGCGACCTCGGCCAGGTCGACGAAGACGTCCGTCATCTCCTCCGGCGGGGGCAGCGTTTCCGGGTCTTCGCCGGGAAAGGCCTGCGCGCGCATGCGGGTGCGCTGCGCGCCCGGCGCGACGAGGTTCGCGCGCACGCTCGTATTCTGCATCTCGCCCGCATAGCATTTCACGAGCGCTTCCAGGCCGGCCTTGGTGGCCGCGTAGACGCCCCAGTAGGGCCTGCAGTTCTGCGCCGCGCCGGAGGTGACGAAGATCGCCCGGCCGGCATCCGACAGGCGCAGGAGCGGGTCCATGCTGCGGATCAGGCGGAAGTTGGCGGTCAGGTTGATCGCGACGGTGCTGTCCCAGAGCTTCGGATCGATATGGCCGACCGGCGACAGGATGCCGAGGCTTCCCGCGTTCGCGACAAGGATATCCAGCCGCCCGAACTTCTGGTGCAGCGCGCCGCCAAGTTGATCGACCGCCGCGCCCTCGGTCAGGTCCATCGGCACCAGCGTCGCGCCCTGGCCGCTGGCCTGGCGCACCGCGTCGTCGACTTCCTCGAGCCCACCCACCGTCCGCGCCGCGAGCACGAGTCGCGCGCCTTCGGCCGCAAAGCGCTTGGCGACGGCCGCGCCAATACCGCGGCTTGCGCCGGTCACCAGGGCGACCCGGCCCTCCAGTCGCTTGCGTGATGTCATCAGGCAGACTCGGCGAGGAGCGAAAGCTGACGCGCGCCGTTGCCGCCGAGCTGGTCGGTCAGCCGGACCGGATAATCGCCGGTGAAGCAGGCGTCGCAGTATTGCGGCATCGCGCTGTCGCGGCCGGAAAGGCCCATCGCCCGGTAAAGCCCGTTGATGGAGATGAAGGCGAGGCTGTCGGCGCCGATCAGCCGCCGCATCTCTTCCACATCGTGCTTCGCGGCGAGAAGCTGGTCGCGCTCGGGCGTGTCGACGCCGTAGAAGCAGGAATGGGTCGTCGGCGGGCTCGAAATCCGCATGTGCACCTCGAGCGCGCCGGCGTTGCGCACCATCTCGACGATCTTGCGCGAGGTCGTGCCGCGGACGATCGAGTCGTCGACCAGGACGACGCGCTTACCCTGGATGACCGCGCGGTTGGCATTGTGCTTCAGCTTGACGCCGAGATGGCGGATCTCGTCGCTCGGCTCGATGAAGGTGCGCCCGACATAGTGGTTGCGGATGATGCCGAGGTCGTAAGGCATGCCGGATTCGGCCGCGAAGCCGATCGCCGAAGGCACGCCCGAGTCCGGCACCGGCACCGTGACGTCCGCATCGACCGGAAATTCGCGCGCCAGCTCCATGCCGATGCGCTTGCGCGATTCATAGACCGACGTGCCGTCGATGATGCTGTCCGGCTTGGCAAAATAGATGTGCTCGAAGATGCAGAAACGCGACTTGGTGCCGGGGAAGGGGTGATGACTGTGCAGGCCGTCGGCATCGATCACGATCACTTCGCCCGGCTCCACGTCGCGCACATACGTCGCGCCGATGATATCGAAGGCGCAGGTCTCGGACGCCAGGATGTAGGCGTCGCCGAGCTGGCCCAGCACGAGCGGCCTTACGCCGTAGGGGTCGCGGACGCCGATTAGGAAATCCTGCCCCATCACGGCGAGCGAATAGGCGCCTTCGACCCGGCGGAGCGCGGTAATCAGCCGGTCGACCGCCGAGCCGCGGGTGGTCGCCATGAGATGGATGATGATCTCGGTATCCGTGGTCGACTGGAAGATGCAGCCGCTGGAGACGAGGTCCTTCCGCGCGGTGACGGCATTGGTGAGGTTGCCGTTATGCGAGATCGCGAGGCCGCCGATCTCGAGCTCGGCGAACAGCGGCTGGACGTTGCGCAGCATCGGCTCGCCGGTCGTCGAATACCGCGTGTGGCCGATCGCGACATTGCCCTTGAGCCGCGCGATGACCGCGTGGTCGGCGAAGATGTCGCCGACGAGGCCGATGCCGCGATGCGCGTGAAACTGCGCGCCGTCATGGGTGACGATGCCGGCCGCTTCCTGGCCGCGGTGCTGCAGCGCGTGCAGGCCGAGGGCGACGAGCGCCGCCGCCTCGCTATGTCCGTAGATACCGAAGACGGCGCATTCCTCGTGCAGATGGTCGTCGTCGAAGGGATTTGTCGTAATCATGTCGTGAGTCCCGCCCTCTGTCTGCATGTCGGAATCACTGCTTGCTCTCGATCAGCCGCTGCATCTCGTTGCGCTCGGACCGGTCATAGCCGGTGGTGCCCGATCCGCCGTTGGTCGCCGGCGGCCTTGGGGCCGATTGCGGCTGCGGCTGCATGAGCCCGTGAAAGGCGCGTTCGGCGCTGATCGCCCGGTCGGACGTATCCTTGGCCATGCCCGTCGCCTTTTCCGCCGACCGGCGCGCATGGTCCGGCACCAGGGCGAGCAGGATCTTCGCGCTGCCGTCGATCAGCGGGTAGGTGCGGGCCTTGAGGATCGCGCTCGGCATCTTGTCGTGGTCCCAGAAGGCCGCGGCGCTGAGATAGAGCAGGCTCACCAGGACGACGCCCCGCAGCACGCCGAAGGCGAAGCCGAGCGACCGGTCGAAGCCGCTCGCCGCGCTCTCGCGGACGCTGCGCGACAGGGCGGAGGCGATGACCGAGAACACGATCAGCGACCCGATGAAAAGCACGCCGCCGGCCGCCGCGTTGGCGATCGCCTCGTTCTCGATGTAGCGGTGGGCGTAGGGCTGGACGTAGTGGTAGCCGTAAAGCGTGACGAGCGCCGCGCCGACCCAGGCGGCCACCGACAGGACCTCGCGGACGAATCCCCTGATATAAGCCAATATTCCGGAAATAACGAGAATCGCGACAAAGCAGATGTCGATGATTCCGAAAGGAAGGCTGCTCATTCAGGCATGTCCTACGATGCGGATCGGGCCGCTCCCCGGCTCGAACATGCGGGTCAGCCCCCCGAGATCGCGCAATTCGTGAAGGTTCAGTCCACCCGCCGTTTTCGCACCTTTCGTGCCGGTCCGCCGTTCCGGGAGGAGGGCGCCGGTAAAACCCAGCTTTTCGGCCTCTTTCAGGCGGGCGTCCATCTGGCCAACGGGTCTCACTTCGCCTGACAAGCCGATCTCCCCGAAGACGACCATATCCGCGGGAACGGGCCGGCCCGATATCGAGGATGCCAGCGCCGCCGCGACCGCGAGGTCGGCGGCCGGTTCGCTCACCCGCAACCCGCCCGCCACGTTGAGATATATATCATTTCCACCAAACTGCAATCCGCAGCGGGCCTCCAGCACGGCCATGACCATGGCGAGCCGGTTG
>CAZPFL010000170.1:0-9383 GCA_964585785.1 uncultured Rhodospirillaceae bacterium
CGAAGACCAGCTCGCAATGGCCGCCATGCTCCTCCGGTCCCATGATCGGGATGCGGCGGGTGATGCGCCAGCCGGGGGAATCCTTGTGATAGAGAAACGCCGTGAGGCCGCGCCGGGGATCGTCCGAGGTGCGCGCCATCAGGATGAAATGGGTCGCCGCCTCCGCGCCGGTGATGAACCATTTGTGGCCGTTGACGATCCATTTGTCGCCCTTCTTCTCGGCCTTCGTCAGCATCATCATCGGGTCGGAGCCCGAGCCCGGATGCGGCTCGGTCATGACGAAGGACGAGCGGATCACGCCGTCCGCGATGGGGCGGAGCCATTTCTCCTTCTGGTCCGGCCGCGCAACCTGGGAGAGGACGCGCATGTTGCCGTCGTCCGGCGCGGACGCGTTGAAGCAGACGGGGCCGAAGATGGAGCGGTTCATCTCCTCGTAGCATGGCGCGATCTCCGCCACGGAGAAGCCCAAACCGCCCCATTCCTCCGGCAGCGAGAGGGACCACAGCCCTTCGGCCTTCGCCTTCGCCTTCATCCGCTCCAGCGGCTCGTGCGCGATATTCTCATGCGCGTCGTAATTCGCCGGGTCGGCTTCGAGCGGCAGGATCTCCTCTTCCACGAAGCGGCGGATCCTGAGGCGCGTTTCCTCGACCTTGGGGCTCAAAGCGAAGTCCATCTCGCGATTTCCTTCCTTATTTCCGCGGGTCCGGCGACCACGGCGCCGCGACCAGGATCTCGTTCTCCTGGGCGAGCAGGATGCCGGCCTCGCGCATGTTCTTCAGGTAGACCGCCCAGTCCGGATCGGCTGCCATGGCGGCGCGCTTCTTGGCGCGGTCGGCGATGTCGTCGAAGGCCCAGATATGGGTGATGCGGTTGAGCGCGCCGACCTCGGCGAAGAACCAGCCGACCGGCTTGCCGAGATGCTTGGTCTGGGTCTTGAGGCCGAATTCCTCATAGATCTTCATGTAGGTGGGCACGCTACCCGGTTTCAGCGTGTAGATGCGCTTGTCGACGATCATGGCACTCGCTCCTGTGGTTATGGTTGTCGTTCAGTCCCTTCACCCCCCACCTAAATCCTCCCCCGCACGGGGGGAGGACTTTTCCTCTTCTACCCTCCCCCCATGCGGGGGAGGGCCAGGGTGGGAGGGTCTTTTCAGATCATACACGTCTCCTCCATCATGCCAGCGGCAGGGTGTGGCCGCCGTCGACCGGGAGGAAGACGCCGGTGACGTATTTCGAAGCGTCGCTCGACAGGAAGAGCAGCGCGCCGTCGAGGTCCTCTGCCTGGCCGAAGCGGCGCTGCGGGATGCTCTTCATCATGCGCTGCCCTGCCTCCGACTGCAGGAAGGCGCGGCTGATATCGGTTTCGATGTAGCCCGGCGCCAGCGCGTTGACGCGGATGCCGTAGCGCGCCCATTCGAGCGCCAGCGCCTTCGTCATCTGCAGCAGCCCGGCTTTGGAGACGGCATAGGGCGCGGTGCCCTTCTGCACGCGTATCGACAGGATGGAGGCGATGTTGACGATGACGCCGCCCTTGCCGCCCCGGATCATCTGGCGCGCGGCGGCCTGCGCCATCATCCATGCGCCCTTGAGGTTGGTGTCGAGGCAGCGGTCCCAGGTCGCCTCGTCCACGTCAAGCGCGGCGTCGCCCGGCGCCATGCCGGAGTTGTTGATTAGGATATCGACCGAGCCGAGCGCGGCCGCCGCCTGCTCGACCGCGACTTCGACGTTGCCCGTGTCCGTCACGTCGAGCTGGATCGGCACGGCCTTGCGCCCCGTCGCCGCCACCTCGCCCGCCAGCGTCTCCAGCATCTCCATGCGGCGCGCGGCGATCGCCACGTCGGCCCCGGCTTGGGCGAGCGTCAGCGCGAAATGACGGCCGAGGCCACTCGACGCGCCGGTGATCAGCGCGGTGCGTCCGGCAAGCGCGGTGTCGGTCATGAGCTCTCCTTGGCGCGGTCGCGCAGCATGAATTTCTGGATCTTGCCGGTCGAGGTCTTCGGCAGCGTCCCGAACACGACCCGCGTCGGACATTTGTAGTGCGCCATGGCCTTGCGGCAATAGGCGATGATCTCGGCTTCCGACAGAGGCGCGGCATTCGGCTTCAATGTCACGAAAGCGCAAGGGGTTTCGCCCCATTTCTCATGCGGCATGGCAACGACGGCCGCTTCCATGATCTGCGGGTGGCGGTAGAGCACCTCCTCGACCTCGAGGCTGGAGATGTTCTCGCCGCCCGAGATGATGATGTCCTTGGCGCGGTCCTTGATCTCGGCATAGCCGTCCGGGTGCATCACGGCGAGGTCGCCCGTGTGGAAATAGCCGCCGCGGAAGGCCTCGTCGGTCGCCGCCGTGTTCTTGAGGTAGCCCTTCATCACCGTGTTGCCGCGCAGCACGATCTCGCCGATCGTCGCGGCGTCGGCGGGCACGTCCTCCATCGTGTCGGGATTGACGACGCGCTGCTCGTGCATGGTCACGACGTTGACGCCCTGGCGCGCGACCTTCTCGACCTGGCGCTCGAAGGGCAGGTTGTCCCAGTCGTCCTGCCAGACGCATTCGGTCGAGGGGCCGTAGGTTTCGGTAAGGCCGTAGAGATGTTTCACGCGGAAGCCCATGCGCTGCATGCCGGCGATGACCGCGCTCGGCGGCGCCGCTCCGCCCGTCGCGATGTCGACAGGGCCGTGCGAGAAGGTCCGCTTCACGTCATCCGGCGCGTGGATCAGCATGTTGAGCACGATCGGCGCGCCGCTCATATGCGTCACCTTGTGCCGCTCGATCAGCGGGAAGATCTGCGCCGGGTCGACCTGGCGCAGGCAGACATGGGTGGCGGCGACGACCGATAGCGCCCAGGTATGCGTCCAGCCGTTGCAGTGGAACATCGGCAGGGTCCAGAGGTAGATCGTGTTCGGGTGGTAGCCGAAGCTCAGCACCCCGCCGATCGCGTTGAGATAGGCGCCGCGGTGGCTGGTCACCACGCCCTTCGGGTTGCCCGTCGTGCCCGAGGTGTAGTTGAGCGCGATGGCGTCCCATTCCTCGGCCGGATATGCCCAGTCGAAATCCGGGTCGCCGGTCTTGAGGAAATCTTCGTATTCCATTTCGCCGAGAAGATCGCCTTCGGTCAGCGCCGGGTCGTCGATGTCGATCACGATCGGCTGCGCCTTGCTGCGCGCCAGCGCTTCCTTCATCACGCCGGATAAGCCGCGGTCGGTCAGCAGCAGCTTGCTTTCCCCATGCTCGAGGATGAAGGCGATCGCGGATGCGTCCAGGCGTGTGTTGAGCGCGTTCAGCACCGCGCCGGTCATCGGCACGCCGTAATGCGCGTCCAGCATGGCCGGGATGTTGGCCGCCATGATCGAGACGGTGTCGCCCTTGCCGATGCCGCGCCGCGTCAACGCACTCGCCAGCCGCCGGGCCCGGGCGTAGAAATCACGGTAGCTGATGCGGCGCTCGCCGTGGATCACCGCGGTCTTGTCCGGATAGACCAGGGCCGACCGCTTGAGGAAGGTCAGCGGCGTCAACGGCTGATAATTGGCCGCCACCCGGTCGAGATGGGTGTCATAGGCCGAGGGTTTCGCGGTCACCGTGTCGTATCCTCCCGTTCGTGCCGGCCGTTCTCGCCAGTCTTGCCCCGGTTCGTGTCGCTGTATGGTTCTTTGCATTCGTGCGGAGGTCAAGGCGGCCAAGGCGTCCGCCGCCCGACGGAACGGCATCAGGCGGATTGATAGCAGGGCCCAGCGCCGCCTCTGTTACGCGTGCAAAATAGCGGCGGGATGCATTTTTGTAAGAAATTCAATGTTGATTGCCCGGGAGCACTCGGGATATCAATGGTCCAGACAAATTCTACGACTGACGCGAGTGCGTGTTCGGCTATTGCAAGGAGTCGTCGTGATTTCTCAGCGACGAAACCATACATCGCTGACGTCGTAACAATATAAACCAGCAGGTGCAGTGGGCGTTCGGAAATGCAAAAGCCGCAGATCATCAACCCACCCAATCGCCTGCGTGAGCGGGTCACCGGCAGCGGGCCGATCAGCGAGGAAATGCTCGCCCGGGCGGAAGCAGCGGTCCAGAGCCTGAGCGACCAGTTCGGCGAGCTGCTGGCGTCGCAGATCGCCGAGCTTGGCCGGTTGCACGCGGAAGGCGCCGCCGCGCCGGTCGAGAAGCAGCTCGACATCGCGAAGCGGATTTTCGAGATCGCGCATGATCTGCGCGGACAGGCCGGCACCTTCGATTATCCGCTGATTACGCGGATCGGCGCGTCGCTTTGCCGCTTTACCGAGAACCTGACGGATTGCGACGCGCGCTGCTACGAAGTGATCCGCGTGCACATCGAGGCAATGGACGCGGTGCTGCACAACGGGCTGCGGGGCGATGGCGGTCCGCTGGGTGAGCAAATCGCCGGCGGGCTGGAGACGGCCGTCAAGAAAATACTGTCGTAGCGCGGCGCGGCGACTCTATAGTCGATTCGGTTCCACCGCTTCCGACAAGCGCTTGGTTGGCGCGGCGGGCGATACGCGGTCGAACGCATGCGGAGTGCCGGGATGCATATCGACATTTTCTCAGATCCCATTTGTCCATGGTGCTTCATCGGCAAGCGGCGCCTGCAACGCGCGCTGGCGGCGCGCCCTACCCTGCGCCCGACCATCCGCTGGCGCGCCTTCCAGCTCAACCCCGCCATGCCGGCCGACGGCATGGAGCGCCAGAGCTACCTCGCCGTGAAGTTCGGCAACGCCGCGGAGGCGCAGCGCCTGTACGCCACGATCGGCCAGGTCGGCGCGATCGAGGGCATCGACTTCCGTTTCGATAGGATCGGCGTGACGCCGAACACGGTGGACGCGCACCGGCTCGTCCGCTACGCCCAGGCGTTCGAGCGCGACGACGCCATCACCGAGGCGTTGTTCGAGGCGTATTTCCTGCACGGCCGCGACATCGGCAACCTCGCCGTGCTCGCCGATCTGGCGAAGGCGGCCGGTCTCGACCGCGCGGCGGCAGCGGCCTTCCTCGTCGGCGGCGACGGCACGGAAGCGGTGCGCGCCGAGGACATGCACGCCCGCCAGCTCGGCATCGAGGGCGTGCCCTGCTTCATCGTGGACGGCCGCTACGCAATCTCCGGCGCACAGGAGCCCGAGGCCTTCTTCTCGCTTTTCGACATGGTCACCGCCGCCGAAACGGCCCGCGCCGTCGCGGAGTGAGGCAGGCGGCCAAGGTCGCACGCGTTCCAAGTCCTCCCCCCCTTGCGGGGGAGGATTTAGGTGGGGGGTAAGGTGACCACACTCCGACCCGGTTTCATAGTCATGCCATCAATCCCCCCACCCTAACCCTCCCCCGCAAGGGGGGAGGGAAAAGAAGCGGCGGGTACGACCCTCAACGCGCCCTCACCCGCTCCCCGCCGCCGCGATCTTGGCCAGCGTCGCGGCGAGCGCGTCGACGCCCGCGAGGCGGTCCTTCGGGGTCTCCCAGGCGCGCCGGTACAGGAGGCTGTGGTCCGAGCGCAGGCTGACCGAGCGCGCTTCCTTCTGAATAAAGCCGATCAGCCCCTCCGGGTTGGCGAACTTGTTGTCGCGGAAGGCGACGACTGCGCCCTTCGGCCCGGCCTCGATGCGCTCGATGCCGGCGGCGTGGCAGTTCTGCTTGATCTCGATGATCTTGAGCAGGTTCTTGACCTCGTCGGGCAGCGCGCCAAAGCGGTCGATCAGCTCGGCCGCGAAAGCGTCGATGTCCGCCCGCGTCTCGAGCCGCGACAGGCGCCGGTAAAGGCCGAGCCGCACCGACAGGTCGGCGACGTAACGCTCGGGGATCAGCACCGAGATGCCGACCGAGATCTGCGGCGACCATTTCGCGTCCGCGCCGGCATCGACCGCGCCTTCGCGGAGCTGGGTGATCGCCTCCTCCAGAAGCTGCTGGTAGAGCTCGACGCCGACCTCTCGGATATGCCCCGACTGCTCCTCGCCCAGGAGATTGCCCGCGCCGCGGATGTCGAGGTCATGGCTCGCCAGCGTGAAGCCCGCGCCCAGCGTGTCCAGCGCCTGCATCACGGCGAGCCGCTTCTGCGCCGATTCCGTGATCGCCTGGCCGGGTGGCAGGGTGAGATAAGCGTAGGCCCGCGTCTTCGAGCGCCCGACCCGGCCGCGCAGCTGGTAGAGCTGCGCCAGCCCGAAGCGGTCTGCGCGGTGCACGATCATGGTGTTGGCGCGCGGGATGTCGAGCCCGGCCTCGATGATGTTGGTTGACAGCAGGATCTCGTGGCGTCCCTCGGTGAAGTCGGTGATGACCTTCTCGAGCGCCTGGGTCGGCATCTGGCCGTGCGCGACGGCGATCTTGGCCTCGGGCACCAGCTTGCGCAGCCGCTCGTGCACCCGTTCGAGGTCCGAGACCCGGGGGCAGACGTAGAAAATCTGCCCGCCGCGATAGATCTCGCGCCGGATCGCCTCGCGCACGATGACCGGGTCGTAGGGCAGCACGAAGGTGCGCACCGCGAGCCGGTCGACCGGCGGCGTGGCGATGATGCTGAGCTCGCGCACGCCGGCGAGCGCCATCTGCAGGGTGCGCGGGATCGGCGTCGCGGTCAGCGTCAGCACGTGGACATTCGCCTTGAGCTGCTTCAGCCGCTCCTTCTGCGCGACGCCGAAATGCTGCTCCTCGTCGACGATGAGCAGGCCGAGATGGGAGAACGCGATCGATTTGGCGAGCAGCGCATGCGTGCCGATGACGATGTTGACCGCGCCGTCGGCAAGCCCCTTTCGGATGTCGGACGCGCGCGCGGCGGGCACCAGCCGGGAAATCTGCTCGATCCGGAGCGGCAGCCCGGCGAAGCGCTCCTTGAAGGTCAGGTAATGCTGATGGGCGAGCAGCGTCGTCGGCACGACAAGGGCCACCTGCGCGCCGGTCATCGCCGCGACGAACGCGGCGCGGAGTGCCACCTCCGTCTTGCCGAAGCCCACGTCGCCGCAGACCAGGCGGTCCATCGGCCGGCCGGAATCGAGGTCGCCGATGACCTCGTCGATCGCCTGCTGCTGGTCCTCGGTCTCCGACCAGGCGAAGCGCGAGCAGAATTCCTCGAACACGCCGGGCGTCGTGTGCATCGCCTCGCCGCGGCGCGTCGCGCGCTCGGCCGCGACCTTGAGCAGCTGGTCGGCGATCTCGCGGATACGCGCCTTGACCCGCGCCTTGCGCGCCTGCCAGGCCTGCGCGCCGAGGCGGTCGAGCTGGGCCGCGGCGTCCTCGGAGCCGTAGCGCGACAGCACCTCGATATTCTCGACCGGCACGTAGAGCCGGTCGTCGCCGGCATAGAGCAGGCGAAGGCAGTCATGCGGCGCGCCGCCGACGGTCAGCGTCTCGAGCCCTTCGTAGCGGCCGATGCCGTGGTCCATGTGGACGACCAGGTCGCCCGTGTTGAGGCTGGAGACTTCCGAGATGAACTGATCGGCGCGGCGGCGCCGGCGGGTCGCGCGCGCGATCCGCTCGCCCAGGATGTCCTGTTCGCTGATGACGACGCAGTCGGGCGCGGTGAAGCCGTGATCGAGATCGATCACCGCGAGCGCGGCGCTGCCCGGCGCGGCGTCGAGGACCTCGGGCCAATGCGCCACGGCCTGCGCCGCGGTGAGGCCGTGCTCCGCCAGGAGATGCGCCAGCCGGTCGCGCGAACCGGCGCTGTGCGCGGCGATGACCAGGCGGCGCGCGGTCTCCTGCTCGGCCAAGGCGTGCACCGCGTCGAAGGGATTATGGTCCGGTTGGGTGCGCGACGCCGAAAGGTCCGGCGGCGCCTTCCCGCCCGCGTCGAACGAGCCGTCGTCGTGATCCGGCATCTGGAACGGCGTCAGGTCGACGGCGAGTCGGCGTGCGAGCGCGCCGCGCCATTGCTTGCGATCGAGGAACAGCGTCGCCGGGTCGACCGGCTGGTAGATCGGGCTCGAATCCCGGCTCGCGTCGCGCTGGGTCGCGGGCAGCATCTCGACGCGCGCCTCGTAATAATCCTGGATCAGCTCGAGCCGGGCGTTGACCGCGGCGTCCGTCTGATGGTCGAGCGTCACCGCCGCGTCCGGCAGATAGTCGAACACGGTCGCCAGCTCGTCCCAGAACAGCGGCAGCCAGTGCTCCAGGCCGGGATGGCGGTTGCCCGCGCTGATCGCCTCGTAGAAGGCGTCGTTCGGGCGCGCGGGGCCGAAGGTCGCGCGGTAGCGGTCGCGGAATTTCGCGATCGTCGTGTCGTCGAGCACGACCTCGCTGACCGGGATGAGGTGGAGATCGCTCGCTTCGCCGATCGTGCGCTGGCTCACCGCGTCGAACTTGCGGACCGACTCCAGCTCGTCGCCGAAGAAGTCGAGCCTGAGCGGCGAGTCCGCGCCCGGCGGGAAGACGTCGATGATGCCGCCCCGGATGGCGTACTCGCCGGGCTCACGCACCGTGCCGGCGCGCCGGTAGCCGTTGCGGCTGAAGAAGGCGAGCAGGCCGGCCTGCGGCACGACCGAGCCGGGCTTCATCTCGATCATCGCGCCGCGGAAGGCCTTGGCCGGCGGCACGCGCTGCAGCACCGCGCTGACCGTCGTGAGCAACAGCACCGGCTCCGCCTGCTCCGCCGCGAGGGCGGTCAGTGTGTGCAGGCGGCGCGCCACCAGCTCGGCGTTGGGCGATACCCGGTCATAGGGCACGCAGTCCCAGGCCGGCAGCGCCAGCACCGGGATGTCGGGGGCGAAGAAATCGAGCGCGGAGATCAGGCGCGACAGCCGGGCGTCGTCGCGGCAGACATGGATGACCGGCCGGCCGAGCGCGCGCAGGCCTTCCGCCAGGATGCGGGCGTCGTGGCCTTCGGGTGCGCCGGCGATCGTGTAGCGTCCCGGCGCGCGCAGGCGGCACCAGATCGCGGCTAGCGGGTTTCCGGTCCGGCCTTCGACGGGTTCGCCGTCATCGACGTCAACCGACCCGTGACCGGATTGATCAAAGAGCTCGGCCATGGGCGCTCACCCGTGATCCAGGCATAGAGATCCTGGTCGGCTTGGTTGAGGACGGATTCGTACTGATCGAGTTCACGGTCGCTGAGTGACTCCAGCTGGGCATCGGCGAACCGGCCCAGAAGCAGATCCATTTCCTGGGTGCCTCGGTGCCAGCTGCGAAATTTCAATCGCTTGAGGCGGGTTTGGCGGGTTTCTCTGGCGTTCGGCATGATCGAGGCGTCCAATGCAAGCATATAGGACGACACGGCCCGGAGGTAAATCGCCAACGCGCCGTTTTCTGCCGGACATTGTGCCACGCCCGCCGCGCCGAGGGCCTGGTCGGAGCGGCCGAAAGCGCTGGTGGCCGCGTCGCCGTTCTGGGAGAGCAGCGCGCCGAAGAACTCGGCGACCAGCGCGACCGCGGCGAGGGCGCCGAGGCGCGCCGCCTGTTCGGGCGTG
>CAZPFL010000170.1:9393-11596 GCA_964585785.1 uncultured Rhodospirillaceae bacterium
GGCTTCTATCGGACATTGTGCCACGCCCACCGCGCCGGGGGGAAATCCGCGCGGCCGCGCGGCCGGATCCGGCATGCCCCGGAGCGCCCCGAAACGGTGTACCCTAGGCGAAATGCCGGAAATACCGTCAACGGCAGATCGAATGGCAGGACCGTACCCATGCGAAGCCGCGAGATTGGATCGTCCCGGAAACGGATCGAAGACGCCCGCCTCCTGACCGGCCGGGGCTGCTACGTCGACGACATGGTGCTGGACGGGATGGTCCACGCCTTCATCCTGCGCTCGCCGCATGCGCACGCGCATCTCCACGCCGTCGATGCGGCGGCGGCGGCCAGATCGCCCGGCGTGCTGGCGGTGCTGACGCGCGACGAGCAGGCGGCGGACGGCATCGGGCCGCTGCCGCCGACGGAGCGGGTGAACGGGTTTACGGGCGAGCCCTTCCGCTTCATCCCCTACCCGCCCCTGGCCACGGACCGGGTGCGCCATGTGGGGCAGCCGGTCGCGCTTATCGTTGCGCGGACACTGGCGGAAGCGCGCGACGCGGCCGAGAAGATCCGGGTCGACTACGCGCCGCTGCCCGCCGTGACGACGGCGCAGGCGGCGCTGGCGGCGGACGCCGTCCAGCTCAGCGAGGCCATTCCCCGCAATACCGTGCTGGAATGGGCCACCGGGGATAAAGCGGCGACCGACCGGGCCTTTGCCGCGGCGGCGCATGTGACGGAGCTCGCGCTGCTCAACCATCGCATTGTCACCAACCCGATGGAGATGCGGGGCGCGATCGGCGTCTATGATCCGGCGACGGCGCGCTATACGCTTCATGTCTCGAGCCAGAGCCTGCACGCGGGCCGCGACAACACCGCCGCCGCGCTCGGCATCGCCAAGGACCGGCTGCGGTATGTCGCGCCGGATGTCGGCGGCGGCTTCGGCAGCAAGAACTTCCCCTACGTCGAGCACATGCTGACGCTGTGGGCGGCGCGGCGCACGGGCCGTCCGGTCAAATGGATCAACGATCGCAGCGCGGGCTTCGTCTCCGATCACCAGGCGCGCGACCATTGGGCGGCGGCGGCGCTGGCGCTCGACGCCGAGGGCGCTTTCCTGGCGCTCCGCATCCGGAGCTGGGCCAATGTGGGCGCCTATCTCTCCGGCTCGGCGGGGCGCGTGCAGATCGGCCAGTACATCGCGCTCCCCAACACGGTTTACCGCATCCCTGCCCTGCACCTGACGATCGGCGCGGTCGTGACCAACACCGTGCCGATCGGCGTCACGCGCGCGCCCGGCTTCGCCGAGACCGTCAACATCATGGAGCGCCTGATCGACACCGCCGCCCGCGAGATGAAGCTGGACCGCGGCGTCCTGCGGCGGCGCAACCTGATCCCGCCCGCGGCGATGCCGTACACGAGCCCGACCGGAACGCCGATCGACAGCGGCGACTTCCCGGCGAACCTCGACGCCGCGCTGGCATGGGCGCGCGGCTTCGCCGGCCGCAAGCGCCAATCGGAAGCCCGCGGCCTGTTGCGGGGGATTGGATTCGCCTGTCACATCAAGGCGACCGGCGGCATGCCTGAGGAAAAGGTCGAGCTTCGCTTCGGCGACGATGACATAACCCTGACCACGGGCACGCAGTCGATCGGCCAGGGGCACGAGACGACCTTCCGCCAGATCGTCGCCGACCTGCTCGGCGTGCCCTTCGACCGGGTGCGCTACCGGGCGGGCGATACCGACGCGATCTCCAAGGGCGGCGGGCACGGCAGCTCGCGCGCGACCTATATGGCCGGCACGGCGATGTACCTCGCCAGCGAGAAGATCATCGCCAAGGGCAAGCGCGTCGCCGCCCGCGTGCTGGAGGCGGCGGAGGTCGACATCGACTTCGCGGACGGTCGCTTCACCGTCGCCGGCACCGACCGCGGCATCGACCTGCTCGCAGTGGCGCGCATCGCGCGCGAGACGGGCTTCCGGGGCGACGACGGCGAGCCCGGCCTCGACACGCCGCAGGAATATCTGCGCAAGGCGATGACCTACCCGAACGGCTGTCACGTGGCGGAGGTCGAGATCGATCCGGAGACCGGCGCCGTCGCGGTCGTTCGCTACGGCGCGGTCGACGACTATGGCGCGGTGATCAACCCGATGGTGGCGCAGGGCCAGGTGCACGGCGCCATCGCCCAGGGCATCGGCCAGGCGCTGTTGGAGCATGCGGTCTACGAGC
>CAZPFL010000171.1:0-11394 GCA_964585785.1 uncultured Rhodospirillaceae bacterium
AAGACGAGGGTGATTACCGCCATTCCTTCGACATGCTGGGCGAGGCCGCGCGCACGATGCCCGACGCCGACCGCTATCTCGCCGCCTACGAGCGCGCGATCCGCGCGGTGGGCGCCGCGGCTGCGGGGCGCGGACCGGTAGCGGCCCCCGGCATCTCGGTCAAGCTGTCGGCGCTGCATCCGCGCTACGAGCCGTTGCAGCGCGGCCGGGTGATGAAGGAGCTTGCGCCGCGGCTGCTCGACCTCGCGCGGCTGGCTAAATCCGTGGACATCGGGCTCACGGTGGACGCGGAGGAGGCCGACCGGCTCGACCTGTCGCTCGACGTCATCGCCGCGGTCTCCGGTGACGCGTCGCTCAAGGATTGGGACGGCTTCGGTCTCGCCGTGCAGGCTTATCAGAAGCGCGCGGTACCGCTGCTCGAATGGCTCGGCGTGCTGGCGCGCAGCCAGCGTCGGCGCTTCATGGTGCGGCTGGTCAAGGGCGCCTATTGGGACACCGAGATCAAGCGCAGCCAGGAAGGCGGCTACGACGACTATCCGGTGTTCACGCGCAAGGCGTCGACCGACGTCTCCTATCTCGCCTGCGCGCGGTTGATGGCGCGCGACGAAAGGGCTTTCTTCCCGCAATTCGCGACGCATAACGCCTATTCGCTCGCCGCCGTACTCGAGATCATGGGCAAGCGCCGGGACTTCGAGTTCCAGCGCCTCTACGGGATGGGCGAGGCGCTGTATGAGGAGATCGTGCCCGAGGAAGCGCTCGGCATTCCCTGCCGCGTCTACGCGCCGGTCGGCAGCCATGAGGACCTTCTGCCGTATCTCGTGCGCCGCCTGCTCGAGAACGGCGCCAACACCTCTTTCGTCAACCGCATCGTCGACGAGAAGCTGCCGGTCGAGGACATCGCGGCCGATCCCGTGGCGCAGACCGCCCAGCTGGAGACGCGCCGTCATCCGCGCATCGCCGTGCCGCCGCGGCTGTTTGGCGACGAGCGGACGAACGCGCGCGGCTACGATCTCGCCGATCCGCTAACCCGGTCCGCCTTGGCGACGCGGCTTGCCGGCTTCGCGGAGACGACTTGGCAGGCGGCGCCCCTGGTCGGCGGCGACACGAAAGCCATGGCCGAGGGAGCGCCGCTGACGGAGCCGGCCGATCGCCGCCGCCGGGTCGGGACCGTGACGGCGGCGATGGCGGCGGATTGCGAGCGCGCGGTGTCGATGGCGCTGGCGGCGCAGCCGGCCTGGAACGGCGGCGATGTCATGGAGCGCGCGGCGATGCTCGATCGCGCGGCCGACCTCTACGAAAATAATGACGGTGAGCTGATGGCGCTCTGCGTCCGCGAGGCGGGGAAGACGATTCCCGACGCGGTCGCCGAGCTGCGCGAGGCGGTGGATTTCCTACGCTACTACGCCGCGCGTGGCCGCGCCGAGTTTGCGGCGGCGCAGGCGCTGTCGGGGCCGACGGGCGAGCGTGACGCGCTGTCGCTGCACGGCCGCGGCGTGTTCGTCTGCATCTCGCCCTGGAACTTTCCGCTCTCGATCTTCACCGGGCAAGTGGCGGCCGCGCTCATGGCCGGCAACACGGTGATCGCCAAGCCGGCGGAGCAGACGCCGCTGATCGCCGACCGCGCGGTCCGACTGCTGCAGGCGGCGGGCATCCCGGGCGAGGTGTTGCATCTCTTGCCGGGCGACGGGCCTGGCGTCGGCGCGCCGCTGGTCGCCGATCCGCGCATCGCCGGCGTCGCGTTTACCGGCTCGGTCGAGGCGGCGCACGCCATCAACCGCAGCCTCGCCGCGAAGGACGGGCCGATCGTGCCGCTGATCGCGGAGACCGGCGGGCAGAACGCGATGATCGTCGACTCCTCCGCGCTGCCTGAGCAGGTGGTGAAAGACGCGCTCGCCTCGGCCTTCCAGAGCGCGGGCCAGCGTTGCTCCGCGCTTCGCGTGCTCTATCTGCAGGACGACATCGCGGACGGGTTGATCGACATGCTGGCGGGCGCGATGGACGAGCTCCGCATCGGCGATCCCGGCCAGCTCTCGACCGATGTTGGGCCGATCATCGACGGCGACGCGCTGGCAAAACTGCAGGATCACGCGGCGCGCATGGACGCGGCCGCGCGGACCATCCGCAAGCTGGCGCTCGGGCCCGAGACGGCGCACGGCACCTTCTTCGCGCCGGCGGCCTATGAGATCGGCGGCATCGCCGAGTTGCCGGGCGAGGTCTTCGGGCCGATTCTGCACGTGGTGCGCTACGACGACGCGCGGCTCGATGCCGTGATCGACGCGATCAACGGCGTCGGCTACGGGCTCACCGCGAGCATCCACAGCCGCATCGACACGACGGTGGAGCATATCCGCAAGCGTCTCCGCGTCGGCAACATCTATGTCAACCGGAACCAGATCGGCGCGGTCGTCGGCGTGCAGCCCTTCGGCGGCGAGGGGCTGTCGGGTACGGGGCCGAAAGCGGGCGGCCCGCACTATCTGCATCGCTTCGCGGTCGAGCGCAGCCTGTCGGTCGACACGACGGCGAGCGGCGGCAACGCCGCGCTGCTCAATCTCGAGGACTGAAGCGATGAGCCCGCGCCCCATCATCATCGACTGCGATCCGGGCCAGGACGACGCGATCGCGCTGCTGATGGCGCTGGCGTCGCCCGACGAGCTCGATCTGCTCGGCGTGACCTGTGTCGCCGGCAACGTGCCGCTCCCGCTGACGACGCGGAACGCGAGGATCGTGATGGAGTTGTCGGGGCGGCGCGACGTTCCGATCTATGCCGGCTGCGCGCGGCCGCTCCTGCGCCCGCTCTCCACCGCCGAGCGCCGGCACGGCAAGACCGGGCTCGACGGCTACGACTGGCCCGAGCCGACGCTGCCGCTCGCGGAAAAGCACGCGGTCGACTTCATCGTCGAGACCTGTCTCGCCGCCGAAGACGGCGCGATCACGCTCTGTCCGATCGGGCCGATGACGAATATCGCGACGGCGATCGCCAAGGAGCCGCGCATTCTGCCCAAGCTGCGCGAGATCGCCTTCATGGGCGGCGCGGCGCTGATTCCGGGCAACGTCACGCCGGTCGCCGAGTTCAACATCCACACCGACCCGCATGCCGCACGCATCGTGCTGGAGAGCGGCGCCAAGCTCACGATGTTCGGCCTCGACGTGACCTACAAGGCGATCACGACGCCCGCGCGGCTGCAGGCGATTCGTGAGATCGGTACGCCCGTGGCAAAAGCGGCCGCGGCGATGCTGACTTTCTACGACCGTACCGATATCGAGCGCTTCGGCGTGCCCGGCGGGCCGCTGCACGACCCCTGCGTCATTGCCTATCTGCTGCGGCCGGCGCTGTTCAGCGGCAAGGATTGCTTCGTGACCGTGGAGACCGAGTCCGCGCTGACCATGGGCCAGATCGTAGCTGACTGGTGGGGCGTGACCGGCAAGCCGCCGACCTGCCGCGTGATCACCGGGATCGACGCCGACGGGTATTACGCGCTGATCGGCGAGCGGCTGGCGCGGCTGTGACGCCGCGATTTGGCGGCGCCGCGGTTCTGCGCTAAGTCAATCCGGCCTGAAACAATCCGACGCCGCCGATGTCCTCTTCCGCCACCACCTATCCGCTGCTGCTGTCTCCCATCGATGTCGGCCCGTTCACGCTGCCGAACCGCGTGATCATGGGCTCGATGCATACGGGGCTCGAGGCGCTGTCCGACGGGATGGATCGGCTCGCCGCCTTCTACGGCGAGCGCGCGGAAGCGGGTGCGCCGCTGATCGTGACCGGCGGCTTCGCGCCAAACGAGGAGGGGCGGCTCAACGAGCATCCGATCATGATGGTCAGCGAGGCGGATGCATCCCGCCACCAGGTCATCACCCGGCGGGTGCACGACGCGGGCGGGCGGATCGCGCTGCAGATCCTGCACAGCGGGCGTTACGGCTATCACACGAAGTCGGTCGCGCCGTCGCCGCTCAAATCGCCGATCAACCGCGAGACGCCGCGCGCGATGACCGCGGCCGACATCGAGCGCACGATCGAGGATTACGCGCGCTGCGCCGCGCTCGCCCGAGAGGCCGGCTACGACGGCGCGGAGATCATGGGCTCGGAAGGCTATCTGATCACCGAGTTCCTGTCGCCGCGCACCAACCACCGCTGCGACGACTGGGGCGGTCCGCTGGAGAACCGGCTGCGCTTCCCGGCCGAAGTGGTGCGGCGCGTGCGTGCGCGCGTCGGCGACGACTTCCTCATCCTGTTCCGTATCTCGGTGCTCGACCTCGTCGAGGGCGCATTGAGCGGCGCGGAGACGGTCGCGCTCGCCCGCGCGGTCGAAGCGGCCGGCGCGAACATCCTGACCAGCGGCATCGGCTGGCACGAGGCGCGCGTGCCTACCATCGCCCAGATGGTGCCGCGCGCCGGTTTCGCCTGGGCGACGCAAAATGTTGCGCGGTCGGTCTCGATCCCGATCGCCGCGAGCAACCGCATCAACACGCCCGAGACGGCCGAGGCGGTGCTGGCAAGCGGTGCGGCGTCGCTGGTCATGCTGGCGCGGCCCTTCCTGTCGGACGGCGCGTTCGTCGCCAAGGCGGCGCGTGGCGATCGCAAAGGGATCAACATCTGCATCGCCTGCAACCAGGCTTGCCTCGACCACTATTTCGTCGGCAAGCCCTCGACCTGCATGGTGAACCCGCGCGCCTGCAACGAGACGCTGCTGCTGCCCGAGCCGGCGGCGCGGCGGAAGCGCATCGCGGTCGTCGGCGGCGGGCCGGGCGGGCTGTCCTGCGCTGCGGCCACGGCCGAGCGCGGCCACGACGTCGTGCTTTACGAGCGGGAAAGTCGGCTTGGCGGTCAGTTCAATCTCGCCAAGGTCGTTCCGGGCAAGCAGGAATTCGCCGAGACGATCACCTATTTCGCCGAGCGGATGACGCGCGCCGGCGTCGAGGTCCGCCTCGGCCAGGCGGCGACGGCGGCGGACCTGGCGGGGGGCGGCTTCGACGCGGTCGTGCTGGCGACCGGAGTCGTGCCGCGCCGTCCCGCGATCGACGGGATCGGCCATCCGTCCGTGGCGAGCTATGTCGATGTGCTGACCGGCCGGGTAACGCCAGGCAAGCGGGTGGCGATCATCGGCGCGGGCGGCATCGGCTTCGACGTGGCGCTCTATCTCGCCGAGCATGGCGGCCGGGCGCATCGTGATCCCGACGTCTTCGCATCCTATTGGGGAATCGACCAGAAGATCCGGACGCCGGGCGGGCTGGACTCGACCGCGCAGGGAACCGTTTCCGACGGCCCGATCATCACCATGCTGCAGCGAAAGACAGGACGGTTCGGCGATTCGCTCGGCCGGTCGACCGGCTGGATTCATCGCCTCGTGCTGGGGCGGCACGGCGTCGAGACCATCGCCGGCGCCGAATATCGTCGCATCGACGATGCGGGCCTGCATATCACGGTCGCGGGCGCGGCGCGCTGCATTCCCGCCGACACCATTATTGTCTGCGCTGGCCAGGAGCCGCTGGCGGAGCTCGCCACCGCACTGCCGGCCGGCGGCCCGGCGGTGCATCTGATCGGCGGCGCGCGCCTGGCGGCGGAGCTCGACGCGGTGCGCGCGATCGCCGAGGGCTACCGGCTCGCGCTTTCGCTTTAGCTCACACGGCCAGCGAGCCGCCGTCGATGACGATCGTCTGGCCGCAGATGAAGGAGCCGGCCTTGCTGCCGAGCATCACCGCCGCGCCCGCGATTTCGTCCGGCTCGCCGATGCGGCGCAGCGGGGTCGTCGCGGTGCGGCGCTTGAGGTTTTCCTCGTCCTCCCAGAGCGCGCGCGCGAAATCGGTGCGGACGAGACCGGGCGCGATCGCGTTGGCGCGGATGTTGTGCGGTCCGTACTCGGCCGCGAGCACGCGCGCGAGATGCAGGTCGGCAGCCTTCGACAGCCCGTAGACGCCGAGCGTCACGTTGCCGCGCAGCCCGCCGAGCGAGGAGATGATGATGATCGAGCCGCTCTTGCGCTCGACCATGTGCTTGGCGGCCATGTGCGAGAGCCAGAAATTGCTGCGCACGTTGCTTTCCATGATCCGGTCGAACGCGCTGTCGGGAATGTCCTTGGACGGGCCGTAATACGGGTTGACCGCAGCGTTGCAGACGAGCACGTCGATCTGACCGAATTCTGCCAGCGACTTGTCGACCAGCGCCTGGAGCTGTTCCTTGTGGCCGATATGGCAGGGGATCGGGATCGCCTTGTTGCCCTTCTTCGCCCAGGCGCGGTTGATTTCCTCGGCGACGTCCTGGCAAGCATCCGCCTTGCGCGAGGAGATGACGACATTGGCGCCGTGCTCGGCCATGCGCTGGGCGATCGCCTTGCCGATTCCCTTGGTCGATCCGGTGATGACGGCGGTCATGCCGTCCATGTCGAATAGGCTCATCGGCTGCTCCTCTCCCTGAATGCGCGTTGATTGCCGCCCGGCGACTGCCAGTGTTTGGTTCCAAATAGTTATTGCCCATCCGGGCGCGGACGCAAGCCGATGCTTTGCACGACTGCCGCTGCCCCCTGCGGTGACAGCGACGTCCCCGCGGGGTTGCAGTAGAAGCCGGACAAGGTGGCGGCGCGCGGCGGCCGCTCCGCCAGCCGCTGCAGGAACAGCACGCATTCGGAGGTGCCGAGGTTGGCGCGCCACCAGGAGACCGGGCCGAGGCGGTTCTGTCCCGATTGCGGCTCGCCGTAGGCGGGAAGCTGGTCCTGCAACGCCTTCCAGCCCGGGATGATCGCATTCGGATCCTTGGGATCGGTGCGCGGCGGCCCGGGCGACGCTTCGCTGAGCCGGAGGCCGGCGCGCGGCTTCTTGAAGTCGCCACCGCCCCATTCGGCGATTTCCTCGACATAGCGCCCGTCGGTGCTGCGGAATTGCGCGCGCCGGGGTTCGCCCGAGAGGTCCCGTAACGCGAGCGTCAGCCGCGCTTCGGCGGCCGGCAGAACCGACCAGCGTCCCGCCGGTCCGGCCGGCGGCGGCGCCTGGCAGGCCGCCAGCGCCAGCAGGAGCGTGAGCGCGCCGGCGGACAGCGCGCGACTCGGAAAAGCGAAAACCTGGTATTTGCGGGATGGGATCCTTCGCCTCATTTTCCACGAAATATGGTATGTCTATGCCTGATTCTTGCCGGATCTTGTTCGGGGGAATACAGTCCACGCCGACAGAGGGTCGTAACACGCTATGAGGGGGGATACCATGGCGCGCGTTTGCGAGAGCACCGGCAAGCGGCCGGGGTGGAGTTCGATGACTGGCCGCGACGGTACGCCGGGGGCATACTGGCGGCCCGGCCGGGAGCTCGTGATCGGAAACAGACGGATCTGAGAACCATGTCGAACGCTCATATCGTCGTCGTCGGGAACCAGAAGGGCGGGTCGGGCAAGTCGACGACCTCGATGCACCTGATCGTCAGCCTGCTCAATGCCGGCTATTCGGTCGGCAGCATCGACCTCGACGACCCGCAGGCCACGCTCACGCGCTATCTTGAGAACCGCCGCACCTTCATGGACGGGACGGGGATCGAGCTCGTGATGCCGGAGCATCAGCTCCTGACGCGCAGCATCTACGACAACCCGACGCTGGCAAAAAGCGACGAGGAGACGCGACTCGACGCCTGCGTCAGCAACCTCGCCGCCAACCACGACTTCGTCGTCATCGACACGCCCGGCAGCGACAGCAATCTGTCCCGCATCGGCCACAGCTATGCGGATACGCTGATCACGCCGCTCAACGACAGCTTCGTCGACCTCGACCTGCTCGCCAAGGTGCATCCGGAGACCTACAAGATCCTCCGCCCGAGCACCTATGCGGAGATGGTGTGGGAGCAGCGTAAGGCGCGGGCGGTGCGCGACGGCGGCAAGATCGACTGGATCGTCATGCGCAACCGTCTCGCCTCGATCGGCTCGCGCAACACGCAGGCGATGGAAGACGTGCTCGCCGCCCTGTCCAAGCGGATCGGCTTCCGCTTCGCGCCCGGCTTCGGCGAGCGGGTGATCTTCCGCGAGCTGTTCCTGAAAGGGCTGACGCTGCTCGACCTGCGCAACGCCGACGCCAACATGCGGCTCAACATGTCGCATGTCGCCGCGCGGCAGGAAGTGCGGGCGCTGCTGACGGCGATCGGTCTGGCGCCGGTGGCCGAGACCCGCGTGAAGGGCAGCAGCTACGAGTCGCGTGAGAGTGGGGTGGAAACACTTCCGATCTAGCGCCCGATCCCTATATATCTGTTGGTATGGGGAAGCTGCCCGAGAAGTCTTCCGACAAGGAGGTCGCGGACTTCCTGAACAAGGTCGCCGCCACGTCCGCCCGGAAGCCGGGCGGACGAACAGGGCGTCTCGTCTTTGCCATGGATGCAACGGCGAGTCGCGAGCCGACCTGGGATCGCGCCTGCCACATCCAGGGGGAGATGTTTTCCGAAACCGCCGCGCTCGGCGGGCTCGCGGTGCAGCTCGTCTATTACCGCGGCTTCGGCGAATGCAAGGCGAGCCGCTGGGCGTCCAGCGCGCCTGACCTGCTGCGCCTCATGACCGCCGTGCGCTGCCTCGGCGGGCAGACGCAGATCCGCAAGATCCTGGCGCATGCGATTCGCGAGACCGGCAAGCAGAAAGTGGATGCCGTCGTCTTTGTCGGCGACGCCATGGAGGAGGACATCGACCGTCTTTGCCATCTCGCGGGCGAGCTCGGGCTGCTCGGCGTGCCGGTGTTCGTATTCCACGAAGGCGGCGATCCCGTGGTGCGCCGGGCGTATGAGCAGATAGCGCGGCTGTCCGGCGGCGCCTATTGCCCGTTCGATTCCGCCAGCGCGCAGCAGCTTCGCGACCTGCTGTCGGCGGTCGCCGTCTATGCCGCCGGCGGGCGGCAGGCGCTGCTCGACTTCGAGGACCGGCACGGCGGCGGCCGGTTGCGCCTGGCGCAGCAGCTCGGCCGGCAGAAATAGCCGCCGATGGTCTGGATCCTGCTCGTCATCGCGCTCCTGGTCGGCGGCGCTTTGCTGCTGCAGTGGTTCCTGAGCGCCGAGCCGCGCGAGATCCTGCAGGCGCTGCGCTGGAGCGGGCTGATCATCGCCGTCATTCTCGCGATCGTGCTGCTCGTGACCCGGCAGTTCCGGTTTCTCTACACCGTCGCCATTTTCCTGATCCCCTGGCTGCTGCGGGCGCGCGCGCTGCGCAACCGGATGAAGTCCGCGCGCGGGCCGTCATCGGGGCAGACCTCGGAGGTCCATACCCGCTTCGTCGTCATGCAGCTCGACCACGACAGCGGCGAGATGGACGGCACCGTCCGGGAAGGCCGGTTCGCGGGAAAGCGGCTATCCGAGCTGGCGCTCAGCGATGTGGTATTATTATACCGCGAAGCGCTGGCGGCCGACCAAACCTCCGCGCAGGTGCTACAGGCCTATCTGGAGCGGATGCATGGCGAGGCCTGGCGGGCCGCGTCGCAGTCGGGGGCGGGGGCTGGTCCCGGGGCCGGAGCGGAGGAACGGGCGGGCGCCGGCAAATCCGCGGGCGGGCCGATGAGCCGGGCCGAGGCCCGGGCCGTGCTGGGCGTCGGCCCCGACGCCTCGGCCGAGGAAATAAAACGCGCCCACCGGCGTCTAATGAAGCAGTACCATCCCGACCACGGCGGCTCCGACTACCTTGCCGCGAAAATCAATGAAGCCAAAGAGGTACTACTTCGTGAGGATTAAGCCACTATCTGTTACGGTTGCTTAGCCCATACTCCTATGGCAAATAATCGACAGAATGCTGCGGAGCGGAATTTCCGAATTCTTTAGATGACTCAACGCGTAAGAAAAGCAATTTTCCCGGTCGGTGGGCTTGGGACCCGGTTTTTGCCGGCGACCCGCGCAATGCCCAAGGAAATGCTGCCCGTTGTCGATAAGCCGCTCATTCAATATGCGGTTGAAGAAGCCAAAGCGGCCGGCATCGAGGAGTTCATCTTCGTCACCGGGCGCGGTAAGCACGCGATCGAAGACCATTTCGACATTTCCTACGAGCTCGACCAGACCCTGGCGGAGCGCGGCAAGAACGATCTGCTGAACGAGATGCGGGGCTTGCTGCCCAACCCGGGCCAGATCTGCTACACCCGTCAGATGCAGCCGCTGGGGCTGGGGCATGCGGTCTGGTGTGCGCGCGAATTCGTCGGCAACCAGCCCTTTGCCGTGCTGCTGGCGGACGACCTGGTGATGTCCCAGACGCCTTGCCTGCGACAGCTCATCGATGTGCATGAGAAGACCGAGGGCAACGTGGTCGCGGTGATGGACGTGCCGAAAGAGCACACCAACCGCTACGGCATTCTCGACCTCGAAAGCGACGACGGCCGGCTGGCCTCGGTGAAGGGCCTCGTGGAGAAGCCGGCGCCGGAAAGGGCGCCGTCCACGCTGTCGATCATCGGCCGCTACGTGCTTCTGCCGGAAGTGTTCGAGCAGCTCGATTTGCAGGAAAAGGGCGCCGGCGGCGAAATTCAGCTGACCGACGCGATGGCGAAGCTCATTGGGAAAGCACCGTTCCATGGGCTTCGGTTCGAAGGACGTCGGTTCGATTGCGGCGACAAGGTCGGTTTTCTCGAAGCCAACATCGCCTTCGCGCTGGCGCGTGACGACCTCGGCGACGCGGTTCTGGACGTGCTGTCGCATTACGCGGGTCCGCGCTAACACCATCGAAACCGTCTCTCGATAGAATAATCGGTGCCTAGGGCGGCGACGCGGCATGTCTGCATTAAGGAATAAGCACCAATGCGTATAGCAATGATCGGTACTGGATATGTCGGGCTCGTCTCGGGCGCGTGCTTTTCGCAGTTCGGCATCGACGTCGTCTGCGTCGACATGGACGAAGGCAAGATCGCCAGCCTGAAGCGGGGCGAGATTCCGATCTACGAGCCGGGCCTGGAAGAGCTTGTCGAAGCCAACGCGAAGGCGGACCGGCTGCACTTCACGACGAGCCTTGCCGAAGGCGTCGCCGGCGCCGACGCGGTCTTCATCGCCGTCGGCACGCCGAGCCGCCGCGGCGACGGTCACGCGGACCTGACGTACGTCTATGCCGCGGCCGAGCAGATCGCGGCCGCGATGGACGGCTACACGGTGGTGGTGACGAAGTCGACCGTTCCGGTCGGCACAGGCCGCGAGGTCGAGCGGATCATCCGCGAGACGCGGCCCGACGCGGATTTCGACGTCGTGTCCAACCCGGAGTTCCTGCGCGAAGGCTCGGCGATCGAGGATTTCATGCGCCCCGACCGCGTGGTGATCGGGACCGAGAGCGAGCGCGCGCAGGAGATCATGCGGGCGCTCTACCGTCCGCTGTCGCTGATCGAGACGCCGATCCTGTTCACCCGGCGCGAGACGGCGGAGCTGGTGAAATACGCGACCAACGCCTTCCTGGCGACCAAGATCACCTTCATCAACGAGATCGCCGA
>CAZPFL010000172.1:0-11365 GCA_964585785.1 uncultured Rhodospirillaceae bacterium
CGTTCTTCAGGTCGAAGATGAGCTGCGCCAGGTCCTCGATCGAATAGATGTCGTGGTGCGGCGGCGGCGAGATCAGGCCGACGCCCGGCGTCGAATGGCGCACCTTGGCGATGACCGCATCGACCTTGTGGCCGGGAAGCTGTCCGCCCTCACCCGGCTTCGCGCCCTGCGCCATCTTGATCTGCATCATGTCCGAGTTGACGAGATACTCGGCCGTGACGCCGAAGCGGCCGGACGCGACCTGCTTGATCGCGGAGCGCTGGGAGTCGCCGTTCGCCATGGGCACGAAGCGGTCGGGCTCCTCGCCGCCCTCGCCGGTATTCGACTTGCCGCCGATCCGGTTCATCGCGATCGCCAGCGTGGTGTGCGCCTCGCGCGAGATCGAGCCGAAGGACATGGCGCCGGTCGCGAAGCGCTTGACGATCTCGCTCGCCGGCTCGACCTCCTCGATGGGGACCGGCTCGGCCGTGGGCCGGAACTCGAACAGGCCGCGGATCGTCATCGTCCGCTTGCTCTGGTCGTTCACCAGCTGCGCATAGGCGAGATACTTGTCCTGCGCGTTGCTGCGCACCGCGTGCTGCAGCCCGGCGATCGTGTCGGGCGTCCAGTTATGCTCTTCGCCGCGCATCCGGAAGGCGTAATCGCCACCGGCATCGAGAAAGCGCCGGTACACCAGGTCGCCGCCGAAGGCCTGGCGGTGCCGGGCGACGGTCTCTTCCGCGATCTGCGCTAGGCCGACGCCTTCGATCGCCGTGTGCGTGCCGTAGAAATGCTCATCGACGAAGCCGCTCGACAGCCCGACCGCATCGAAGATCTGCGCGCCGCAATAGGACTGGAAGGTCGAGATGCCCATCTTGGACATCACCTTGAGCACGCCCTTGTCGATCGCCTTGATGTAGCGCTTCTGCGCGTCCGCCGCGCTGAGGCCGTGTGGCAGCTCATCGCACATCGCCGCCAGCGTCTCGAAGGCGAGGTAGGGATTGATCGCCTCCGCGCCGAACCCGCCGAGCAAGCAGAAATGGTGCACCTCGCGCGCCTCGCCCGTCTCGACCACGAGACCGAGGCTGGTGCGCAAGCCCGTGCGAATGAGATGGTGGTGGACCGCCGAGGTCGCCAGCAGGGCGGGGATCGCCACGCGGTCGGCGCTCACCGCACGGTCGCTCAGGACGACGATGTTGTAGCCGTCATAGCAGGCGGCCTCGGCCTGCTTGCAGAGCTCCGTCAGCGCGACCTTCATCCCGGCCGCGCCGTGTTCGACCGGATAGGTCATGTCGAGCGTGCTGGTGCGGAAGGCCTGGTCGGCCAGCTTGCCGATCGAGCGGATCTTCTCCAGATCCTCGTTGGTCAGGATGGGCTGGCTGACTTCGAGCCGCTGATGCGTGGCGCCGTCGGAAAGGCCGAGCAGGTTGGGCCGCGGCCCGATCAGCGAAACCAGAGACATCACCAGCTCTTCGCGGATCGGGTCGATCGGCGGGTTGGTGACCTGCGCGAAGAGCTGCTTGAAATAGGCGTAGAGCAGCTTCGGGCGCTTCGACAGCACCGCGATCGGCGTATCGATGCCCATCGAGCCGACCGCCTCCTGGCCGGTCTCGGCCATCGGCCCCATCAGCAGCTTGAGATCTTCCTGCGTGTAGCCGAAGGCCTGCTGGCGGTTGAGCAGCGAGGGCGCGTTCGGCCGGCGGCTGGGACGCCGGATCGACGGCAGGTCCTCGAGCTGGACCTGCGTCCGGTTGAGCCATTCCTGGTAGGGCTTGGCGTTCGCCAGCTCGGCCTTGTTCTCCTCGTCGCCGATAATCCGCCCCTGTTCCAGGTCGATCAGCAGCATACGGCCGGGCTGCAGCCGCCACTTCTCGACGATGCGCTCTTCGGCGACCGGCAGCACGCCCATCTCGGACGCCATGATGACGGTGTCGTCGTCAGTGATGAGATAGCGCGCCGGGCGCAAGCCGTTGCGGTCGAGCGTCGCGCCGATCTGCCGCCCGTCGGTGAAGGCGACGGCCGCGGGGCCGTCCCACGGCTCCATCAGAGCCGCGTAATATTCGTAAAAGGCCCGGCGCTTCGGATCCATCAGCGTGTTGCCGTGCCACGCTTCGGGGATAAGCAGCATCATGGCGTGCGCGAGCGAATAGCCGCCCAGCACCAGAAGCTCGAGCGCATTGTCGAAACAGGCGGAATCCGACTGGCCCTCCGGGATCAGCGGCCAGACCTTGTCCAGGTCGTCGCCGAACAGCTCGGACTTCATCGTGTGCCGCCGGGCGTTCATCCAGTTGACATTGCCGCGCAGCGTGTTGATCTCGCCGTTATGCGCGATCATCCGGTAGGGATGCGCCAGCTTCCAGGTCGGGAAGGTGTTGGTCGAGAAGCGCTGATGGACCATCGCCAGCGCCGACACCACGCGTTCGTCCGTCAGGTCGCGATAGAACATGCCGACCTGATACGCCAGCAGCATGCCCTTGTAGACCACCGTCCGCGCGGACAGCGAGGCGATGTAATAGTCCTCGAAGGCGTCGCCCAGCGCCAGAATCTCCAGCGCCGCCTGCTTACGGATGACGATCAGCTTGCGTTCGAAGGCATCGACGTCCGGGCAGTTGGCGCCGCGGCCGACGAAAACCTGGCGCATGGCCGGTTCCGCCCCCTTGACCGACGCGCCGAGGTCGGAATCGTCGACCGGGACGTCGCGCCAGCCGAGGATCGTCTGTCCCTCCGCCTTGGTGTATTTCTCGAACAGCGCTTCGCACTGGGCGCGTGCTTCGGCGTCCCGCGGCAGGAACAGCATGCCCACGCCGTAGTCGCCCGGCGCCGGCAGCTCGAAGCCGAGCGTGCGGCATTCCGCGCGGTAGAAGGCATCCGGGATCTGGATCAGAATGCCCGCGCCGTCGCCCGCCTTCGGGTCCGCCCCGACGGCGCCGCGATGGGTCAGATTGGACAGGATCTTGAGCCCGTCCTCGATAATGGCGTGGCTCTTGCGCCCCTTGATGTTGACGATGAACCCGACGCCGCACGCGTCATGCTCGTGGCGGCTGTCGTAAAGACCCTGCCGCTTTGGAGCACCCCGTGCCGTGGCAACGTCCAGGTTAGTCTGCTTCACGTCGTTTCCTCACTCATCCTCCCCGGCGGCGTCCTGTTGATTGTTTTGTGGCGGACCGAGCCGCCGCTGCGCCGGGCAAAGCGATGTAACTTATCAAAAATCAGCCTACCCACAAGAGCATGGCCGGCATTCTCGCATTATTTTAACGAGTAATGCCTTTTGCAATCTACAAGCTTGGCGCCGAAGCCCCCCAGGCCCCCATGATCGATGTAACGGGATCGATGTAACGGGATCAATGTTAGGAGAAACGGCCCCCGCCAACAATCGGGGGAGTGCCGGCGCTATTCGTGCCGCAGGGCCTCGATCGGGTCCATCCGCGCCGCCCGCCGGGCCGGCACATAGCCGAAAATGACGCCGACCAGCGCGGAGAAGAGGAAGGCCACGACCACGATCCAGCCGTCAAAGACGAAGGGAATCTGCAGCCCGCGCGAGGCGGCGCCGGCCAGTGCCAGGCCGAGCAGGATGCCGACCAGGCCGCCGAACAGCGACAGCACGACCGCCTCGACCAGGAACTGGATCAGGACCTGGCGCTCGAGTGCGCCGATGGCGAGCCGGATGCCGATCTCGCGCGTGCGCTCGGTCACCGACACCAGCATGATGTTCATGATGCCGATGCCGCCGACGAACAGGCTCACCGCGGCGACCGAGCCCAAGAGGCCGGTCAGCAGCTTCGTGGTCATGGTCATCGTCTCCACGACCTGTCGCATGTCGCGGACGTAGAAATCGTCCTCTTCGCCGGCCGAGATCTTGCGCCGCTCGCGCATCAGCCGCTCGATATCCGCCTGGACCTTCGAGGTCTCGACCCCGTCTTCGGCGGAGACGAAGATCGTCGCCACGTCGGTGTTGCCGGCGATGCGCCGCTGAAAGGTGCGCAGCGGAATGAGAACGATGTCGTCCTGGTCCGTCCCGAAGCTCGACTGTCCCCGCTGCTGGAGCAGCCCGATCACCTCGCAGGCCACGGTCTTGAGCCGGATATGCTGGCCGATGGGATCGAGGCTGCCGAACAGCTCGCGGCGGACCGTCTCGCCGATGACGCAGACCGCCCGGCCGGCGCGCAATTCGGAATCGAAGAACTCCCGCCCCTCCTGCAGCGCCCAATCCTGCGTCGTGAAATAGGAATTGTCCGTCCCCGTGACGTTGGTCCGCCAGTTGGCGGAGCCGAAAACCGCAGTCAGACCGAGAGCGGCGACGGGCGCGATCGCGCGGACGCCGTAAAGCTGGCCCCGCAGCGCGGTGACGTCCCGCTCCTTGAACGGCTTGGCGTCCGTCCGCGCGCGGCCCAACCCCATGGTCGCCTGCCCCGGCCGCACGAACAGCAGGTTGCTGCCGAGCTTGGCCAGGTCCGTGGTCACTTTCGCCGTGGTGCCGCGCCCGATGGTCACCATTGCGATCACCGCGCCGACGCCGATCACGATGCCGAGCACGGTCAGGAAAGACCGGAGCGCGTTGCGGCGGATCGCCTGAAGGGCGAGCTTGATTGTTTCCAGCAGCATCAGGCGGTCACCAGGCTGGGGCCGCCGCTCTCGACGCGGCCGTCGACGAAACGGATGACACGCCCGGCATAGGCGGCCATGTCCGGCTCATGCGTCACCATGATGACGGTGATGCCCTGCTGCCGGTTGAGGCGGGTCAGAAGGTCCATGATCTCGCGGCTGGTCGCAGTGTCGAGATTGCCGGTCGGCTCATCGGCGAGCAGCACGACGGGGTCGGTGACGATGGCGCGCGCGATCGCGACGCGCTGCTGCTGGCCGCCCGAAAGCTCGCTCGCGGAATGCGCCTCGCGCCCGCTCAGGCCGACGCGTGCCAGCGCCTCGATCGCGCGGCGGCGGCGCTCGGCCAGCGGAACGCCGCGGTAGATCAACGGCAATTCCACATTCTCGACGGCGCTGGTCCGGGGCAGCAGGTTGAAGCCCTGAAAAACGAAGCCGATGAAATGACGCCGCAGCAAGGCGCGCTGGTTGCGCGTCAGCTTGCCGACGTCGGCGCCCATGAACAGGAACTCGCCCGCGGTCGGCACGTCGAGGCAGCCGAGAATATTCATCGCCGTCGACTTGCCCGAGCCCGAGGGCCCCATGATCGCGACGAACGCGCCCTGCTCGATACTGAGATCGACGCCGGCGAGCGCGTGGACCGCCGCGTGCCCCGCGCCATAGGTCTTGCGCACCGATCGGAACTCGATCAGATGAGCGGGAGAATACGCGGGGCCGCTGCTCTGTTCCACGGGACCGCCTCTATTTGCCGACTTTCATGGCATCGACGATCACCGGCTGGTCCGGGGCGATGTCGCCCTTCAGGATCTCCGTCCGCGCGCCGTCCGAAGCCCCGACCACGACGGTCACCGCGTCGGGCACGCCGTTCTTCAGGACCCAGACCTGCCGGCTGGCGCCCGTCGCCTCGCGCTCGCTCGGCTTCCGGAAGTTCGGCGGCCGCGGAAGGATCTGGCTCAGCAGCGATCCGTCCCCGCGGCGCGCGCTTTCGTCCACCGGCGGGCTGAACCGGAGCGCCTGGTTGGGCACGAGCAGCGCGTTCTTCACCTGCTGCACGACGATCTCCGCGGTCGCCGTCATGCCCGGCCTAAGCGACAGGTCGGCGTTGTCCACGCCGAGGATCGCCTTGTAGGTGACGACCCCTTCGGTGCGCTCGGAGCCGAAACGGAGTTGCTCGATCCGCGCCGGGAACTTGCGGTCGGGATAGGCGTCGACGGTGAAGGTCGCCTCCTGCCCCTCGCGCACCTTGCCGACGTCGGCTTCGTCGATATCGACCTGGAGCTCCATCTGCTTCAGATCCTCGGCGATGGTGAACAGGACCGGCGCCTGGAAGGATGTCGCGACGGTCTGTCCCGGATCGACCTTGCGCATGAGCACGACGCCATTGATCGGCGAGCAGATGCAGGCCTTGGCGAGATTCGTCTCGTTCAGGCGCAGATCCGCTTCAGAGACGCCGACCTGCGCACGGGCGCTGGCGAGCGTCGCCACGGCCCGGTCGTAGGCGGCCTTGGCCACGTCCAGTTCCTGCTGCGAGCCCGCCTGCGTGCTCCGCAGATGTTCTTTGCGCCGGAGGTTGAGCTGCTGCTCTTCGACGGTAGCTTCCGCCTCCTTCACCTTGGCGCTGGCCGCGTTAAGCGTCGCGCGCGCGCGGTCAACCTCGGCCTTGAGCTTATCGGTATCGAGCTCGGCCAGGGGCTGGCCCACCTTCACTTGGTCGTTGTAATCGACCAGCACCTTGCGGATGACGCCGGAGAGCTCGCTCGAGACATCGACCGTGTTGGTCGGCTGGACCGTGCCCGTGGCGGTAACGGTGACCGTGAGGTCGCCCCGCGTCGCCGGCTCGGTCACATAGCGCATCGTGCCGTTGCTGCCGACGCTGGACAACAGGGCGTAGCCGGCCGCGAGGACGACGACGGCCGCGCCCGCCCAGATCAAATATCGGCGTTTGAAGAAGCCGCGCGCGGGCGACGCCTCCGCCTCGAGGATGGCGCCGATATCCGGCATACGGCCGTGCTCGTTCCGATCGTTCACAAAAACACCCGGGTCAATTCCAACCGGCGCCACATTCCGCATCAACAGAGCGGCCGGCGATGATGCAAATCAAGATGGGTTGCGCCACACCGCAGGCCCAGTCGTCTCTGCTTCTTTTCTGTGCAGCCCTGTCCAGCATTGCACCGTTCTCGTGCATTACTTCGGCACGCTTCGCCGTTCGATTGGTCAAATTTTCTCGATATGCCTGCGGAGCGGACATTTTACGGAAACGCACAATCATTACGGCGCTGGCACGAAACTTGATGTGTTTTTGCTGCAGCGATCGGCGCGGACGGGGCAAATCCCGGAAGCCGATCGCAAGGACCAACGCAAAGCGGGATGATGCGCGCGTGCATGTGAGCCTGAACATGCCAAGCGGAACGAGGCTGCTGCTGTTCGACGAGAAGAGCAAGCGCCGCAGCCTGTTCGAGACGTTCTTGTGCGAGAGCGGATTCGAGGTCGCGGCCGGCATCGGCGCGATCGCGAAGCTCGGCTATGCGGTACGCCAGCACGAGCCGGACGCGATCGTCATCAGCACCGACAAGCCGACCAAGCGATTGCTGACGCAGATCGACGATCTCAAGCGCATGGTGCGGCTCCCCATCGTGCTGTTCTCCGAGGACGACGCGCCGGAGACGATGCAACGCGCCATCGCCGCCGGCGTGAACGCGTTCATCGTGCTGGGGCTGAGCGGCCGGCGCGTGCGCACCGCGCTCGACCTCGCCTTCATCAACTTCAGGCAAGCCGAACGGCGGCGCGACAAAGCGGCCGCGGCGGAAGCCGCGCTGCGCGACCGCGCGCTGATCGAGCGCGCCAGGGACATCCTCATGAAGCAGCGCCAGATCGACGAGAACACCGCCTACGCGTTGCTCCGCGACCGCGCCGTGCAGCAGGGCGTGCGGATCGCCGACGTCGCCCGCGTGATCATCGACGCGTCGGACATGCTGACAGAGGCGTCGGACGGCTGAGCGCGGCCGATGCCGGCGGGCCGTTCGGCGAACAACACAAAAAAGAGGAGACAGGAAGCATGACCCGTGCCGAGCTGACCGAGAAGATCATCACCGCCAAGCTGATGAAGGGCGTGAAATGGGCGCATGTCGCCGAGGCGGTCGGAAAGTCCAAGGAATGGACCACCGCCGCGCTGCTCGGCCAGATGTCGCTGACCAAGGAGCAGGCGGAAAAAGCTGCGAACGTGCTGGGCCTCAACTTGACGGAGGAAGAGCTGGCCCTGCTTCAGGCGGTTCCCTACCGTGGCTCGCTCGGCCAGACGGTGCCCGGACCCGCTGATCTACCGCCTCTATGAGCTGATGCAGGTCTACGGCACGACGATCAAGACGCTGGTCGAGGAAGAGTTCGGCGACGGCATCATGAGCGCCATCGATTTCTCCTTCGCCGTCGACCGCCAGCCCGACCCGAAAGGTGACCGTGTCGTCATAACGCTGAACGGCAAGTTCCTTCCCTATAAGGTCTTCTGAGCTTTGTCCGGAAGCCGGCTTCGGGCATACTGAGGAACGGAGGCGGCGCCTTTTCCGCGAGCGCCGTCAACGCGACAATGTAAGGAGCCCCAGGCCAATGACCGTCCGGAAGCACGCCATCGCGGCAACGCCCGACAATCCCGTCCAGGCCTTGCCCGCCCAGCGGCGGCTGATCGCCGTGGCCGGCGCCCTGTTCGGCCTGTTCCTGATCTATGGCGTGGGCTTCGCCCAGCCGGCGGCGATCCACAACGCCGCGCATGACACGCGGCATTCCTTCGCCTTCCCCTGCCACTGAGGAACCGGCCATGCTGGGCCGATTTCTGGCCAGCGCGCTGTTCGCGGGGATCCTCTCCGGCCTGATCGTCACCGGGCTGCAGCAAGCCACGACGGCGCCGCTGATCCTCCAGGCCGAGCAATTCGAACAAGCCGCGCAAGCGATGGCGGCAACACCGCAACACGACCATAGCGCCGAAAGCCATACACATGTGGCGGCCGGCGGCGACGCACATGCGCACGGCGCGGAAGACGGCGGCTGGGCGCCGGCGAACGGGCTCGAGCGGCTGTTCTTCACGGCGCTGGCGAACGTCATCACCGGCGTGGGCTTCGGCTTTCTGCTCGTGGCCTGCCTCGCCTTGTGGAACGGCAAGGCGAGCGGCCGGACCGGCGTGCTGTGGGGCCTCGCGGGTTTCGCCGTCTTCACCCTCGCGCCGTCGCTCGGCCTCGCACCGGAGCTGCCGGCGACCAACGCCGCCGCCCTGACGGCGCGCCAGACATGGTGGATCGCGACGGCCGCGGCGACCGCCGCGGGGCTGTGGCTTCTGGTTTTCCCGCGAAAGCTGCTCGCCACCGCGGCCGGCATCGTCGTCCTCGCCCTGCCCCATCTCGTCGGCGCGCCGCAACCCCCCGCGCCGAGCGCCGTGATTCCCGCCGAGCTGGCGGCGCATTTCACCGCCGCGTCGATCACCACATCGGCGGTGTTCTGGGCCTGTCTCGGCTGGCTCGCGGGAACTGCCTACGGGCGCGGCGTGACGGCGGGCGACGCAGCCCGGGACCGGCCTTACACGGCTTGACCGGCGCGACGCGCGGTCAGGCGGTTCGGTGGACCTTCACGCCGAGCTCGGACATGAGCAGCAGGAAATCCGCGTTGCTGCGGTCGTTCGTCCAGACCGTCAGCTTCTGGTAGGACGGGCCGATCTGGTCGGGCGTCACCGGCTCGGCATCGGAGAAAATCTCATAAGGCGAATGAAGCGAGCGGATGAGAAACAGCATCTGCTCGATCACGTCGCAGCCGCTTTGCCCGGACAGGTCCAGCTCGAACCCGTACTTGCCCTGCGGCGCGACCTCGCCCTGGCTGAAGCTGATGATGAGTTTCGGGTCGGTCATGCTCGAAAAATCCCGGCGGCAGCTTAGCACGCCGGCCCGCCTTACGGACGATCAATTTACGTCGCGGCGGCCGAGGGTGTTCGATGCGGTGCCAGAAAAGGGGTGAGGCCGCGCAATGGGAGGGGCTGTGGGTTGCGCGGCCTCGATGTCTTAAGTGACGGTGACAATCTAGCCGGTTGCGGCGTCCCGGCCAGTGATGCCAATCACATTCGCGAACTTTTATTCTCCTTTTTCATCAGCATCTTACGGGATATGTCGCAGACGAACTCTGACAATCTGCCGTCCGATTTCGCGCAGCACCCGCCGCCAAGCCTCCCCGGCGGACATCCGGCGAGATTGTTACCGAACTGAAACAAGAAACCCCGCGTTGCGAAATCCAACTGAAAAAAACCTGCCGTAGAACCGCTCCTGTCGCGGCGGCGCACCTTAGAAGCCGTCGCTTTCGAGCGAGACGCGAGATGACGGGCACGGAAAATTCGAGCCATGGCGCATCGTCCGGCGCCGCACGGCAGCACATCCCCGGGAGCCCGCACGCGCCTCATGCCTGCTCGGAAAGCCACGCTGCGCTTTCGCCCCATATCCAATCCCCCAACGGACGGCAAAGGGAATAGATCCATGACCCTCGATACCAGGAACCCCGAGACCATCGCGCTCCATGCCGGCTTCCGGGCCGATCCCGCCACCGGTGCGGTCGCGGTGCCGATCTACCAGACGACCTCCTACCAATTCCGCAACACGGACCATGCGACCAAGCTGTTCGCGCTGGAGGAACTCGGCAACATCTACACCCGTGTCATGAACCCGACGACCGATGTGTTCGAGCAGCGCATGGCGGCGCTGGAAGGCGGCGCGGCGGCGCTCGCGGTCGCGTCGGGCCAGGCGGCGGAAGCCATCGCCGTCCAGAACATCGCCCAGGCGGGCGACAACATCGTCAGCGCCACCGACCTCTACGGCGGCACTTGGAACCTGTTCAATAACACCTTCAAGACCATGGGCATCGAGGTTCGCTTCGTCGATCCCACGGACCCGGAGAACTTCCGCCGCGCGACCGACAAGCGCACCCGCGCCTATTTCGCCGAGACGCTGCCCAACCCGAAGCTCGCCGTCTTCCCGATCAAGGAAGTCGCCGACATCGGCCGTGGCCTCGGCGTGCCGCTCATCGTCGACAACACGGCGGCGCCGATCCTGTGCCGGCCGTTCGACCATGGCGCAGCCGTCGTGGTCTACTCCACGACCAAGTACATCGGTGGCCACGGCACCTCGATCGGCGGGCTGATCATCGACGGCGGCAATTTCGACTGGGAGAAGCACGCCGATCGCTTCCCGATGCTGAACCAGCCGGACCCGTCCTATCACGGCGCGGTCTGGACCGAGGCCGCGAAGCCCCTTGGCCCTATCGCCTATATCCTGAAGGCGCGCGTCACCTTACTGCGCGACCTGGGCGCGGCGATGAGCCCGTTCAACGCGTTCCAGTTCATCCAGGGGCTGGAGACGCTGCCGCTCCGCATCCGCGAGCACAGCCGCAACGCCCAGGCAGTCGCCGACTATCTCAAGAAGCATCCGGCCGTGACCAAGGTCATCTTCCCGACGATGCATGCCGACAAGGAGCAAAAGCGCCGCGCCGAGACCTATCTCAAGGGCGGCTCTGGCGGGCTCGTCGGCTTCGAGCTCAAGGGCGGCCGCGAGGCGGGGCTCCGCTTCATCGACGCGCTGCAGATGATCTACCACGTCGCCAATATCGGCGACGCGCGGACGCTCGCGATCCATCCGGCGACCAGCACGCACCAGCAGCTCTCGCCCGAGGAGCAGCGCGCGGCCGGCGTCACCGATGGCTACGTCCGGCTTTCCGTCGGCATCGAGCATATCGACGACATTCTCAACGACCTCACGCAAGCGCTTGA
>CAZPFL010000173.1:0-11220 GCA_964585785.1 uncultured Rhodospirillaceae bacterium
TCGCATTGAGCGCCAGCAGGTTGGTCTGCTCGGCGATCTCGCTGATCAGGCTGACGACCTCGCCGATCTTCTGCGCGGCGGCGGCCAGGCTCTGCACCGTCGTATTGGTGCGCTCTGCTTCGGCGTTCGCCTTCTTGGTGATTTCGGTGGACTCGGAAACCTGACGATTGATCTCGTTGACCGAGGCGGACAGCTCTTCGGCCGCCGAGGCGACGGTCTGTACGTTGGTCGCCGCCTGTTCGGACGCCGCGGCAACGGCCATCGACTGGCGGCTGGTCTCTTCCGCGGTGGCGGACATCGACTGTGCGGTCGCCTGAAGCTGCTTGGCGGCCGACCCAAAGCTGTTGACGATCTCCGTGGCCTGCTGATCGAAGGTATTCGTGATCTCGTCGACGCGCTTCGTGCGGCTCTCGCGCTCCGAGATCATGGCTTCCTGGTAAACCGAGATCGCCATTTCCATGTCGAGGTTGATCGCGCACAGGGTCGCCTGGATCGCCGCGCTGATCTTCTTGGGCGACCAGCGATGCTTCTGCACGATGAGGTCGACCAACTGCTGCTGGACGTAATTGTAGCCGCCGATATACCAGCGCGGCTCGAGCCCGATTTTGTTGTGCGTGAGGCCGATGGTGCGAATGCCCGCGATATAGGCATCGTCGAAGCGGCCGGAAAACAGACGCTCCCAGTGCATTGTCTGCGCGTTCTTCAGGCGCGGCACGTCGTTGCCGACCATCTTGGCCAGGCCGGACACTGCGCCGACATGCGCATAGAAGCCGTCAAGGATCTCCGGCAGCGCCGGCTTGATCACATTCCAGATCTGCGGAAGGAGCGCGCTGGCCTCCGCCGAGATCATCATGAATTTCTTGCGCTCAGCCCATTCGTGGCTGCCGCTCGTCTCCGAAGTCGTCATGCGTCCCCTCCTCGTTCGAGTCCTGTCCGATCGTCCGGACAAATCCTTCGACCCTGCTTGATTACCGGTCAGCTCCTTACCAGCGATTAAGATCGCAGCCGAAACGTCCGATCTATTATGCAAAACATGTCTCTACGACATTGGGCATAGACCATGACCGTCCGACCCATGTGCATGCCGGATTTCGGCCGTTTGAAGGGCGCGTGTAGATATGGCGGACGAGGAGGGATAGGGATTCGGCGCCGATAGGGTAGCGCCGCGCGGCGGTCTAGCGGCCCGGCGTCAAGCCGATTTCCTGCAGGTAGGATTTGATCTTCAGATCGCCCGCCACGACGTCGTCGATCAGAAAGCCGAACATCTCTTCACAGCATTGCTTGAAGACATCCGGCGATGTGATCGCCTTGCACGCGTCCTTGACCGCGTTGGCGCGCAGGAGAAGCCGGGCATGGTAGTCCTTGTGGACGCTGGCCATTGGGTAGCCGATTCCCTCGAGAAAGGTCTCCTCGCGGTCGAAATGGCTCTGGGCCAAGCTGAGCAGGCTGTCGAGCAGGTTCGCGCTCAGCTGCAGGTCGCCCGTTTCGCCCGCCGCTTGGATCCGTTTCATCAGCGCGAGCATCTGCCGGTGATCGTCGTCGATCTCCTCGCACCCAAGCTCAAAGCTTTCGAGCCATTCAAACGTCGTCATCGCCCGCTCCCCGTCTTTCTTGATCGCTTGTTTGCTGGCAAGTTTAGACGTTCGGGAAGTAGATACCAAAAATTATACAGATCAGTATTTTACGCATGCGTATTTCAGGTCGGCATGGAAGACGCTTCGACTTCCGATGCGGGATGAGACTACTCGGTGCAATTTGGGCAGTATTTGGATCCGCTGACCGTTATGTATACGCGCGTATAGGAATGTCTATGCAAGTTGGACGGAATTTTCTGGCGTCATTATGTCGCGTGCGCGCGGCGCCGTCAGAAGACCGTCAGGTTCAGCACCATGTCGACCTTTTTTCCGTCGCTCGCCAACGGAAGCGACAGCTGCTCGACGACCTTGAAGGATTTCTCGATTTGAAGCGTGGGCGTGCCGCGGCGCCACTGCGGCCGCCCCTCTCTGACGGTCGTCATGAGATCGCGGAACGTATAGCTCTCCTCGAGGTGCGGAAAGACCTCATCCATCCATTTCCCGGTCGGCTCCTGCCCCAGATAGTCGACGATTTTCGTGCCGGCGATCCGGTATTTGAAGCGCGGCGGGTCGCCGACGACATCGACGATCCAAAGATTGGGGAGGAGCGCCTTTAGGTCGAGCGGATCGAAATGCTGGCGGCCCGGCAGCGCGCCGGGGGGGCTGATCCGCGTCCAATACTCGAAGATCACCTTTATCTTCGGATTGCAATCGGCTGACGGGCCGCAAGGCCGGGATGCGGGATCCATCGCGGACGCCCCCTCTCCATTCGCTTGGCTCGGCACGGGGCCGCGCTTGCCCGTGCGCGACGCGCGGCGACGCGCCGGGTCGCGGCCGTCCCGGCCGGCGGCAAGGTGAGTCGCGGCGTCCGGCGTCAAATCGACGACGACTCCTCGGCGTCACGTTTCTCGACCCCGTATCCGCAACGATGCTCCACATAGGTGCCGAGCTGATTGATGATGTCCGCCAGCATCTTCAGGCTCTTGAAATTCTGCTCGCTGGAAGCCGTGAGTGCGTTGAGCTCGCGCGTGGCCCAATCGATGACCGGGATGGCATCGGACGCCGTCTCAAAATTCGGGTGCAACGCGAGATTCAAGAACGACGCTTTGAGATGATGAAAGCTGCAATACGTCATGAGCTTCGCGGCAGCGAGGGTCGGGTCGCCCGTCTCTTCCTGCTTCCTACTGTCTTCGGCCGGTCTCGGGAACCTTACGATCTTGCTCATAGCTCCTCACATTCGTCGTGAAGGATTCGGCGCCGGATCCGTCAACCTTCTCCTTTCGGCCCTTACCTTCGCCGAAAGGCGTCCTTCTCGCCGGGTGCAACCGTAATAAGAGCCCCTGCACGATTTCGCACCGATTAATGGAAGCGTCGATATGGGAAAATAAAGCCGTGTTTTATGATATAGACTAATCTGTCTAAATCTATGCGAGGCAATTTATCAACTATCGATTCCTTAGCCGTAGAGAATTGAAGTCAAAATTTATTATGGATGATTGTTGCGGGCGTCGCGGAGAGCGGGTGTCGTACGGAGTCTACGCTTTTCTTCATACGCCTGTCGGACGCATGTAGACCATTGGCAGTTTTCTGACGCGCATGTATCCTTTCGTATGCTATTGTTCGCGTAAGAAAGCCGCGCCGACAACTATATGTGCTGACTCAATCAATAAGATCGAATGCGCGTTCTTCTATCGGATCATCACGAAACGTCGGCCTGTGGATGCGAAGCCGTGATCCGCGAGGTCGATAGACATGCCGCGATTTCCCGGGTGATCGAGCGATGCGATGCTCTGGCGGTTGCCGCGAAACATCCCGACACCGACCTGATTCTGTGGCACGTGCATGATCAGCCGGACGAGGATTTCGAGATCCTGCAATCCCTGTCGCAATATGCGATGGGAATTCCAATTATCGTTCTCGCAGACAAGTCGAATCCAAATCAGATCATGCGCGCGCTGAATCTCGGCGTGAAAGGCTATATCGATCTGCCGGCGAAGAAGGATCAGATCGTTGCGATTTTCCGCCTGATCCTCGCGGGCGGCTGCTACTGCCCGACCTCCGTCCTCGCGGACGAGGACAAATCGGATGCCGGCGTCGGGCAAAAGGACGAGGGGATCCCGAAGGCTGAACGTCGCGCCCTTACGGCGCGTCAACGCGAGGTGCTTCAGCTTCTAATGGCCGGCCATACCAATAAGGAAATCGCCGCCAAGCTGGGTATTGCGCCGGCGACGGTCAAGCTGCACGTCGCGGCCGTCCTGAAGGCGGTCGACGTAAAGACGCGTGAAGATCTGATCGGTCTTTCCGCGAGCCAACGGCAGATGCCTCAACAGATATATATGAAACGTTGAGCATCCTCTTTTTGTTTCTATCGGAAGAAGATTTCATATCAAAATAATTGCATAAATACCGAACTGCTGTTAGCAAGAAAGTGTTCGGGGTACTTGCTACAATTGCAAAAAGAAAAAAGAAAATAATGAAAAAATCAGGGGTAGAGGCTAATGCGCGCATTGGTCGTGGATGGCTCCGCTTGGGCGCTCGAAGCGGATAGCCAAATACTAATGTCGGCGGCAGCATCGATGGAGATCGATGCGGTGTCGGAGCGCGAGCAAGTCATGTCGAGGCTGCAAGAGCCCGCGGATATCGATCTCATTATGTGCCTTATCCGCGACGACGGGTTCCCGGGATATGACGTGGTCGAAAGCCTGAGCCACTGGGCGTTGGGTGTTCCGGTTGCCGTGTTGTCGGCGCGTGATTCCCTGGAAGAGATGCTCAAGGCACGGCGTTCCGGGGCCGCTGGCTTCGTCCCGATTTCCCTTCGGCGAGCGGTCATCGTCAATGCGATCTGCATCCTGCTTGCCGGCGGAACCTATTTCCCGGCCTGCCGCTATCTCCGTCGCCTGAACGAGAGCGCCAGCCCGCTCGGGCACGGGGCGGCGCTGTCGAGCTTGACGAACCTCACGCCGCGGCAGGGCGAGATCCTCGAATTCATGTCCCAAGGGCTGACGAACAAGGAGATCGCGCGGAAGATGGGGCTGTCCGACGGCACCATCAGAGCGCATGTCGCCGCGATCTTTCGCGCGATGGGCGTGCGCAATCGCTTGCAGGCGACAAAAATATATTTTGAAAACGCAAGAGGCCGGGCCCAAAGCCTCGGTTCCGCGCTCTGACGCCGAACGAGTCGGCGCGCTGAGCGGCGATGTCCCGGCGCCTGCGTCGCGGCACGCGGCCAGGCCCCTATTTCTTTCGACGCATTTTGGCGATTTGTCGCGATCGACGCGGGAGCGCGCGGCTCGCCGTGCCGGATCGCGCTATCGTCGCATCGGCCGGCCGGCGGCGAAAAATGAATTGATTGGATTCCTTGCCCTCCAACTTAAAGCTGTGGCAATCTTTTTGTTAACCATTTTGCATGTCTGGGAGATAAGAAATTGGATGTTTATCTTTATTCAATACCCGGCGAAGAGTTTATCGAAATAACAAAGTATCCGATCGAGCTTCTTCGGGAGGTGGAGCACGATACGGACATCGGCATTCTCTATACGCGGTGGCGATATCTCGGCTCACCGCCGCACAAGAATAAGTTCCGTCCGAAAAGCGCGAATGCCGCCTGCTTTCGCGTGTCCAGCGAGCTTCCCCTCGACTACGTCTACATGTCGACCGACGAGCCGATCCAGATCCTGCCGATGCGCAAGTTCGGCGGCGCGTTCGGCAGCGAGCTCATGCAGAAGCAGACCATGGACGACCTGCTGTTGGTCAAGGAAAGCTGCGAGCCGCTCTACCAACAGGTCATCCACCGGATCGGACCGACGGAGATGTGCTTCCGGCGAATCCTGCTGCCGGTGGTCGACGGTGACGGGCGAGTCGAGTTGATCTACAGTGCGACGAGACGGTTCGGGACCGTCGATCGGGAATTTCTCGAAGTGGAATTTGCATGACCTTGCCTGCGTTCACGATCAAACAGTTCGGCGAAAAGCGCTGGCAGAAGCGCGTGCAGTTCTCTGTCGACAAGCTTCTCGCCGTCGAGCTGATCAACGAACGGTTCGGCCGCAGCAAGAGCGGCATTCAAAAAGCCTATGAATACTGGCGGGACAAGAAGCAGCGGGGACAGGTCTCGCTGGACGAATATGAATGGGGGCCGGGCGACGATGTCGCGACGACCCTCATCGATGTTTCACCCGACAGCCCGCTCCACTACCGGTTCACCTCGACGCGCTTCAAATATTTCGGCTGGATGATGGACAAGCGACTGAGCGATTTTCCGCATCGGGAAATCGTCAGCGCCTGCAGCACCGAGTATCTCGCTTGCAAGACCCTGGGAGAGCCGGTGGCCCATCATCTCTCGCATGATTTGAACGGGTTCAGACGCGATTACCTGCGACTGCTGCTTCCTTTAACGGATCGATCGGGACGTGTGGCCGCCTTAGCGTGCGTGTCCCGGCATCTTGATTCGCCAGTTCCCGACGAATCGCATCCATCCACTCCTGACGACTAGACCAGGAAAGCTGCACGTCGTCCGCGTGGGGCTTCCCGGGAAGGCCGCCCTTCACGAAAGGCTTTACATGGGCAAAGGCTTGGCCGGTAAGCGCCATGGCCCGGCGGCGCGGCGTGTTCATCTGCAGCCCGCAGAGATAGTCGGCCTGGAAATGCCGCAGCGCGATCGTGCGTGAGGCCCGGTTGAAGATCAGCACGCCCTTGCCCCGCCAATCCGGTCGGATGTAGTTCCCGCCGCCGTAGAGGACGCGGCCCGACATGTGCGACTCCTCGAAGTCGTCGATGCCGATGGGCGGCGCGTCGAGCGTGGGCTGCATATCCTCGAAAAGCGTCTGTGCGAAGCAGTCGTGGACGAAGTCGTCGGTGACGAGCATGCGCTGCGCGTGACAGGCGATGATATCGCCGCTCGCCGGATGTTCGACGTACACCCAGAAACTGTTGCCCGGATGCAGATGGGATCGCTTCGGGTCGTGGCTGCTCGGAACGCCGTGGGTATCTTCCTGCCGCCCGATGTAATCGACATAGGCATGCATGTCGTGGCTGACATGGAGCGTCAGACCGAGCGCGCCGAGCCGCTGCCGCGTCAGGTCGATATGGGCCTGGATGTCCGAGAAATCCTGCTTGGATAGCCGCATGGCTTTTTCCTCCGGCTCGGCCGTCCGGCGGCGGGGGCCAAACGACGAGCTGGACTCGGAGTCTGGGCCGAATTGGTAAACAAAAGGTTAGCGCCGCACCCTGCGATGCGGCGCGTTCCCCTGATATCCGGCGTTTTTGGCCTGTTGGCCCGTTACGCGAAGGTCGCCGTCGCAAGCGTGCCGATATTGCCTTCCGGCGTGATCGACCAGAGCGAGACGCTCTTGCCGTCTTCGGTGGGCTTGCCCGCGACCTTGAAGGGCGCGGTATCGAACAAGGGCGCCCGCGCCTGGAAGCGGTAGCCCGCGAGGCGGCGTCCCGGATTGTTGTCGAGTGCCACGTCGAGCAGCAGCCCCGCGGTCAGCGGCCCGTGCACGATCAGCCCGGGATAGCCCTCGACCTCGGTCACGTATTTGCGGTCGTAATGGATGCGGTGGCCGTTCGCGGTCGCCGCCGAGTAGCGGTAGAGCATGACCGGGTCGGGCGTGATCTGCTTGATCCACTTGTGGTCGGTCGGCGCGGCGTTGGTCTTGCCGCTGTTGCCGCGGCTGTCTTTCGCGTCCGCCGGCGGATTGCCGCGATAGACGATGTCGTGCTCCTCCACGACCGCGAGGCCGCTCTCGCCGTGGAAATCGTTCTTCACGGTGCAGATGACCAGCGTGCCCGTCCGGCCCTCCTTGATGTCGACGTTGGTGATGGTCTGGACCTTCTTCATCTTCTCGCCGATGTGGAGATCCTTGTGATAGGTCGTGCGCGCGCCGCCGAACATGCGGCGGGGGAGCGGCACGGGCGGCATGAAATCGCCGCGCTGCGGGTGACCGTCCGGACCGACCTTGGATTGCGGCACGATCGGCTTGAAGAAGAACCAGTGCCCCATGGGCCCGATCGGGTCGCCTTGGGCCGGCACGTCGGGCAGGTCGCGGAGCGCGGCGTAGAGATGGACCGGGCGGGCCGTCGCCATATCCTCCACCGTATCCGTACGGCCGATCCATTCCTTGAGATGCTCGAGATCCGTGCTCATGCGTGCGCGCTCCACCGGTTTCCGTGTTGTTGTCAGATGACGCCGCGGGCGTCGACCGGCCAGATGTCGACCAGCGTGTCGCCGCGAACGACGTGGTAGTGATCGTAGAGGTTCACCGTCGGATCGCAATGCGGCGTCAGGCATTCGATCGTCGTGCCGATGGCCAGATCCTTGATGCCGTCGGGCAGGACGACGGCGCCGTGCTCGTCGCCCTTGAAGATATAGGTCGAGCCCTTCGGCGCGCCGGACAGAATCTCGGGCGGCGGCCCGTCCGTCGCGAAGCGCTTGAGCCCGCCGTCGGTGATCGCGAGGCCGTCGCCGTTCGAGCTGATCACCGTCGTCTGCACGAAGAGCCCGGTTTCGAAAGGCTGTGCCGTCCCCTGACGCAGGGCGCAGGCGTTGTACTGCACGTCGGTGAAGATGTAGCTGCCGCATTGCAGCTCGCTGTAATTGCCGCGCAGCGCGTCGATCTCGTGGCTGCCGGTGCCGGCGCCGGAGACGATCGGCGGCAGGATGCCCTCCGCGTCGAGCTGCTCGGTGAAGACGGCGAGCGGCTGGGCGCAACGGTCGGCCTCGGCGCGCCGCTCGGCGTAGTCGGCAATGTGCTGCAGATGGCCGGCATAGGCGTGGATGCCGGCGAAGACCAGGCTGTTCGACCGGGCGACCTGGCGGGCGACGGCGAGCGCCGCTTCCGGCGTGCGCGCGCCGGTGCGGCGCGTGCCGATGTCGAGCTCGACGAAGACTTCGAGCGGCTTGCCGGCGTCGCTGGCGGCGCGGGACAGCGCCTCCGCGACCGCGGCGTTGTCGGTAACGACCTTGAGCCCCACCGCCTTCTCGTTCAGCGCGATCAGCCGCGCGATGCGCGCCTCGCCGACGATGGGCGAGGTGATGAGCACGCCCGGAACGCCCGCGCCCGCCAGCACTTCCGCTTCGCCCAGCGTCGCCGCGCAGATGCCGACCGCGCCGGCTGCGATCTGCATCTGCGCGATGCGGATCGATTTATGCGTCTTGGCGTGCGGGCGCAGCGCCACGCCGTGCTCGCGGCAATAGGCGGCCATGCGCTCGATGTTGCGCTCCATCGCATCGAGATCGATGACCAGCGCCGGCGTCGTGAGCCGGGCGCGTGAGCCGGGCTTGCCGATGAGCGATGCGTTCTGCGCCTGCTGCGCCATGATGGGGTGCTCTCCTGTCCTTCGGATCGAGTATATCCGAGCGCTCGCGTTGCGAAAGGGCAGGGGGCCGCGGGGACGCCAGTGAGGGGAAAAAAAGGCGGGGCCGTAGCCCCGCCAGTCGTCCGGACCGATTGGGGGTCGGTCCGTAATCGGTCCGAATTCGATCACTGCACCACCTTCCAGCTACCGTCGGGCTGGCGGCAGGCCTGGCCGTAGCCTTGCTGGCGGCGGCCGCCGACCACGATCTCCTGTTGGTATTCGCGGCAATAGGCGCCGGTGCCCGTCTGGTAGCCCTCGCGGGTCGGCGTCACGCTGCCGTAGTTGCCGGATTGCGGATTGTTCCAGGTGATGGTCTCGCCGATCGGCGCGGCGACCGCCTGTTGCGAGGCGCGCTGGTAGTAGGTCTGGTCGGCGCGGTCGAGGGAGCGGCCGATCGAGTTGCCGAGCAGCCCGCCGCCGACGACGCCGAGCGCCGTCATCGCGAGCTTGCCGGTGCCGCCGCCGAACTGCGAGCCCAGCAGGCCGCCGAGACCGGCGCCGAGCAGGGTGCCGCCGGCTTCCTTCTGACCATAGGTTTCACAGGCGCCGAGCGACAGGGCCATCGCGGCCACGATTGCAATATTCCGAATCTTCATGGTTTCTCTCCTTTCATCGGACGCACGGCATTTTTCTTTGACCGACCCGCCGCTACGCCCGCGAGGTTGTTAAAGCCGTAGTCGAACGTCAGAGATGCTCAGAATCGATGGATGATGCGCTCGCTGCCGGGCACGACGTAGCCGTTGCCGAAGCGGTCGTAGCACATGGTCGCCGCGACCTTTGCCGGCCGGCCGAACTGGTCGAAGCCGCGACCGATCACCGGCTGGCAGGGGGCGGCGATGAAACCGGGCCGGATCACGGGCCGGTAGGGATAGGGGCGCCAGGCGCGGATCACGATGCGGTAGGGCGCTGGCCCGCGATAGCGGTAAGGGACCGGACGCGGGTGATAGAACCGGCGGCCGTGTTCGTAGCCGCGGTGGTAGTGGTCGTCGTCGTCGTGACGCCAATAGCCGTCTCCCGCGCGCGCGGAAGCGGAGAGCGCGACCATGCCCATGCCCGTACCGAGCGCAAGAATGGCAATCGCGATGATCTTGGCGAATTTCGTCCCAATGCCGAACATGGACTATTCTCCATCGTTACCAGCGCGCGTGATGCGCGAGAGATCCGGATCCCCATCCGGATTAGATCAGCCATCGGAACGTTTATAACTATAAATACATCTAAATCTGTTGTCAATTTAAGATATTGATCTAGATTATGGACAGGGAAAGCCCCTTAACACCATGATCCCAAAAGGGGAAAATGACGGCGAACCCAGATTCGGCTCACGAAAAATTCAGAACTGCGTTAATATCTGGCTATAGATTTGTATGCAAAATACCGGAAATCGAAAAAAGCCGGATGGGCTTGGGCGGAGAGAAAAACGAATGACGCTAAGATATAACGACAAGCAGCGTAAGGAATACTTCAAGGCTACTCAAAAAATGGGTGGGTCTTGGGTGCATGTTTTTGGCGATGACAGTGAATTTTATTCTTCAGCTTACTGGGATTTGTTGACGAATATTTGGTCGAAGGACGCGCCTGTTCGTAAGACCGACGCGCTGCGCTTCATGACGAACATCAAGAGCCCGCACACCGCCGGCAAATATGTCGAGACGGCGATCGCCAAGGGCATCCTGATCGAGGAGGACAACCCGGAGGACGCGCGCTCGAAGCTGCTGCGCCTGTCGCCCGAGATGCGCCAACGCCTGGACGGCTTCTTCGACGACTGTGTCGGCGACATCCGCAGCTGCGTCCGCCGCATCGCCACCCTCGGCCCGTCGCCGGAAGAACCCTGAAATTTCCGCCGGCCCGGCGCCGAGTTTCTCTCCCGAGCCGATTTATCCTATAAGATACATCGCGTCACAGCGGCGCCGGCCGTTGCGGCGCGCGCCCGTTCGCGCATCCCCGCCGCCGCAGCGTCTGAGCCGCCTTTACCGCTGACGGCCCCATAAGAAGTTTGGAGGAATTGATGAAGATCGCCGACGTCGAAGCTATCGCCCTTGCCGTGCCCATGTCGGAGAAGATCGCCGCGCCCATCCCCATGCCGCGGGCCGACGAGGTCTCGGAGGTCGTCTTCAAGGAATACCGGACGACAATGGTGCGCATCACCACAGACGACGGCATCACCGGGGTGGGCGAGTGCATGACGCGGCTGTCGGGCACCTCGCTGCGCGACATCGTGCATTACATCAAGCCGGTGCTGATCGGCCGCGACCCGCGCGACATCGAGAGCATCTGGGACCTGATGTGGTCG
>CAZPFL010000174.1:0-11219 GCA_964585785.1 uncultured Rhodospirillaceae bacterium
TGGGCGCCATGGTCAGGATGCCCTCGCGGCGGCGGAAGTCGTAGGTCGTCAGCATCGAGAGGCCGTGCGTGTCGATGCCGCATTTGTCCGCGTCCACCATGACGTCTGCCGTCGTCTCGACCATGTCGGCTGGCATGCCCCAGGCGGTGAGACAGGCGGCGATCTGATTGCGCACGGCTTCCGCAGGATAGAATTTGATACCGTCGTCTCCGGTGGCCATGGGTCGTTCCTTTTCGATGGCATGAAGCGTTTGGGATGGCGCGGGCGCCGCGGCGCGGTGGCGGCCCAGGCGGGAATCAGATGTATCGCCAAATCGAGCGTGGCGCAAACGGCGGGGTCGCCCGAACGCTCTCGGCCTACAACGGAAAATCGAAATAGGTTTTGGGGAAGGGCTCGTTCTTGAGCGTGAAGTGCCACCACTCCTGGGGGTAGGGGGCAAAGCCGTGCTCGGTCATCACGGCGTCGAGCAGCGCCCGGTTGGCCCGCTGCTGCGTGGTCACTGCGGTGCTCGTCGGCCACGAGATCGGGCTGAAGAAGTCGAAGGGCGAGCCCATGTCGAGCTCGTGCGCGCGGCCGTCCTTGTCCTTGTAGACGATGGTGAGGTCGACGGTGCTGCCGCGCGAGTGGCTGGATTTCGCGGCGATGTAGCCGTCCTTGAACAGGTCTTTTTTCGCGACGTCGGGATAGTATTTGGCCTTGGTCTTCTCGTCCTTGAGGTCTTTCGCCCAGCGCACGAAATGATCCACCGCCCGCTGCGGCCGGTAGGAGTCGAAGATCTTGAGCCCAAGCCCGAAGGGGCGAAGCGCTTCCTGCACGCTGGCGAGCGCCTTGGCCGCCTGGGCCGTCAGGACCGGAAAGGGATGCCGGTAGCCGTCGACCGGCCGGCCGACGAAATTGTCGCTGCCGAAATAGCGAAGCTCGACGACGAGATCCGGTATCGCCTCGTCGAGATAGACGAAGCCCCGCGGCAGCGGGTGACGGTCCGCGCTCGCCGCGTCCGCCGACCCGAAGAGCAGCAGCAGCGTCGCCAGGATGCCGGCTTTCAGGCGCTCTCTCATCGGCCCGTCTCCCGAAGAAGTGGTCCCCCAACGGCGGCGGCAGACTAGCATCGCGAGAATTCGGGTTGTGGGAAAATCGGCGGTGGAAGCGGGTAGAATGCTGTTGTCGACCCCCCACCTAAATCCTCCCCCACAAGGGGGGAGGACTTTATCGCTGCGTCATTTTTCTCCCTCCCCCCTTGCGGGGGAGGGTCGGGGTGGGGGGAATCGCGCACCCTCCGCGAAAGTCGCTACGCCGCCTTCGCCGCTTCCAGTGCCGGGTGGCGCTTGGTCCACGCGGTCGCCTGCTCGTAGGCCTGCGCGACGCGGTAGACCATCGCTTCCTTGAAGGGCTTGCCGACGATCTGCATCGACAGCGGCAGGCCCGCCGCGGAGAAGCCGGTCGGGACCGAGATCGCCGGGCTGCCGGTCAGGTTGAAGGGCGCGCGCGCCTGGCGCGGGTAGGTGCGGTCGACCATGCCCTCGTCGTCGATGCGGCAGGCCGGCTCCATGCTGCTGATGGTGATCGCGACGTCGAGATCGGCCATCGCCGCGTGGAAGCGCGCGACCAGCTTACGCCGCAAGCGGGTCGCGTTGACGTAGTCCGCGGCCGAGACGAAGGCGCCGGCCATCAGCCGCTCGCGCGCGCGGTCGCCGTAATCCTCGGGCCGTTCCTGCAGCCATTTCTCGTGGATGGCAAAGGCCTCGCCGGTCAGGATCGTGCGGTTGCAGGCGCCGTAAACCTGCAGCGGGTCGACCTCGATCTCGCGCACCTCGGCGCCGAGATCCTGCAACAGCGCGAGCGCGTCCTCGATGCTCTTGACCATCTCCGGGTCGGCGGTCTCGTCGCGCGTGTAGAAATGCCGGATCGCGCCGATCTTGAGGCCCTTCACGCCCGCGCCCAGCGCCGCCGTGTAATCCTCCACCGGCACGTCGGCGCTGCCGGGATCGCCCGCATCGTAGCCGGCGATGACGTTGAGCAGGATCGCGTTGTCCTCGACCGTTCGCGTCATCGGCCCGACATGGTCGAGCGAGAAGGAGAGCGGCAGCACGCCACGCCGGCTGGTCCGGCCGTAGGTCGGCTTGAGTCCGACGATGCCGCACATCGAGGCGGGGTTGCGCACCGAGCCGCCGGTATCCGTGCCGAGCGCCGCCGGCAGCAGCCCGGCTGCCAGCGCCGAGCCCGAGCCGCTCGACGAGCCGCCGGGATGATGGTTCGGGTCCCACGGGTTGCGCGCGGGCGGCCAGGGCAGGTCGAAGGACGGGCCGCCGATCGCGAACTCATGCGTCGACATCTTGCCCATCAGCACGCCGCCCGCGGCGCGCAGCTTGGCGGCGACCGGCGCGTCCGCCTTGGCCACATTGTCGGTCAGGATCTTGGAATGCCCGGTCGTCGGCAGGCCCTCGCGGTCGATGATGTCCTTGAGGCCGTAAGGGACGCCATGCATGGGCCCGCGCCAGTTGCCCTTGGCGATCTCGTCCTCGGCGCGGCGCGCGTCGGCCATCGCGATGTCCGGGGTGAGCCGGAGGAAGGCGTTGAGCTTGGGGTCGATCTTGTCGATCCGCGCCAGCAGGGCCTGGGTGTATTCCACCGGGGAGAGCTTCTTCGAGCGGATCAGCGCCGCGGCCTCGGCGATCGTCATGTAGGGGAGGTCGGTCATGGCTCAGGCATCCTTGACGAGAGAGAAGACATGCGCCGGCTCGTCCGCGACCGTGAGCGGCTCGGTGAGATGCGCCTTGCGCTTCGCCATCGACGCGGCCGCGCGCTGCAATTGCGCGAGATGGGCATCGGTCAGGCGGGTCAGCCCGGCTGCTGCGGCACGCGCTTTGATGTCTGCCAAATCGTCGTTGTCATTGCTCATGATCGGTTCTCTCTCTATCTCTGCATGAAAGTCGTCGTCTTACCCGTTGAGTCGACTCAGTGATTCGAGCACGGCGTCGCCCATCTGGACGGTCGAGACCGCGCGCGTCTCCGCGCCCTTGATGTCGGCCGTGCGGATGCCGCGTGCGACCGTGTCCTTGACCGCGCGCTCGAGCAGGTCGGCGTCGGCCGGCGCGTCGAAGGTGTGGCGCAGCGCGAGCGCGAAGCTGAGAATGGTCGCGAGCGGGTTGGCGATGCTGCGCCCGGCGATATCAGGCGCCGCGCCGTGCACCGGCTCGTAGAAGGCGTTGCGCCGCCCGGCGGCGTCGGGCTCGCTCAAGGAGGCCGAGGGCAGCATGCCGAGCGAGCCCGTCAGCATGGCCGCCGCGTCGGACAGGATGTCGCCGAACATGTTGCCCGTGACGATCACGTCGAACTGCTTGGGATTGCGGATCAGTTCCATCGAGCCGGCATCGACGATCAACTCCTTGAACTCGACCTCGGGGAATTCTTCCTTGGCGATCCGACGCGCTTCCTCGCGCCACAGCTTGCTGGTCTCGAGCACGTTCGATTTCTCGATCGAGCAGAGTCGGTTACGGCGGCTTTTTGCCAGCGCGAAGGAAAGGCGCACGACGCGGCCGATCTCGGGCGTGGTGTAGGCCATGGTGTTGAAGCCGCGGCGCACGCCGTTGCCCAGGTCCTCGATGCCGCGCGGCTCGCCGAAATAGATCCCGCTCGACAGCTCGCGCACGATGACCATATCGACACCGCGGACGACCTCCGGCTTGAGCGTGCTGGCGTCGAGCAGCTCGTCATAGGCGACGACGGGGCGCAGGTTGGCGAACAGGCCGAGCTTTCGCCGCAGCGCCAGCAGGCCGGTCTCGCGGCGGATGTCGATCGGGATGTCCTCGTAGCCGTCGCCGCCGATCGCGCCGAACAGGATGGCGTCCGACTTGAAGCTCGCCTCCAGCGTCGCGTCCGGCAGCATGGTGCGGCCGTTCTTGTTGTAGGAGCCGACGCCGAGCTCGCCCTCGGTGATGTCGAAGGCAAGCTTGCGGTTATTCTGGAACCAGTCGACGATGCGAATTGCCTGCGGAATGACCTCATGGCCTATTCCGTCACCGGGGATGATCAGCAATTTCGGCTTGTTGGTCGGCATCGGGCGCTCCCTGTGCTGGTTTCCTGCATTTTCCGTACCGGGCGGACCGAAGGGGTTGGGACGCGCCGCGTCTTTGAACGTTAGCATGGTGGGCGCTACCCCGCGAACGGCGCGCCGATGCCGCTTGACACCGACGCCCGCAACCTATCAGCATTTCCGGTGGGTTCTTTTGCACTCATGTGTGGAGAGGCCGATGTCCAGACTGTCGACGATATGCGTGGTGTGGGCATTCTTCTGTTGTGCGGCCGCACCGGCCGCGGCGCAGACCCGGCACGCGGCGTTGCCTGACGGGCCGGGGAAGGAGACGGTGGAAGCCGTCTGCACCGCCTGCCATCAGATCAATCAGATCACGAACAGCTCGGGCTACACCCGCGCCGAGTGGGAGGAGCTGTTCGGCAATATGATCGACCTCTCCGGCACCCCGGAGAAAGAGACGATCGCGACCTATCTCGCCATGCATTTCCCGCCGAATACGCGGCGAGCGCCCAAGCTGGTGCCGGGCCCCGTGACGATCGCCTTCAAGGAGTGGAAGGTCCCGACGCTGGGCCAGCGCTCGCGCGATCCGATCGCGGCGGCGGACGGCTCGATCTGGTGGGCCGGGCAGTTCGGCAACCTGATCGGGCGGATCGACCCGCGGACCGGCGAGATGAAAGAATATCCGCTGCCGCCGAACTCGTTGCCGCATTCGGTGACCCTCGATGCCGCCGGCAACGTCTGGTACACGGGCAACGGCAACGGCACGGTCGGCAAGCTCGATCCGAATTCGGGCAAGATGACCGTCTACAAGATGCCCGATCCTTCCGCGAAGGACCCGCACACGCCGATCTTCGACCGTAACGGCGTGCTCTGGTTCACGCTGCAGCAGAGCAACATGCTGGGACGGATGGATCCGGCGACCGGCGAGGTCAAGCTGGTGACGATGCCGCGGCCAAGAGCGAAGCCCTATGGCATCAAGCTGGATTCGAAAGGCGTGCCCTGGGTCGCCTGCAACGGCAGTAACTGTATCGCCCGGGTCGATCCGAAGACCATGGCGATCAAGCTCTATCCCCTGCCGGACGAGAAGACGACGGTGCGCCGCCTCGACATCGCGAAAGACGACACGATCTGGTACGTGAACTCGGGGCGGGGCCGTCTCGGCCATCTCGACCCGAAGACCGGTGCGGTCAAGGAATGGCCGTCACCGAGCGGGCCCAAATCGCATCCCTACGCGATCGCCGTGGTCAACGGCATCGTCTGGTACAACGAGTCCGGCATGCGGCCGGACGCGCTGGTCCGCTTCGACCCCAAGACCGAAACCTTCCAGAGCTGGGCGATCCCGTCCGGCGGGATCTATGCCGGCATCGTCCGCCATATGCGTCCGACGCCGGACGGCAACCTGCTGATCCACCAGAGCAGCACCAACCGCATCATCCTGGTGACGATCGAGGACGGGAAGAAGGGGCGGTAAGAGAGCAGAAATACTATCTAAGATTGTTTATGGGCTTCTTGGATCCCCTTTAGATCGGCGCTATTTGGATAACCGCGCTTAACCCATCGCGAACGGCGATGGCTCCCCCCTTGAGACCATTCTGGTGCCGGCGGGCCGGCGACATTACGTTCCGGGTCAAGCACATATCGTCTGTTCCCGCTGAAGGAGGCGAAGATGGACAAACACTTCAAACGAACCGTAGACTTCCTCAATGCTGTCCGCTTTGGGATGTCCATGGCCGAGAATGCGCAGCGCGTCGAGTACAAGGGCGGCGACGCCATCGGCAAGCTGTTCGAAACCGCGCGGCCGATGCTGGGATCCCCCCGCCGGTAAGGCGCACCCGGAAGCGGCCGGCGATTAACGGCCGGCCCGCTTCATGCAAACGTACGACATCGTCACCATCCAGCTGTTCGTTGCCGTCGCCAAGGCCGGCAGCATCGCGGGTGCCGCGCGCCAGCAGCACATCGCCGCCTCGGCGGTCAGCCACCGCATCCACGAGCTGGAGCTGGCGACGGGGACCAAGCTGTTCAACCGGCTGCCGCGGGGCGTCGAGCTGACCGCCGCCGGCCGGGTTTTCATGGAGCGCGGCACGCGGATCCTCGACGAGCTCCGCGACCTCGACAGGGACCTGAAGCAGTTCGCCGAGGGCGGGCGCGGGATGGTCCGCGTCGCCGCGGCGACGACCGCGATTACCAGCCGGCTCTCCGACATTCTCAAGGATTTCCGCGACCGCAATCCCGATATTTCCGTCGACCTGATCGAGCTCTACAGCAACGAGGCGGTGGCGGCGCTGCACAACGGCGAATGCGACATCGCGCTGGTCACCGACCTCTGCGACAAGGCCGGGCTCGACACGGCGGACTTTGCCCCGGACCCCGTCTGGGTGATCGGGCCGAGCGAGCATCCGTTGTTCGAAAAACGCGACGCGGACGGCGCGATCGCCTTCGCCGACGCCATGCAATACGAGGTCATCTCGCTGCACCAGGGCGGCGCGCTCGACGAGCTGGTCCTCGCGGCGGCGCAGAAGCTCGGCTCGCCGATCAAGCGCGCGCTGCGCGTTTCCCGCAACGATTCGCTGCGCCGGCTGGTGGAGGCGGGGCTCGGCATCGGCTTCCTCCGGGAAAGCAACGCGAAGCCCTATCTCGGCACCTTCGCCATCGAGGGCGCGCCGCTGTCCGACGACTGGGCCAAGCGAAAGCTGCAGATCGCCTGGCCGCGCGGCGTCACGCTGTCGCCGGCCGCGCAGCGCTTCCTCGACTTCGTCAAGAAGGAGACGGCGTGACCCGTCGCTGCCGTCAGGTCAGCGTCGCGACCGTCTTGCGCTTGATCAGCTCGAAGTCGATCGCGGCGCCGAGGCCGGGCCCTTCGGGCGCGTGCACCATGCCCTGCTTGTCCACCACGATGTCCTGGACCAGGCCGTATTTCTGGGACGCGTCCGGCAGCAGCACCTCGAACAGCTCGCAATTCTCGACGGCGAGCGCGACATGCAGGTTGGCGACGTTGTTGAGCGAGTTGCCGCCGTGGTGGATCTCGAAATTCATGTGGAAAGCCTCGGCGAGATGCGCCGCCTTGATGCAGGCGGTGATGCCGCCCTTCACGGCCACGTCGCCGCGCAGATAGTCGGTCGCCTGCTGCATGATCCAGGGCGCGTAGCCGGTGAAGCCGGCCGGCGCGTATTCGGTCGCCAGGATCGGGATGTCGAGCAGATTGCGCAGCTTCACATAGTTGTAGAGGTCGTCCTCGGCGAGCGGGTCCTCATACCAGTAGTAGCCGAGTTCTTCGACCGCCTTGCCGACGCGAAGCGCTTCCGGGAAGCCATAGGACCAGGTGGAATCGAGCATCAGCGTGTAGTCGCCGCCGACCGCCTCGCGCACCGCGCGGCAGATCGCGATGTCGGTCTTCCACTCGGTCGGCGGGTGGATCTTGTAGGCGGTCCAGCCGCCCGCCTGATGTTCCTTCGCCTGCTCGACATAGGCTTCCTGCGACGGCAGGACGGGCGAGCTGGCATAGGCGGGCAGGCTGTGGCGCGCGGCGCCAAGCAGCTTGTAGATCGGCAGGCCGGCGATCTTGCCCCCGATGTCCCACAGCGCCACGTCCGCCGCGCCGACCGCGCGATAGGTCGTCGTCCTGAGCCGGCCGCTCATCGTCCGGTAAAGCCGCTCGCGGTCGAGCGGGTCCTGCCCCATGAGGATCGGCTTCAGCTGGCTGACCAGCGACTGCGCGTCGAGCGTGGCCGGGCGACTGGCCGCGCCAAGGAAGGCATGGCCCTCGACGCCCGCATCGGTCCGCAGCGTCAGCAGGCCGAGCTGGCTGGCGCCGGAAAACTGGCCGGTGTGACGGCCGTATTTGGTCGACGGGATGCCCGTCCACTCGAAAAGGGTGAGGGTAACGTCGTCGATTTTCATGGTCGTCTCCTCACATTCCATTTTAAGTGCGGCCTTTCGTGCCGGCGCCGCGCGTCCAGCCGGAATTTTACGATGCCGACCCGTGTTGGGAAAAATCGGACCCGGCCGCCACCGTCTTACGAGAAGGGGAGGCTGCATGCGACGACGGCAATCCTGGCGCCGTCGCGCAGCGGGCACATGACCCGATGCCAATGACAGTCATAGCGCGAATGCACGCGCTCGTGCTCGCTGTGGATGACGACTTTCTCCGCCACGCACTGACGGTACAGGCGCTCGAAAAGCCGCCCGACCTCGCTGTCGAAATCGCTGACCAAGCGTCCCGTCATGTCGAAGCCGGTGTACCGGAACAGCCCGGGTCCATACCGCCGGTATTGGAACTCATCGATGTCCGCGCGATAGTCGACAATGACGATGTAGTCGAGCCACCGCTGCAGCCTGTCGATCCCAAAGAAGCGCGGCTCCGCGAAATCCCCGGGCGGCTTGACCGAAAGGCAATATTTCGTGAATTCCCATGCAAGGGGACGCGTCAGCCGGGTGACTTTGTCGTATTCCGGGTAGGCGACGACGACATCGCCAAGTCCACAGAAGCTATTCATTGCAGCCTTGAGTTTGGACGATGCCCCACAATCGTATGGCGATCGGGAGCGGTGGGCAACGCCCTTTGATGCGCTCTGTCCACCCGTCTTCGGCATCTTTCTTCCCGGCGTGGCCGCGGCCGCGTCTTTAGACGATCGCGGCTCATCCCGGGCGGAGATGTGTAGCGGCGTCACGGCCTTCGCGCGTGGCGGCGAATTTAACTTGCGCTGGCCCATCGGCGGATAATATCCGACCATTTATTTTGACTAATTACTTCGAGTTCGCATAATAATAGCTCGAATCTCATCAGGAATTTGACGCGTAGTTTTTTGGAGTATTGGGGATGCGCTTAATTTCTGCTTTGGTTGCCTCGATGCTGCTGCTTTCCGGATGCGGCACCAGCACCTCCGACCGGGCGATATCGGGCGCGGGCATCGGCGCCGCGGCGGGCGCGGTTGTCGGCGCGGTGACCGGCCTGACCGTGCTGCAGGGCGTGGTGCTGGGCGCGGCGAGCGGCGGACTGATCGGCGGCTTGACGAACGCGAGCACGGTCAATCTCGGCAAGCCGATCTGGGCGTCGGCCGACCAGCCCGCGAACGCGGCCGCCGTGAGCCGGGTGCAGGCGGGATTGACCCGCCTCGGCTACAACCCGGGCCCGGCGGACGGCGTGCTCGGGTCGCGGACCAAGAGCTCGATCGAGGCTTACGAGCGCGACCATGGCCTGGCGGTCAACGGCAAGCCGACGCTCGAGCTGGCGCAGCATATCGACAAGCAATTGCAGCGCGAGCAGAAGGGTTAGCGCCCGACGACGCAGCCGCATCCTGAATACGGTGTTTTTGGATAACCGTTGACGGGAGGATCCCATGACCGTGATTCATGCCGCTCAGGCAGGGCAGGGCGGCCCGGTCCGCATCGCCTGCGTCAACAAGGCGACGGTCGATCTCGGCGTGCCCTTCGCCAAGCTCACCGCGGCGCTACAGAAATGCTACGACAAGCATTTCCTTCCGGTCTGGGGCTATCCGGTCAAGCTGTACAACACCAAGAGGCCCAAGGCGAAGGACTGGCGCTTTTACTATTTCGATGACGCGGACGCGGCCGGCGCGCTCGGCTACCATGACCTGACGGATAAGGGCCAGCCGATCGCGAAGGTCTTCGTCAAGACCACGCTCGCGGACGATCAACTGGTGAGCGTTACCGCTTCGCACGAATTGTTCGAAATGGTCATCGACCCGATCGCGAATCTGTGGGCCGAGGCGGCCGACGGCACGGAATACGCCTATGAGATGAGCGATCCGGTCGAAGAGGACACCTTTCTCGTCGACGGGATCGAGATGTCCAATTTCGTATACCCGTCATGGTTCGAGCCGTTCAAGCATCCGCGCGGCACGAAATTCGATCACCTCGGCCTGCTCAAGAAGCCCTTCACCATGACCAAGGGCGGCTACGTGATCGTCAAGAAGAAGGGGAGGGTGAGCGAAGTCTTCGGCTCCCGGGCGAAGGAGCGGCGCTTCGCGCGGGAATGCCGGATCGGGCACCGCAGCGAGTATCGCAAGCCCCACGGGCTGCGGATCGAGGCGAAATGGAAGCGCCGGCCGAGCGCGGCGCATGCTCCCGCGCGCGCGGCCGCGGCCTAAACGAAGACGATTTCCTGGGGCCGCTTCGGGCGGCTTCGCGCCTTGATGTTCGCGCCGAGGTCCTTCGCGAACAACAGCAGGCTCTCGGCCGTCATCAGGTCGGGCCGGAAATTGGAGGAGCCCGAGTATCTTATCGACAAATCGGCGACGCTTTCCGCGTCGTTGACATAGGCCATCCACCAATTGGGGAAGGCGCGCTCGTCCGTCGGCATGCAGCTGACGATGACGAGATTTTGATGCGTCTCATTCGCCGCGATCCGCTGGAACGTGCGGCTCAGAAGCTCGCGGGCGCCTTCCAGCACCTGCAGATAGTATTTCTCGCTGTAGCAGAGGATGCCGGTGATCTCGTCCCGCATGTTGTGATCGCGGGCGGCGACGAGAATTTGCTGCAGTGCCTTGCGGTCCATCGGGCCGCGGCTTTCGCTGTAGGAAATGAGTCGGGTCAGATGCATTGCGGGTGCGCCTCGGCTCTTACGTGCGTGTGGGAAGATTTCGCGAAATGTCGCTGCGCCAAAGTCGACCGACGGGCTGCTTCACGTCACCGCTGCGGATCGGGCTGCCGTTTGTTTGACGGCAGCCCGATGCAGAGGTCTTCGTGTCACGAGGGGACTCGCCCGCCGCCGGCGCAGGCCGACGGCCGCGGCGGCCGGCGGCTTTTTACGCCGCCTTCACGTCGGCGAGGAACTTCTCCACCACCGACCGCAGGGTTTCGGTCTGCGTCGCCATCGTGCCGGCGGCCTCCAGAACCTGCTGGGCGGCGGTGCCGGTCTCCGAGGACGCCTGCGTGACGCCGGAAATGTTGCTGCTGACTTCCTGCGTGCCCGAGGCAGCCTGCTGCGTGTTCTGGGCGATCTCGCGCGTGGCGTTGCCCTGTTCGCTCACGGCGGTGGCGATGAGGTCGGAGATCGAGTTGATCTCGGTGATCGTCTCGCCGATCGTCTTGATCGCGCCCACCGCGTCCTGCGTCACCGCCTGCATCTCGTTGACCTGGGCGGCGATGTCCTCGGTCGCCTTGGCCGTCTGATTGGCCAGGCTCTTGACCTCGGACGCCACGACGGCGAAGCCCTTGCCCGCCTCGC
>CAZPFL010000175.1:0-11028 GCA_964585785.1 uncultured Rhodospirillaceae bacterium
CGGACGACTGGCGCTGGCACATGTACGACACGGTGAAGGGCTCCGACTGGCTCGGTGACCAGGACGCGATCGAATATATGTGCCGCGAGGCGCTGCCGGCGATCGTCGAGCTGGAGCATTACGGCCTGCCGTTCAGCCGGACCGAGGAAGGCAAGATCTATCAGCGTCCGTTCGGCGGCATGACGACCAATTACGGCGAGGGCACGGCGCAGCGAACCTGCGCGGCGGCCGACCGGACCGGTCACGCGATGCTGCACACGCTCTATCAGCAATCGGTGAAGCATCAGGTCGAGTTCTTCATCGAGTATTTCGCCTTCGATCTGATCAAGAACAGCGAAAACGAGATCTGCGGCGTCATCGCCTGGAATCTCGACGACGGCACGATCCACCGCTTCCGCGCCAAGATGGTGATCCTGGCGACGGGCGGTTATGGCCGCACCTATTTCTCCTGCACCTCGGCGCATATCTGCACGGGCGACGGCGGCGGCATGGTGCTGCGCGCCGGCCTGCCGATGCAGGACATGGAATTCGTGCAGGTCCATCCCACCGGCATCTATGGCGCGGGCTGCCTGATTACCGAGGGCGTGCGCGGCGAGGGCGGCTACGTGACGAATTCGGAAGGCGAGCGCTTCATGGAGCGCTACGCGCCGTCGGCGAAGGACCTGGCGAGCCGCGACGTCGTCAGCCGGTCGATGACGATCGAGATCCGCGAAGGCCGCGGCGTCGGCCCGAAGAAGGATCACATCCATCTTCATCTCGAGCATCTCGATCCCGACGTGATCGAGGAGCGGCTGCCCGGCATTTCCGAGACGGCGCGCATCTTCGCGGGCGTCGACGTGACCAAGGAGCCGATCCCCGTGCTGCCGACCTGCCATTACAACATGGGCGGCATCCCGGCGAATTATCACGGCGAGGTCGTCACGACGAATGGCGGCAGCACCACGGCGGTTCCCGGCCTGATGGCGATCGGCGAGGCGGCCTGCGTATCGGTGCATGGCGCGAACCGGCTCGGCTCCAACTCGCTGCTCGATCTCGTCGTGTTCGGCCGCGCCGCGGCGTTGCATTGCGCCGATGTCGTCGACCCGAACGAAAGCCACAAGCCCATGCCGAAGGATGCCGGCGAGGCGGCGCTCGATCGCTTCGATCGTATCCGCCATGCCAAGGGCGGCACGCCGACGGCCGAGCTGCGCCTCGAGATGCAACACGTGATGCAGAACAATTGCGCGGTCTTCCGCACGGGCGAGGTCTTGAAGGAAGGCGTCGATCTGCTCGAGAAGACGTGGCAGCGGCGCGAGGACCTGCATGTGTCCGACCGGTCGCTGATCTGGAACTCGGACCTGGTCGAATCGCTCGAGCTCGACAACCTCCTGTCCCAGGCAATGGTGACCATGGCGTCGGCGGCGAACCGGGAAGAGTCCCGTGGCGCGCATGCGCGCGAAGACTTCCCCGACCGCGACGACGCGAAATGGATGAAGCACTCGCTGTCCTGGTGCGACGACAAGGGCAACATCAAGATCGATTACCGCCCGGTCGTCCTGCAGACGCTGACCAACGAGGTCCAATCCTTCCCGCCGAAAGCGCGCGTGTATTGATCCGCTGCGTGTTGCCCGTGAGCCAGCAAGAAAGACGAAGAAATGGTTGAATTCTCGCTTCCCGCCAATTCGAAGGTCAACGAGGGCAAGAAATGGCCCGGCGCCGACGGGGCGAAGCGCGCCAAAACCTTCCGGATCTATCGCTGGACCCCGGAGGACGGCGCGAACCCCCATGTCGACACCTATACGATCGATCTGGACGACTGCGGTCCGATGGTGCTCGACGCCCTGATCAAGATTAAGAACGAGATCGACTCGAGCCTCACCTTCCGGCGGTCCTGCCGCGAAGGCGTGTGCGGCTCCTGCGCCATGAACATCGATGGCACCAACACGCTCGCCTGCACGAAATATATCAGCGACATCGGCGGCACGGTGAACATCTACCCGCTGCCGCACATGCCCGTCGTCAAGGACCTGGTGCCCGATCTCACCACGCCCTATGCGCAGCTTTCGTCCATCGAGCCCTGGCTCAAAACGACATCGCCGGCGCCCGACCGCGAGCGCCTGCAGGCGCCCGAGGATCGCCGCAAGCTGGACGGGCTCTATGAGTGCATTCTCTGTTTCTGCTGCACGACGAGCTGTCCGAGCTATTGGTGGAACGGCGAGCGGTATCTCGGGCCGGCGATTCTGCTGCAGGCATACCGCTGGATCGCCGACAGCCGCGATGAAGAGACCGGCGACCGCCTCGACCAGCTCGAGGATCCGTTCCGGCTCTATCGCTGTCACACGATCATGAATTGCACCAAGACTTGCCCGAAGGGGCTGAATCCGGCGAAGGCGATCGCCGAGATCAAGAAGCTCATGGTGGCGCGGCAGCAATAGCCGGAAACGAACGGGGCCCTTGGCCAGCCAGCGTCCTCGTCACGATTGCATCATCATCTTCGGCGCGGCCGTCCGAGTGGACGGGTCGCCCAGCGGCACGCTTCGCCGCCGCGTCGCCGCCGCCATGCGGTTCGCCGATGCAGCGGGGCCGGTACGCTTCCTCGTCACCGGCGGGCTCGGCCGCCATCCGCCGGCCGAAGCCGTGGCGATGCGGCGGTTGCTCCTGGAGCTCGGCGCGCGGGAGGAGCAGATCCTGGTCGAAGACCAGGCGCGCAATACCCGCGAGTCCGCCATTCTCTGCGCCCGGATGCTGCAGGGGCGGGATGATGTCGGCGCCGTCATCGTCTGCACCAGCCGCTATCACATACGCCGCTGCCGGATGCTGCTCCGCATGCGCGGAATACGCACGGCTGGCGGCGCGGTGTCCGAGGATGCCGGCTTCGTCGGCCGGGGCCGGCATGCATATTCCTGGCTTCGCGAGATGGTCGCAATCCCTGTAGATGCGGTACGAATGACCTGGCATCGGCTGATGGATGCTAAACGTTGAATTTGCGCTGAACGGGCCGGAGCGGGCTCGCCATAAAGCGATGGCCCAATCGCCGCCGTTGAATTGGCCCTGTTCTGCAGAGAACCGAGCCCGCTATATCGCGCGACTTTTTCAAACAGGAGCGTGCCATGTACCTGCCGCCCCATTACGCGGAGACCGATTGCGAAGCCCTCTATGGGGTCATCCGCGACAACAATTTCGGCTTGCTGATCACCACGGCCGACGGCGTGCCCTTCGCGACCCACTTGCCGTTCCTCCTGGAAGGGGATCGGCTCATCGCGCATATGGCGCGGGCCAACCCACAATGGCGCAGCTTCGAACGCGGGGAAGAGGCGTTGTGCGTCTTCCAGGGCCCGCACGCCTATGTGTCGCCCCGCTGGTATGTGGCGACGCAACGCGTGCCGACTTGGAACTACGTCGCCGTGCATGTCTACGGCAAGCCACGCATCATCGACGAGCCGGCCGCGGTGCGCGCGCAGCAGGAGCGCCTCGTCGCGGCGCATGAAGCCGGCGCGGCGAAGCCCTGGTCGATGGCGGGCCTGCCGGAGAATTACGTCACCGGCATGCTCCGCGCCATCGTCACCTTTGAAGTGCCGATCGCGCGCATCGAAGGGAAATTCAAGCTGAGCCAGGACAAGCCCGCCGAGGACCGGGCCGGCGTCATCACTGCGCTGGCCGAAAGCGGGCGGGAAGGCGACCGGCAAACCGCCGCGCTGATGGCGTCCCGCGAAAAAGCCGTGGCGGCGAAAGAAACGGATTAGCCCAACCTGCGCCGGCCGCCGAACGGGAGGCGCCCGCTGGTCACGCCGTCCATCCGGAGCTAGGCTTGGCCGATTGGCGGCCTTGCCGGATCACCATGGAGGGCGGCGGATGAACCTTTACAAGATGCTCGTGCAACGCGCGGAAGCGAACCGGCCGATCCGTGTCGGGCTGATTGGCGCGGGCAAGTTCGGCTCGATGTTTCTCGCCCAGGCAATCCGGACGCCGGGGCTCCATGTTCTGGGCATCGCGGATCTCGCCCCGGACCGGGCACGCGCGGCGCTGGCGCGTGTCGGCTGGCCGGAAGCGCGCTATGGCGCCACGTCCTTCTCCGACGCGCTGGCCTCGGGCGGGACATTCATCACAGACGAGTCGGCGCGGCTCATCGCGGCAGATGGGCTCGATGTCGTAATCGACGCGACCGGCAGCCCCGCCGCCGGTATCCGCCACGCCTTGCTCGCCTGCGAGCAGGGCCGCCATATTGTGATGGTCAATGTCGAGGCGGACGTGCTTGCGGGGCCGCTGCTCGCCGAGCGGGCGCGCAAGGCCGGCCTCGTCTACTCCATGGCCTATGGCGACCAGCCGGCGCTGATCTGCGAGATGGTCGATTGGGCTCGTGCCGCCGGATTCGAGGTCGTCTGCGCCGGCAAGGGCACGAAGTACCTGCCGGAATTTCATACGTCCACGCCGGACACCGTGTGGGGATATTACGGCCTGACGCCCGAGCAGGCGCGGGTCGGCGGGATGAATCCGCAGATGTTCAATTCCTTTCTCGATGGCACCAAGTCGGCGATCGAGATGGCGGCGGTCGCCAACGCGACTGGCCTCACCCCACCGGAGGATGGGCTCGCCTTTCCGCCTTGCGGTGTCGACGACCTGCCGGCCGTGCTGAAGCCGCGCGCCGAGGGCGGCGTCCTGCCGGGCAAGGGCGTGGTCGAGGTGGTGTCGAGCCTCGCGCGTGACGGCGGCGATCTGGAGCGCGATCTGCGCTGGGGCGTCTACACGGTGTTCGAGGCGCCGAGCGAGTATGTCGCCCGCTGCTTTGCCGAGTATGGCCTCAAGACGGATGCTTCCGGCCGTTATGCCGCGATGTACAAGCCCTATCACCTGATCGGGCTGGAGCTCGGCATCTCGGTCGCGAGCGCCGTGCTGCGCGGCGAAGCGACAGGCGCTTCGGCGGGCTGGCGCGGCGATGCCGCCGCCGTGGCCAAGCGCGACCTCGCGCCGGGCGAAGTGCTGGACGGCGAGGGCGGCTACATGGTCTGGGGCAAGCTGATGCCCGCGGCGCGGTCGCAGGCGATCGCGGCGCTGCCGATCGGATTGGCGCATGGCTGTCGGGTGACGCGGCCGGTCAAGGCCGGGGCCTGTGTGTCCACGGCCGATGTGCGCCTCGACGAAAGCCTCGAGATCGTCCGTGTCCGGCGCGAGATGGAAGCCCGCTTCGGGCCTGACGCGCATGGCAGAGCGGCCGTTGCTGAGTGACGGTTGGGCGCCGGGACCGCAAGTCGGTGCGCGGGCGCCCGTGATCCCCGCAAAAGGCGCCGCTCGGGTCTATACAGCCGGCAAGTCATTGGATACCTTCGCCGTCCTGAATTCTTAACCCCTTCGCCGATACTATCGCGTCGGAAACTCCAGTCAGCGATCCGGATTTCATGGTCGACGGCCCTCTCTTTGCTTATCGCGCGCTGCGCGGGAATGGCGATCTCCAGCCCGACCCGATGCAGGAGCTGGCGGCGGAAAAGCTGCAGAGCCTGCACAATGCCTTGCGCGGCTACGAGCCGGTCAAGGGCATGCAAGGCTGGGCGGCCCGCCTTGGGTTCGTCCGCCGGCCGGAAGCGCCGCCGCAAGGGCTCTACATTTACGGCCCGGTCGGCCGCGGCAAGTCCATGCTCATGGATCTCTTCTTCGAGCATGCGCCGGTGGCCAAGAGACGCCGCGTGCATTTCCATGAGTTCATGATCGAGGTGCACGACGCGGTTCACGCCTGGCGGCAGGACGCGCAGCGGAAAAGCGACCGCGACCCGTTGCCGCAGATCGCGGAAAAGATCGCCGCCGACACCTGGCTGCTTTGCTTCGACGAATTCCACGTTACGAACATCGCCGATGCGATGATCCTCGGGCGGCTGTTCACCGCGCTGTTCCAGAACGGCGTCGTCGTCGTGACGACGTCGAACTTCGCGCCGGACGAGCTATACAAGAACGGCCTGCAGCGGGCGCGCTTCCTGCCCTTCATCGACCTTCTCAAGGAGAAGCTCGATTGTCTCGAGCTCGCCTCGCCGACCGATTACCGCCTGGCGCGCCTCAAGGCGATGCGCGTCTTTCATGCGCCGCTCGGTCCGACGGCGACGCGGATGCTGGAGCGCGTGTTCGCGGACCTGACCGCCGGCGCGGAGGCGCACGCCGAAGCCGTGACCGTGAAAGGCCGAAACGTGCCGGTGCCGCGCACGGCCCGCGGCGTCGCGTGGTTCTCCTTCGCGGCGCTCTGCGGCCAGCCGCTCGGCGCGGAAGATTACATTACGATCGCGCAACGCTATCATACGCTCGTGCTGGACGGCGTGCCGCGGCTCACCGAGGACAAGCGCAACGAAGCGAAGCGGTTCATGACCCTGATCGACACGCTCTACGAACATAAGGTCAAGCTGGTGATGGCCTCCGAGACCGCGCCGCATGATCTTTACAAGGGGCCGACGCACGCTTTCGAGTTCGAGCGTACGATCAGCCGGCTGATGGAGATGCAGTCCAACGACTACCTCGCCGCGCAGCACCGCGAAGCCGCGGAATGACGCTGTTCCGCCGACAGCCGAACGACCCCAACACAATCCGGCCGTCGCTGGCGTATAACGGCATCCTCGCGCTCAGTTGCCTGATCATGGCCGTGATTTTGTTCCGCTCGGGGCCGATGAATGTCAAGGGCGCTGGCCTCTTGGCGATCTTCCTGGTGCTCAGCGCTGGCGTGATCATGGCGACGCATTTGCCCGGCTGTACCGGCATCTGGCTCGACAAGGACGGCTTTCTCGTCCGCGATATCTACAGAAGCGAGCGTTACCGCTGGACGGAAGTGGGCCCGTTCGCCGTTCGCCGCCGGGCGCTCGGGTCGAGCGTCGATTTTCCCTACACGCCGCCCGGTGAAACGGCGCCCGAAACACGCAGCCTGCCGCGCGGGCTGGGTCGCTCCGCCTGGAAGCTCGCCCGGATGATGAACGAGCGGCGGACGCGGGCGCTCGGCCTCGACGCCTGAACGCGCCGCCCTTGCCCTTGGCCGCAATACGCTGTACGTAACCGCAAACTCGCGTCGGATGAGAACGCGATTGCGACAGCATCGATACCGGAGACGGGGAACACTATGGCACGCAATAAGATTGCATTGGTCGGCGCCGGCAACATCGGCGGCACGCTGGCGCTGCTCGCCGGCTTGAAGAATCTCGGCGACGTCGTACTGGTCGACATCGTAAAGGGCGTTCCGCAGGGCAAGGGCCTCGATATCGCCCAGGCCTCGCCAATCGAGGGCTTCGACGCCAATGTAACCGGCTCGCAGGATTACAGCGCGCTGCGCGGCGCGAACGTGGTGATCGTCACCGCGGGGATCGCGCGCAAGCCCGGCATGAGCCGCGACGACCTGCTCGGCATCAACATGAAAGTGATGAAGGCGGTCGGCGATGGCATCAAGAAGAATTGCCCGAACGCCTTCGTGATCTGCATCACCAACCCGCTCGACGTGATGGTGCATGTGCTGCGCAACGCCTGCGGGCTGCCGCACAACCGCGTGGTCGGCATGGCCGGCGTCCTCGATTCCGCGCGCTTCCGCCTATTCCTGGCGCAGGAATTCAACGTTTCGGTCAAGGACGTGACGGCCTTCGTGCTGGGCGGCCACGGTGACAGCATGGTGCCGCTGGTGCGGTATTCGACGGTCGCCGGCATCCCGGTCCCCGATCTGATCAAGATGGGCTGGTCCACCAAGAAGCGCATCGACGATATCGTCAAGCGCACCGCGAACGGCGGTGGCGAGATCGTCGGCCTGCTTGGCAGCGGATCGGCCTTCTACGCGCCGGCATCTTCGGCGATCTCCATGGCCGAGTCTTATCTTCTTGATAAAAAACGCGTTCTGCCGTGTGCGGCCTATGTGAAAGGCGCCTATGGCCTGAACGGGCTCTATGTCGGCGTGCCGGTCGTGATCGGCGAGAAGGGCGTGGAGCGGGTCGTGGAAATCAGCCTGAACGCCGCGGAAAAGAAGAAATTCCAGAGTTCGGTCAACGCCGTGCGGACCCTGATCAAGGAATGCGAGCGCCTCGAGAAAGCCGAGAAGAAGGCGCCGGCAGCCAAGAAGGCCCCTCGCCGAAAGGCCACCAAGTCCAATAAATGATTTGGTAACAAATAGATAACGCTTTTCTGATAGCTCTGGCCCTGCGGCGACGGTTGCACGGGACTTGCGCGATGCTAAATACCCTCCAAACCGCACTCCGCGGTTTGGATAAATGCTTATTCTTTTGCGTCGAGATCGGGCATTCTCGCGAAATAGTCCATTCGTGAAATTGCCAGCGAGAGCGGTCACTTATGAATATTCATGAATATCAGGCAAAGAGCCTGCTTAAGGAATTCGGCGTTGCCGTGCCGCGCGGCGGCGTAGCCTTTTCCGCCAAGGAAGCCGACGGCGTCGCCCAGAACCTCGGTGGTCCGATCTGGGTGGTCAAGTCGCAGATTCATGCCGGTGGCCGCGGCGCGGGACGCTTCAAGGACGATCCCAACGGGAAGGGCGGCGTCCGGCTCGCAAAATCGCGCGATGAAGTCCGGGATTACGTCGGCGCCATGCTCGGTCACGTATTAGTGACCAAGCAGACGGGCCCGTCCGGCAAGGAGGTCCGCCGCGTCTATATCGAAGAGGGCTGCGACATTGATCGCGAGCTCTATCTCGCCATGTTGCTCGATCGCGGGACCAGCCGGATCACGATCGTCGCCTCGACCGAGGGCGGCATGGAGATCGAGGAGGTCGCCGCCAAAAGCCCGGAAAAGATCGTCCGGGTCGCGATCGATCCGATCACCGGCATTTCGGGTTTCCACGCGCGCAAGATCGCTTTCGGCCTGGGCCTGAAGGGCAAGCAGGTTTCCGCCGCGGTGAAATTCCTGACCGGCATCTACCGTGCCTTCACCGAGCTCGACGCCAGCCTTATCGAGATCAACCCGCTGGTCGTGACCAAGGGCGGGGACGTGATCGCGCTCGACGCGAAGATGAATTTCGATGACAACGCGCTGTTCCGCCATCCCGAAGTCGCCAAGCTGCGCGACGAGACGGAGGAAGACCCTGCGGAGCTTGAAGCCTCCGCACACGAGCTTAACTATATCAAGTTGGACGGCAACATCGGTTGCATGGTCAACGGCGCCGGCCTCGCCATGGCGACGATGGATATCATCAAGCTCTATGGCGGCGAACCGGCGAACTTCCTGGATGTTGGCGGCAACGCGAACAAAGAGCGCGTGACGGCGGCATTCAAGATCATTCTGTCCGACGACAATGTTAAGGGCATCCTCGTGAACATCTTCGGCGGCATCATGCGATGCGACATCATTGCCGAAGGCGTCGTCGCCGCCGCAAAGGATTTGAGCCTGTCGGTGCCGCTGGTGGTGCGCCTCGAGGGTACGAATGTCGATCTCGGCAAGAAGATCATGGCGGAATCGGGTCTGCCGATTATTTCCGCGGACAATCTGGCGGACGCCGCCGAAAAGATTGTCAAAGCGGTGAAGGAGGCAGGCTGATGGCGGTGTTGGTCGACAAGAACACCAAAGTGATCTGCCAGGGCTTCACCGGCGCGCAGGGCACCTTCCATTCCGAGCAGGCGATCGCCTACGGCACCAAGATGGTCGGCGGCGTGACGCCCGGCAAAGGCGGCAGCAGCCATCTCGACCTGCCGGTCTTCGACACCGTCGATGAGGCGGTCGCGAAGACGGGTGCGACGGCGACGGCGATCTACGTGCCGCCGCCCTTCGCCGCGGATGCGATCCTCGAAGCAATCGACGCGAAGATCCCGCTGGTCATCTGTATCACCGAGGGCATTCCCGTGCTCGACATGGTCAAGGTGAAGCGGGCGCTGCAGATGTCGAGCTCGCGGCTGATCGGGCCGAACTGTCCCGGCGTGATCACGCCGGACGAGTGCAAGATCGGCATCATGCCGGGCCACATCCACAAGCGCGGCTGCATCGGCGTCGTCTCGCGCTCGGGCACGCTGACTTACGAGGCGGTGGCGCAGACGACGGTGACGGGGCTGGGCCAGACCTCCTGCATCGGCATTGGTGGCGACCCGGTGAACGGCACGAATTTCGTCGATTGCCTCGAAATGTTCGTCGCGGATGACGAGACGAAGGGCATCATCATGATCGGCGAGATCGGCGGCGACGCCGAAGTGCAGGGCGCGGAGTTTCTCAAGCGGTCGGGCACGAAGAAGCCGGTCGTCGGCTTCATCGCGGGCAAGACCGCGCCGCCGGGCCGCCGCATGGGGCATGCCGGCGCGGTGATCTCCGGCGGCAAGGATACCGCTGATCACAAGATCGAAGCGCTTCGCAGCGCCGGCATCACGGTGGCCGACAGCCCCGCGGAGCTCGGCACGACCATGTTGCGGGCGATGAAAGGATAGTTCGGGAGGGTCGCGTCCGTTCTTCGGCTCGACGGCCGAACGGACGCGGCGAGAGAAGACCCGATGAGGACGGCAATGGCATCTTACAGTGGCGAGAGTACGTTCCTTTACGGCGTGAACGAGACCTATATCGCGGAGCTCTACGCGCGGTATCTCGAAAATCCGAACGCGGTCGATCCGAGTTGGGCGGAGATTTTCGGATCGCTCGGCGACGACCAGAAGGCAATGTTCGGCGAGTTGCGCGGCGCGAGCTGGGCGCCCCGCCAGACGGCGGTGGTCGGCACCAACGGCCAGCATCCGACCATGTCCGACGCGACGGCCGGCGTGAAGACGCCGCCGCCCGCCCCCGCCACCTATGCCGCGGTGCGCAGCGCGACCGCGGAGGAAGTGCGGACCGCGACCCTCGACTCGATTAGGGCCCTGATGCTCATCCGCGCCTATCGCGTGCGCGGCCACCTCGAGGCGGACATCGATCCGCTGCGTCTGCAGAAGCCGGAGCCGCATCCGGAGCTCGATCCGAAGTCATACGGCTTTACCGACCGAGACTGGGACCGTCCGATCTTCATCAACTACGTGCTCGGGCTGGAGACGGCGACGCTGCGCGAGATTCTTTCGATCCTGCGCGCCACCTATTGCGGCACGATCAGCGTCGAGTTCATGCACAAGCAGGAGCCGGACGAGAAGA
>CAZPFL010000176.1:0-10926 GCA_964585785.1 uncultured Rhodospirillaceae bacterium
TTCCGTCCAGCCAAGCGGAATGGGCCGCGCTGATGCAGCGCGTCGGCGTCAAGGGCATCCATATCGCCGAGCGCGACACCCAGCGCGCCAAGCAGCCGAAGCCGCGCGGCGTCTTCGTCAACACCTGGTCGGTCGAGGGCTTCATCTCCGAGGGCCTGCAGCCCTCCGAGCTCGGCTGGGGCACGCATGAGAAGGCGCTGCCGATGGAAGGCCGGCGGCACGAGAGCGGCTGCGGCGCGGCGATCTACCTGACGCGCCCCGGCGCCGGCACGCGCGTGCGCTCCTGGACGCCGACGGCGGACAGCCAGCTCGGCTTCCTGGTGACGCATAACGAGTCGATCTCGATCGCCGATTTCTTCACGCTGCGGCAGAACGGCCGGGTGGTCTACCGGCCGACCTGCCACTACGCCTACCACCCCTGCGACGACGCGGTGCTGTCGCTGCACGAGCTGGCCGGGCGGCAATGGCGGGCGCAGGAGAGCTGGAGCATTCTGGACGAGGACGAGATCGTCGACGGCATCGACGAACTGGGCGTGCTGCTCTACGGCCATGACCGCAACGCCTACTGGTACGGCTCGCAGCTCTCGATCGAGGAGACCCGCGCGCTGGCGCCCTACCAGAATGCCACCGGTCTACAGGTGACCTCCGCGGTGCTGGCCGGCATGGTCTGGGCGCTGGAAAACCCCGAGGCCGGCATCGTCGAAGCCGACGAGCTCGACTTCAAGCGCTGCCTCGAGGTGCAGATGCCCTATCTCGGCCCGGTGGTCGGCGTCTACACCGACTGGACGCCGCTGACCGGCCGCGACGAGCCGCTGTTCCCCGAGGAGACCGACCGCAGCGACCCGTGGCAGTTCACCAACGTGCTGGTGCGGGAGGTGGCGCTCGACCAGGCCGATGCGGCGGCGGTCCGCAAGCCGAGACGCAGCGCACGGTCGTAAGGCGGTGGGGGCCGGGGCTTACTGATTGATCTCCGGCTCCACCAGCCGCGCCAGGTTTCGCAAGGACTCCTGCCAGCCCAAATAGCAGGCTTCCGTCGGGATGGGGTCCGGGATGCCTTCCTGCACAATGTCGACCTCGGTGCCGACCAAAACCGCTTTCAGCGTCACCGTGACCGTCATCTCGCCGGGCAGGTTCGGGTCGTCGAACTTGTCCGTGTAGCGCAGGCGCTCGTTCGGGACGAGCTCGCGGTATTCGCCGCCGAAGGCGTGGCCGTTGCCGGTCGTGAAGTTCCGGAAGGACATCCGGAACGTGCCGCCGACCTTCGGCTCCAGGTGGTGCACGGTGCAGGTGAAGCCGTTGGGCGGCAGCCATTTCGCGAGCGCGTCCGCTTCGAGGAACGCGCGGTAGACCTTCTCCGGCCTGGTTGCGAGAACGCGGTGCAAACGCACGGTGTTGGGCATGGTCGCCTTCCTTCTGTGGGGCCGCTAGAACGGCACGTCGCCGGCGATCGTCGTCCGGTGCATGTGCCGGATATAGGTCGGATCGTCGAGCCGGGTATGATCGGCGATGTGCAGGACGCAGCGATTGTCCCAGAAGGTGAGGTCGCCCGGCCGCCATTCGTGCCAGTAGACGAATTCCGGCCGCGTGCTGAAGGCGTAAATTTCGGCGAGCAGCGGCGCTGACTCGGCCTCGTCCATGCCCTCGATGCCCTTGGTGAGCTGCGGGTTGACGAAGATCGATTTCCGGCCGGTCTCGGGATGCGTGCGAAAGACCGGATGGTGCGCGTGCAGCGACAGATCGCGCGTCGAGCTGAAGCGCGCGCGCCTGTCGCCGACTGCTTCCTTCAGCCGCCGGGGCAGGGCGTCATAGGCCTTGGCCATGTTGGCGAAGCCCGTGTCGCCGCCGCTGTCGGGCAGCTCGAGCGCGTAGAGCATCGAGCCGAGCGCCGGCTTGTCCCGGTAGGCCAGGTCGGAATGCCACATCGGGCCGGCGTTGCGGATGCCGACGTCCTTGCCGTTTTGCCGCTTGGTCGAGACGACCAGGATTTCCGGGTGGTCGGGCAGATGCGCGCTGCCCTGGGACGGGTGTGCGTCGAGCGGGCCGAAGCGCCGGGAGAAGGCGATCTGCTGCGCGGGCGTCAGCCGCTGGTCGCGGAACACGAGCACGAGGTGATCCAGGTGCGCCTGGTGCACCTTGGCGAAGGTCGTGTCGTCGAGCGGGCGCGACAGGTCGAGGCCGACGACCTCGGCGCCGAGCGCGTCGGACAATGGGCGGATCTCGAAGCGCATGAGCCTTTCCTCCGGTCCCGATTCTTGGTGATTGTGTGGCGCGGTTCCGGCGACGGGACCGCTTCAATCATCGGTGCAATCACCGTGACGGGCAAATCGACGGCCGGGGCCGTCTTATGTCGCCCGCGGCGCCTTGCCGGGGCTGTAGCGCAGCAGGAGATAGCCGAGCACCGCGCAGACGAGCGAGCCGCCGAGGACGCCCAGCCGGACCGGGGCCTGGTAAGCCGGGGCCTCGAAGGCGAGGCCGCCGATGAACAGGCTCATGGTGAAGCCGATGCCGCAGAGGATCGCGACCGCGTAGAGCTGGGGCCAGTGCGCGCCCGACGGCATCTGCGCGAGGCCGGATCGGATGCAGAGCCAGAGCGGCAGGAACACGCCGATCTGCTTGCCGAGGATGAGGCCGAGGGCGATCCCGAGCGTCACGGGCTCGGTGAGGCTGGCGGGGCTCATGCCGTCGAAGCTGACGCCGGCATTCGCAAACGCGAACATCGGCAGCACCAGGAAGGCGACCCAGGGATGCAGGATGTGCTCGAGATGCTTGAGCGGCGAATGGCCCTCCGCATCCTCGAGACGGAGCGGAATGGCGAAGGCGGTGAGCACGCCGGCGAGCGTCGCGTGTACGCCCGATTTCAGGACGCAGATCCAGAGGATGCCGCCGACGAGCAGGTATGCCGCGACGTGCGTCACCCGGAGCCGGTTCAGCACGACGAGCCCGATGATCGCCAGCGCGCCGATGCCGAGCGAGAGCAGGGACAGGTCCGCGGTGTAGAAAATGGCGATCACGATGATCGCGCCGAGGTCGTCGATGATCGCGATCGCGGTGACCAGCACCTTGAGCGACGTCGGCACGCGGCTTCCGAGCAGCGCCAGGATGCCGAGCGCAAACGCGATGTCCGTCGCTGCCGGGATGGCCCAGCCGTTCAGATTGACCGGATCGCCCCAATTCAGCGCGACATATATCAACGCCGGCGCCGCCATGCCGCCGACCGCCGCCGCCGCGGGCAGCAGCAGGTCGGCGCGGGTCGAGAGCTCGCCTTCGAGCAGCTCGCGCTTGATCTCCAGCCCGACGAGGAAGAAGAACACCGCCATCCAAAGGTCGTTGACCCAGAGCACGAGCGGCTTGGCGATCGTCAGCGCGCCGACCTGGACCGACCCGGGAATCCTCAGGAATTCGAGGTAGTAACCGCCGAACGGCGAATTCGCGAAGACCAGGGCCGCGGCGGCGGCGATGATCAGCACGATGCCGCCGGCGGCTTCCAGTCTGAGAAACTCGCGAAGCCATGTGATCGGCATGTCTTCCTCCGTCCGCCGCGATAACAGCTTCGCCGCGGGGCGTCTACCGCAAATGGAAGATCGGCCCTTTACCACGGCTGTCTGGTTCAGGCGTCGAAACGATGGACGGTTCCGTTGCCATGGACCCCACGGATAAACCGTGGGGTGACGACGTTTCTTCGATTCCAATCACTTTACGTCATGCCACGATTTATTCGTGGCATCCACTGGCGGAGAAAAATCGACTGTAGTGCACCAACCTGCCAGCTGTAACCGAAATCCGGCCGCGCTTTCGTCCTTGCGCGCCGCCGAGAGCGGGGGCTACCGTCGGACAAAAGCTCGACGGAAAACGGGAGGACGCCATGCTCGAAACCACGGTCGCGGGGTCGTTTCCCAAGCCGTCCTGGCTGGCCGAGCCGGAGAAGCTGTGGCCCGCCTGGCGGCTCGAAGGCGAGGACCTGGAGCAGGGCAAGCGGGACGCCACGCTGATCTGGCTCAAGGAGCAGGAAACCGCCGGCATCGACATCGTCAGCGGCGGCGAGCAGTACCGCATCCATTTCGTGCACGGCTTCCTGGAGCATGTCGCCGGCATCGACTGGCAGAAGAAGACCAAGATGGGCATCCGCGACAACCGCTATGTCGTGGACGTACCGACGGTGACCGGGGCGGTCTCGCGCAAGCGGCCGGTGCATGTCGAGGAAGCGCGCTACACCCGCGCCAACACGCAGAAGAAGATCAAGTTCACCCTGCCGGGGCCGATGACGATCTGCGACACGATCGCCAACGCGCATTACGGCACGCGCGCCGACATGGCGATGGCCTTCGCCGACCTGCTGAACCAGGAGGCCCGCGAGCTGGAAGCGGCGGGCGTCGATACCGTCCAGTTCGACGAGCCGGCCTTCAACGCCTTTCTCAAGGACACGGTCGACTGGGGCGTCGAGGCGCTGAACCGCGCCTGCCGCGGCCTCAAATGCACGACCGCGGTGCATATCTGCTACGGCTACGGCATCAAGGCCAATATCGACTGGAAGCACTCGCTGGGCGCCGAATGGCGGCAGTACGAGGCAATCTTCCCGGCGCTCGACAACAGCGACATCGGCCAGGTCTCGCTGGAATGCGCCAACTCGCGGGTGCCGCTCGAGCTGCTCGGCCTCTTGAAGCAGAAGGACGTGCTGGTCGGCGCGATCGACGTGGCGACCGACGCCGTCGAGAAGCCCGAGGAAGTCGCGGCGACGATCGCGGCCGCGCTCGACTATGTCGATCCGGCCCGCGTCTATCCCTGCACCAATTGCGGCATGGCGCCCTTGCCAAGGTCGGTCGCGGTCGGCAAGCTGCGGGCGCTCGGGGCCGGCGCGGCGCTCGCGCGCGCGACGCTCAAATAGACCTCTCATCACGGCAGGAAACAGCATGCGATTTGCAGTCATCGGCGTGGGCGGCGTCGGCGGGCCCTTCGGCGCGGCGTTGGCCAAGGCCGGATACGACGTGACCTTGGTCGCGCGCGGGGCGCATCTCGCCGCGATGCAGCGCGACGGATTGCGCATCGTCGGCGCGCACGACGTCCACGTAAGCCCGGTCCAGGCGACCGACGACACCGCGGCCGTCGGACCGGTCGATGCGGTGCTGTTCGCGGTCAAGAACTTCGGCGTCGAGGCGGCGGCGAAAGCGCTGCCGCCGCTGCTCAAGCCGGGAACCGGCGTGATCGCGCTGCAGAACGGCGTCGACGCCGAGGAGCGGCTCGGCCGGCTGATCGGCGCGGAATACGTGATGGGCGGCGTCGCCGAGGTCTCGGCCGCGATCCAGGAGCCGGGCGTGATCCGCCAGGTCTCGGACTATGCCCGCATCCGCTTCGGCGAGATGGACGGCCGCATGAGCGCGCGCGGCGAGGCGATGCTCGTGGCCTTCCGGAAGGCGGGCTTGGACGCGACCTTCACCGACGATATCCAGCGGGTCCTGTGGACCAAGTTCGTCATGCTGGCGACGACGAGCGGGCTGACCAGCGCCACGCGCGGGACCTTCGGCGCCTTGCGGAGCGACCCCGATATCCGCGCCCTGATGGAAGCCGGCGTTGCGGAGGCGGTCGCGGTCGGCCGCGCCAAGGGCACCGATCTGGGCCCGGACGCGGTTGCGCGCACCATGGCCTGGATCGACACGCTGCCCGCGCAGGGCCGCGCGTCCATGGCGGTCGACCTCGAACGCGGTAACAAGCTCGAGCTGCCCTGGCTCAGCGGCACGCTCGTCCGCCTCGGCAGAGAGCTGGGCGTGCCCACCCCGGTGCACGCCTTTTTCTGTGCCGTCCTGAAGCTGCACCAGGACGGAAAGCCGGCGTGACGCCCGGCGGCGCGTGCATTTGTCACGCCGCGACAGCCTGACACAAATTCGATACAAAACTTGGCGGCGCTGATGCGATCCGGCATACTGCCGTCAAATTTGGGGGGTACGCTGAAGAAGCGTGCGAGAACAACAGACTGGTGGGGAGCGGATGCCGGGCGAGCCCTCGGGAACCGGATCAGGGGCGCGGAAGGATGCGCGCCGAAAACCTCCAGGCACCGATAGCGTCGTCCGCAGCCTGTCGCTGCTGGTGGCGCTGTTCGCGACCTGGATGCTGCTGTCGGGTCATTTCGAGCCGTTCCTGCTGACGCTCGGCGTCCTGTCCTGCGTCCTCGTCGTGGTCATCGCCCACCGTATGGACGTGGTCGACCATGAATCCTTCCCGATTCATTTCGGCCCCGGGGTCATCACCTACTGGCCTTGGCTGATCAAGGAAATCTGGCTTGCCGCGGTCGACGTCACCAAGCGCGTGCTGGCGCCCAGCATGCCGATCAGCCCGACCCTGATCGAGCTGGAGACGACGCAGCACAGCGAGTTGGGCCAGGTCATCTACGCCAATTCGATCACGCTGACGCCGGGCACTTACACGATCCGGGTCTACGGCAACAAGCTGCTGGTCCACGCGCTCGCGCGCGAAGGCGCGGAGAGCCTGGCCGAGGGCGGCATGGACCGCCGCGTGACGGCGATGGAGGCGGACTAGTGCTCTTTGCCGTTGCGACGATAGCCCTTCTCGTGGCGATGGCGCTGGCCCTGGTGCGGGCCTTTCTCGGGCCCACCGTCTACGACCGGGTGCTCGCCGTGAACGCCTTCGGCACCAAGACGGTGCTGATGATCGCGGTCCTGGGCTTTCTCGCCGGCCGGCCGGAATTCCTCGACATCGCCCTGGTTTACGCGCTGATCAACTTCATCGGCACGATCGCGGTGCTGAAATTCGTGCGCTACGCCGACCTCGGTAAGGCGACCACCGAGCAGGACGGGGAGGCCATGAAGTGATGGAGCTGCTGCGCGACATCATTGGCTGGGTGCTCGTGCTCGGCGGCTGCTTCTTCACCGTCGTGGGCGCTTTCGGGCTGGTCCGTCTGCCGGACGTCTACACCCGGGTGCACAGCGCAGGGCTGGTGGACACGACCGGCGCGGGTCTGCTGCTGATCGGGCTCACGCTGTACGGCGGTCTCACCATCGTCTCGATCAAGCTAGTGCTGATCCTGGTCTTCATCTTCTTCACCAGCCCGACCTCGACCAACGCCTTCGCGAACTCGGTCTATTCCGCGGGCATAAAGCCGCTTCTGGCCGGGCGGAAGGACGGGACGGAGGACGCGCCATCGAACAGGTAGTCAACGTCCTGCTGCTCGCCTTCATGGCGGGCACGATCTACATGATCGTGCGGCTGCACGGGCTGTTCGCCGTGGTCATGCTGGGCGGCATCTACAGCCTGATGGCGGCCAGCATGTTCGTCGTGCTGGACGCGGTCGATGTCGCCTTCACGGAAGCCGCGGTCGGCGCCGGCATCTCCACGGTGCTGATGCTGGGCGCGCTGGCGCTGGTCAAGAGCGAGGAGAAAGTCGCGCCGCAGAAGGTTTTATTTCCGCTTCTGACCGTGCTCGTCACCGGCGCCGCGCTGATCTACGGCACCCTCGACATGCCGCATTACGGCGATCCGAACGCGCCGATCAATCTGCACGTGGCGCCGACCTATCTGAAGGATTCGTTGCCGCAGACCCTGATCCCCAACGTCGTCACCTCGGTGCTGGCGAGCTACCGCGGTTACGACACGCTGGGCGAGACGACGGTGATCCTGACCGCTGGCGTAGGCGTCATGATGCTGCTGGGTGGCGGCCGGCGGCGCCGGCGCAAGAAAGAGAAGGACGAGGCATGAGGCATCATCTCGTCCTGCGGGTCGTCACCAAGCTACTGATCCCGTTCATCCTGCTGTTCGCCCTTTATGTGCAGTTCCACGGCGATTTCGGGCCGGGCGGCGGCTTCCAGGCGGGCGTGATCTTCGCGTCGGCCTTCGTGCTCTACGCGCTCATCTACGGCGTCGACAAGACCCTACAGGTGGTCCCGGAGGACGTGCTGCGGGTCGGCATCGGGCTCGGCGTGCTGATCTACGGCATGACCGGTATCGTGCCGCTGTTCCTGGGCGTTCCCTATCTCGACTATTCGCCGCTCGCGCACAGCGCGCCGCACGGCCAGGAAAACGGCATCTTCTCCGTCGAGTTCGGCGTCGGGATCACGGTGTCCTCGGTGATGGCGATGATCTTCCTGCAATTCGCCAGCCGCGGCGGCAAGGACGATGAAGACGCGAACGGGGGCGGGGACGAGACATGAACGATTGGGTCGGCGTCTATAACTACTGGATCGTCGTCTTCCTGATGATGGCGGGGCTCTACATCGTCATCGCCCGCGGCAACCTGATCAAGAAGCTGGTCGGCCTCAACGTCTTCCAGGCCTCCGTGTTCATCCTCTACATCTCGATGGGCAAGATCGAGGGCGGGACCGCGCCGATCATCGAGCCGGGGATCAAGGTTTACACGAACCCGATCCCGCATGTGCTGATCCTGACCGCGATCGTGGTCGGCGTGGCGACCGCGGCGGTCGGACTCGCGCTCGTCGTGCGGATCAACGAGGAATACGGCACGATCGAGGAAGACGAGCTGGACGAGCTGGAAGAACAGGAACGCCAAACGTGATCCTGTCGAACCTGCCCGCGCTCCAGATCGTCCTGCCGCTGCTGTCCGCGCCGGCCTGCGTCATCGCGCGGCGGACCCCGGCGGCCTACGCCATCGCCTTCGTCGCTTCCTGGGTCGCCTTCGTCATCTCCTGCCTGCTGCTGTGGCAGGTCGAGCATGCGGCCGGCGGCGTCATCTCCTACCATCTCGGCGGCTGGGCGCCGCCCTGGGGCATCGAGTACCGGATAGACTCGGTGAATGCCTATGTGCTGCTGATCGTGGCGGCGATCGGCGCGGTGGTGATCAGCTATGCCGGCCCGAGCGTCGCCAGCGAGATCCCCGAGCCGAAGCGCTACCTGTTCTACACCTGCTACATGCTCTGCCTGACCGGGCTGCTCGGCGTGACGATCACGGGCGACGCCTTCAACGTCTTCGTCTTCCTCGAGATTTCGTCGCTGTCCTCCTACATCCTGATCAGCGTCGGCAAGGACCGGCGCGCGCTGACGGCCTCCTATCGCTACCTGATATTCGGCACCATCGGCGCGACCTTCTACCTGATCGGGATCGGCCTGCTGTATCAGGTAACCGGCACGCTCAACATGGCCGACCTGGCGTCGCGCATTCCCGCGCTGACCGGCAGCCGGACGGTGCATGTCGCCTTCGCCTTCATCGCCGTCGGGCTGGCCATGAAGGCGGCGCTGTTCCCGCTGCATATCTGGCTGCCCAACGCCTACGCCTATGCGCCGTCGGTGGTCAGCGCCTTCCTGGCCTCGACCGCGACCAAGGTCTCGATCTACGTGCTGCTGCGCGTCTATCTGACGATCTTCGGCCCGGCCTTCTCGATCGGCAGCATGGGGATCAACTACCTGCTGATGCCGTTTGCGATCGCCGCGATGTTCGTGGGCTCGGCGGTCGCCATCTTCCAGCCCGACATAAAACGCATGCTGGCCTATTCCAGTATCGCGCAGATCGGCTACATGATCCTGGGCTTTTCGATCGCGACCTCGCTCGGCGTCACAGCCGGCATCCTGCACCTGTTCAATCACGCGCTGATGAAGGGCGCGCTGTTCCTCGCCATGGGCTGCGTCTTCTACCGCACCGGCGCGGTCTCGATCGGGTCGATGGAGGGGCTCGGGCGGCGCATGCCATGGACCATGGCGGCCTTCGTGGGCGGCGGGCTCGGCATCATCGGCGTGCCGCTGACCTGCGGCTTCATCTCGAAATGGTATCTCGTGTCCGCGGCGATCGAGCGCGGCTGGTGGTGGATGGCGGCGCTCGTCCTGCTGTCCTCGCTGCTGGCGATCATCTATGTCTGGCGGGTCGTCGAAGTGGCCTATTTCCGGCCGGCGCCGGCGGATGCGCCGAGCGGGGAGGCGCCGCTGCTGATGCTGATCCCGACCTGGGCGCTGGTCGTCGCCAATGTCTATTTCGGGCTCGACACGCGGCTTAGCGTCGGCGTGGCCGCGCGCGCGGCCAAGGCCCTGATGGGAGGCGGCTGATGCTTGCGGCCTTGACCCCGCCGATCCTCATGGGCCTTGCGCTCCTTATCCCGTTGATCGGGACGGTGCTGATCCTGATGTCGGACGGCAAGCCGAACCAGCGCGAGACGGTGACGCTGCTCACCGCGATCGCGCTCTTCGCGGTCGTCGTGCTGCTGGTGCCGGGCGTCTATCACGGCGGGCGGCCGGTGCTCACCCTGTTCCAGATCGTCCCCGGGATCGAGGTCAGCTTCCAGATGGAGCCGCTCGGCATGATGTTCGCGTGCATCGCGTCCGGGCTCTGGATCGTCAACTCGATCTACTCGATCGGCTACATGCGGGCCAAGAAGGAAGGTCACCAGACCCGCTTCTATGCCTGCTTCGCGGTCGCGATCTTCGGCGCGGTCGGCGTCGCCATGTCGGGCAATATGCTGACGCTGTTCATTTTTTACGAAGTTCTGACGCTCTCGACCTATCCGCTGGTCGCCCATCACGGCGACGAGGAGTCGATCCGCTCGGGCCGCGTCTATCTCGGCATCCTGCTGACCACCTCGATCGTCTTCCTGCTGGGCGCGGTCATCTGGACCTTCGTCGCCGCGGGCACGCTCGACTTCAAGCCGGGCGGCATCCTGGCGGGCAAGCTGCACGGCCCGGCGATCGGGCTGATGCTGTTCCTCTACATGTACGGCATCGGCAAGGCGGCGCTGATGCCGGTCCACCGTTGGCTGCCCGCCGCCATGGTCGCGCCGACGCCGGTCAGCGCGCTGCTGCATGCGGTTGCCGTGGTCAAGGCCGGCGTTTTCACGGTGCTGAAGGTGATCATCTACCTGTTCGGCGCGGATTTCCTGCGCAAGTCCGGCTATGCCGACTGGCTGATGTACATCGCCGCGGCTTCCCTGCTGCTCGCCTCCTGCATCGCGCTGACCAAGGACAACCTCAAGGCGCGGCTGG
>CAZPFL010000177.1:0-10855 GCA_964585785.1 uncultured Rhodospirillaceae bacterium
AGGCCGAAGGCGCGCTGCACCTGTTCGAGGGCTGGGTCGTCTTCATGGCCTGCGTGGCGATCCTGTTCATCGAGATCCTGATCTTGAGCCGACTGACCCGCCGCCCCCTGTCCGAGGTGTTCTGGATCGGCCTGCCGGACCTCCGGAAAGGCTGGCTGCCGCGCTTCGGTCCCGCGCCGTCGCGGAGCTGGATAGCCGCCGCGCTGCTGCTGACGGTCACCGCCGGGGTCAGCATCCTGGTCGCGGGCCGCACCGATATCGAACCGAAGCGCGAGTCGCTGGTCAGCTTCCCCTCGCATATCGGCGAATGGTACGGCCGGCGCCTTCCCCTGGATCGGTCGATCCTGGACACCCTCAAGCTGACCGACTACGCGATGATGGATTTCTCCGCGGCGAAGCAGCCCGAGGGCATCAATTTCTACGTCGCCTATTACGCCTCGCAGCGCAAAGGCGAGGCGGTGCATTCGCCGCGCTCCTGTATCCCCGGCGGCGGCTGGGAGATCGAGTCGCTGCGGCAGGTGCCGGTCAAGGGGGTCGCGACGGGCAACGGCGATCTGGTCGTCAACCGGGCGGTGATCGCCAAGGGCACCCTGCGCCAGGTGGTCTATTACTGGTTCGCCCAGCGGGGCCGGCATATGACCAACGAGTACCTGGTCAAATGGTACCTGTTCTGGGACGGGCTGACGCGGAGCCGGACGGACGGGGCGCTGGTCCGGCTCGTCACGCCGCTCGGCCGCGACGAGCCCGAATCCGCGGCGGACCAGCGCCTGGGCGACTTCATGCGCCGGATCTATCCGCTGTTGCCGCGCTTTGTGCCGTCCTGAGCTAGTCGGAAGGGGGCATTTTACGGTTCGCACAAGTCTGTTATTAAGGCGCTACCGGGATGGGCGGGCAGCGGGCGCGAATATGTGCCGCGCGTCATGGAGGCGTGGACCGGCGAGGCGTCCGACGAAATCGCGTTTTACGCAACTTGCGCATGGCGATACGCGCCGAGCGGCAAGTTTTGAGGGGCCGACCGGTATCCGATGATCCTGGCTTTTAGCTTTATCAGCGCCCTGTTCGTCACCATGGTCCTGGTCCCGCCGCTGATGCGCCTGGCCGCGCCCATGCACCTGCTGGACGTACCGGACGCCCGCAAGATCCACACCGAGCTGGTGCCCCGCTGCGGCGGCCTGGCGATTGCCTCGGGCATCCTGCTGCCGATCATCATGTGGCTGCCCAAGGACGCGGCGATGTCGGCCGTCCTGTCCGGGGCGCTGGTGATCTTCCTGTTCGGGCTGTGGGACGACATCAAGGATCTGGACTACCGGGTCAAGCTGATCGGCCAGATCGTCGCGCTCGGCATCGCGATCCACGGCGGCGTCGTGCTCAGCCACTACCCCTTCGCTGGGCTCGATCCGGTTTCGGTCTGGATCGCCTATCCGGCGACCGCCCTGATCGTGCTCGGGGTCACCAACGCGATCAACCTGACGGATGGCTTGGACGGCCTCGCGGCGGGCTGCACGCTGCTCACCCTCGCGATGATCGCCTTCCTGGCCTATCAGTCGAACCACACGGCGGTGCTGCTTCTCGCGCTCACCGTGATGGGGGGGATTCTCGGCTTCCTCCGCTACAACACCCATCCGGCGATCGTCTTCCTCGGCGATGCGGGCAGCCAGTTCCTCGGCTTCATCACCGCCGCGCTCACGATCTTCCTGGTCGAGCGGGTCAACCAGGCGCTCAGCCCGGCGCTGCCGCTGCTGCTGCTGGGCCTGCCGATCCTCGACACGCTGTGGGTGATGACGCTCCGGATCGCGGCCGGAGGGTCGCCCTTCAGCCCGGATCGCCGGCATATCCACCATCAGCTGCTCGACCTGGGCTTCCGGCAATACGAGGCGGTCTCGCTGATCTACCTGCTGCATGGCGGCCTGATCTGCGCCGGCTTCTACCTGCGCTACGCCTCGGACATCCTGGTCGTCTCGGTTTATGCGGGCTTCTGCCTCGTCGTGGTCGCGGCGATCGGTCTCGCCAAGTCGACCGGCTGGCGGCTGCATCGCCTGACGGTGGGGCAGGAGGCCGAGCTGCAGCGGCGGAATTCCTGGCTTCGCCGGCTGGATTGGCTGCCCGACGCCGTCGCGCATACGCTGACCGTCTGCATCGTCTTCTTCCTCATCGTCGGCGCCTTCGTGGTGGGCCAGCTGCAGCGCGACTTCGTCGTCATTGCCGTGGCGTCGGTCTGCGCGCTGATCGCCGGCAGCCTGCTGCTGCGCGGCAGCCACCGCTGGCTCAGCCGCGCCGGCGTGTACATGTCGAGCGTGCTGATCGTCTTCATGCTCGCCGAGCGGCCGGACACCTACTGGGTCAATTACCTGACCGTCGACGGGCTTTTGATCGTGATGTCGATCGTGCTGGTGCTGGGCATCCGGGTCACCCGGCGCGACCTGTTCCGGGTGACGCCGCAGGATCTGCTGATCGTGTTCTTTGCCTTAGTGGTGCCCAATTTAACGTCCAATTTCATCGCGCAATATCCCGTTGGCGAGATCCTGTTCCGGCTCTTGGTTCTGTTCTACGTCACGGAATTCCTGCTCAACAAGGACAGCAACGGCCAATACGAGGCAGATAAGAAGAAGGAAAGCGCCTTGAATATCAATAGGGTGTTGAAATATTCTGCGATCGCGTGTTTGCTAATTCTCGTGATAAACGGGGAAAGATTCTGACAATGTCGCGATTCGCGAATTTCTTGGAATGGTCACCATTTGTTGATACTATTCCGCACGCCAAGGCAGTATTGAGCGAATAAAAGACATGCGCTTGCTTCGGACGATCCAAATCGTTGGCGCAGTGTTTTTGCTGAGTATTGCGCGTGCCTACGCGGTCCAGATCAGCCTGTCGGGCGACTACATCGACCGCTACTTCCGAATTCTCGAAGATTACGTTTTGCCCTTGATGGTCGTCTCGACCATCGTGCTGTTCTGCGGCTACCTGGCAAGCCGCGTCTACCATCGCACGGTCACGCGTAAGCCGGCTGGCCGGGACGAGGAAGAAGATTCGTACGAGTCCGCGGAGGAGCAGACGGCGGCCTTCCTGCGCGAGCTGAAGGCGACGCCGCCGATCGAGGATCAGGAGCCCAAGCGCGAACCCCGGCTCCGCGCCCAGCATCCGCTGCTGCGCAAGCGGGCCGTCAACGCCGCGGCCGTGCTGCGGTCGCGGGTGTCCGAGGACGACGCGCCGCCCGCCCGTCAGACCGAGCCCGCCCGCCAGACCGAGAAGGTGCCGGTCGCCGGCATCGAGCTGAATCTGCCGCTGTCGCGCGAAAGCGCGCAGCCGCAGGCGCCCAAGGCCGCGCCGGCGAAACCGGAAGCGCCCAAGCTCGCGGAGCCGCAGCTGCGGTCGCAGCCGGTCAGGCCGGCCGAACCGCCCCAGCCGCCGAAAGTGGTCACGCCCCAACCCGAGGCGCCGCGCGAACCGGCGGAGCTGCGGGCCGAACGCCGCGACAGTCCGGAGCCGCGGCTCGAGATGGCGCCGCCGAAGCCTCCGGTGCCGGAGCGCGGCGCGGAAAAGGACCGTCCGCAGGCGGACCGCGGCGCACGCGCCGAGCCGTCCTTCGAGCCGAAAACCGAGGACGGCCACCCGAAGAAAGATCCGCCGCCGGTCGCGACCAACCCGGTCTGGTGGCAGGAGCCCGGCAGCGTCCAGCGCCTGGAGCCGTCGGCCTCGGTCGTGCAGGCGTTGAAGAAGAGCCCGCTGCCGTCGCCCGATCTCGAGGCGGCCCGGGCGCGGGCCGGCGAGATCGTCGACAGCCTCGACTACATCACCAGCGTCCTGCAGCAGGCCAACACCCACGTCGCCGATCGCATCAAGCACAAGCAGGGGCTCGAGCTCGACGACATCCGCGGCATGCGGGTTACCGGCTTCGACGAGCCGCAGGGCGTGCTGGAAGATCTGCGGAAGCTCGGCGGCGACGTCGCGACGGAAGTGCTCACGACCTACGCCGCGGTCGTGAAGTTCAACAACATCCTCCGCCGTCTGGAGCAGATGGCGGAAAGCGAGCCGCTGGACGAGGGCTGGAACGACCTGCTCCGCGCCCGCATGTCCGAGATGCTGTTCGTGATCGGGCAGGTCCGAAAAACACTGAGCGGCTACCGCCGGGGCGCAAAGAAGCCGGCGAACGCCGCCGAAAAGCCGGAACGGTCCGGCGGCGCGTCCGGCAACGGGCCGGAACATCCTTTGCCGCTCGGGCGTAGACAGGTTTAGCACGGCCAAACAGAGGGGTGGTTGGCGAGGTCCGGGGAGGGGCCTGGCGACGGCTTGGCGCGGACAAGCGGCGAGCCAGCTAACCATTTAGGAGTAAACCGAAATACACCGATTAACCGGCAGATATTCCCCCAAGAGCGTGGCCAAGAAATATATTCTCCTGGCGGGTTGCCGGACTTTTCGTGGAGTGTGGGGGCACCATATGACTGCGTTTTCGACTGATTTTTCGACCGCGACCATGCAGGGCAAGACGGGCGCCCGCCGCACGGCGCGCTTGGCCGTGCGCTGGCTGCTTGCGCTTCTAATCCCGCTGGCGCTCGTTGCGTGCGACGGCGCGGAGGAGCGTGAGAAGGCCTATTTCGACCGCGGCAAGGCGCTCTACGAGGCGGGTGACTACCGCAAGGCCGCGCTCGAGCTGAAGAACGCGCGGCAGATCAACCCGCTGAATGTCGAGGCGCTGTATTACCTCGGCCTGATCTCCGAAAAGCAGGGCGACTATCGCGGCGCATTCGGCGCGTTCCAGTCGGTGCTCGAGCAGAAGGATTCCCACGTCGGGGCCAACCTGCATATCGGCCGCATCTACCTGATGTCGGGCGACATCGATAAGGCGCTCGCGAAGGCGGAAAAGGCGCTAGCCGTCGAGCCGCAGAACATCGACGGGCACGCGCTGCGCGGCGCCGTCTATCTGCGCCAGAACAAGCTCGAGGACGCCCGCAAGGAAGCGATGTTCGCGCTCGGCAAGCGGCCGGACGACGTCGCCGCGACCTCCGTGCTGGTCGGCGTGCTCGAGAAGGAAAACAAGGCACCCGAGGCGATTGCGCTGCTGAAGAAAGCCACCGCCGCCAACAAGAAAGAGACGGCGCTGCGGATGCTCCTGATCGAGCTGTACCGGCGGCAGAAGGATATCGCGGGGATCGAGGCGGTTTATCGGGAGCTCTTCGCGATCGAGCCGAGCAACGTCGCCTACCGCACTGACCTGGCGCGCTTCCTCGTCGCTTTCGGCAAGAAGGATGACGCGGAGAAGGTGCTGCGCGACATGGTCGCCGCGATGCCGAAGAGCGACAAGGCGAAGCTCGTCCTGATCGACTTCCTGTCCAACCAGCGCAGCATTGAACAGGCCGAAGGCGCGCTGAAGACCTTCATCAAGGCGGCGCCGAACGAGGACGACCTGAAGTTCGGCCTGGTCGACCTCTATGTGAAGCATGCCCAGCTCGACAAGGCCGAAGCGGCGCTGCATGCGATCGAGGGCGAATCGAAGGCGAAGCCGACGGTGATCCGGGCGCGGACGGGCCTCGCCCGGCTCAGGCTGGTCAAGGGCGACACCGCCGGCGCGGCCGCGCTGGTGAAGCAGGTGCTCGCCGACGACGGCGGCAATGCCGAGGCGTTGATCCTCCAATCGCGGCTGCTGCTGGGCCAGGACAAGCGCGACCAGGCGATTACCGACCTGCGGCAGGTGCTGCGCGACAACCCGGGAAATGTCGAGGCGCTGGGCCTGCTCGCGGACGCGCATCTGCGCGGCGGCGACGTGGACCTGGCGGCGGAGAATCTCAAGCTGCTGCTGAGGAGCGATCCGCGCAACGAAGGGGCGCGGCTCACGCTGGCCCGCATCTATGTGGAGCAGCGCAACCCCGACCGCGCGGTCGCGCTGGTCGACGAGATCCTCGAACGCTCGCCGGATTCGCTGCCGGCGTTGCGCCTGCGGGAAGAGATCCTGCTCGCGCAGGGGAAGCTGCAGCCGGCGCTGCTGACGGCCAAGCACATGCTCCAGATCGACGGGGACAAGTCGCGGGGCTATGTCGCGATGGGCCGGGTCTATCAGGCCGAAGGCCGGCATGTCGAAGCGCTGGACGCCTTCCGCCAGGGCCTGACGGCCGACAAGAAATCGACGCCGGCCCTGACCGGCGTGGTGCAGTCCTATCTGGCGCTGAAGCAGCCGGAAGAGGCGGTCCAGCTGCTCAAGGACCGGATCAAAGGGGCGCCGAAGGACGTCTACGCCTACAACCTTCTGGGCGAGGTCTACGCCTACGAGAAGATCGGCCCGAAGGCGGAGCAGTCCTTCGTCGCGGCGACGCAGCTGCGGCAGGACTGGACGCTTCCCTATCTCAACCTCAGCCGGCTGATGACGGCGGAGAACAAGCATGCGCGCGCGATCGCCGTGCTCAAGCAGGGCCTGGCGCACGCCCCGCACGACGCCACCCTGCAGCTGACCCTAGCGTCGGCGCAGCAGGCGACGAAGGATATCGACGGCGCCATCAAGACCTACCGGGCCGTGCTGCAGCACAATCCCAAGCTCGATCTGGCGGCCAACAACCTCGCGGCGCTGGTCGCGGATTTCAAATACAAGGATGCGAAGGACCTGGATAACGCGCTCCAGCTTGCCGAGCGTTTCCAGAATTCCGAGAATCCGTTCTACCTCGACACGCTGGGTTGGCTGCACTACCGCAAGGGCGACTACAACTTGGCGGTCGTCTTCCTCACCAAGGCGGTCGATAGCCGGCCGGAGAACGCCGACATCAACTTCCACCTGGGCATGGCCTATTACAAATCCGGCAACACCCAGGACGCGCGGCGCTACCTCGAGAAGGCGGTCGCGTCCGGCGGCAACGCCGACGTGGTCGCCGAGGCGAAGGCCACGCTCAACTCGCTGTAAGGCTCGATCGGCCGTGCCGGGCCGGTGCGCTCAGGGGCGCGCGGCCCCGGCCGGCGCTTGCCAGACCGTCTCGATCAGGCGCGCCAGGCCGTAACCCGCCGCCACGCCCAGGCAGTTCACCGTGAAATCGAAAATGTCCGTGCTTCGTCCCGGCACGAAATGCTGGAGGAGCTCGAGCGCGCCGCCGAGCAGGACGAGGCCCGGCAGCACGAATTTGCGCGCGGCGACCATGCGGAAGGCCAGCCAACCCGCCGCCGCCGTCTCGCAATAGGCCAGGAAGTGGCAAATCTTATCGGACAGCCGGAAATGCGGCATCAGGGGGCCCGGCAGCAGCGAGAGAACGATGACGGCGATGACGCTGAGCACGAATGCCAGCCGGCAGAGAATCCGCAGCTGCGGGTCGTAGCGGGTCAGAAAATCGCCGAGCTTGCCGTTGGCCATGAGGCTCCTCTCGGGTGTCGCGGCCATGCCGCGGCGGCGTCGGGCGCCGGCGCATGGCACGGATCGGGCTGGTTCTACTTGGTCCGTTGGGCCGGCGCAATTTCTCCGATGGCGACGGGCCGGGACCAGCCGCCGCATCCGGTCTCGTCCGCCGTCCGCGACCGGCCCGAGACCCCTGAAAGAACTAGACCCCATGGGCAATTGTCCGTGCCGAAACCGAGACTTAGCGTTATCGGTGGAGGAAAGCCCATGGACTACCGACTCTTGCTGCTGAACTCGCTTGGGCGCGCCGAGCGCTTCATCTTTTTCAAGAGCGAGGACGACGAGGCGGCGAAACGCATCGCCAACCGCCACGCGCAGGGCCGCGCCGCCGAGCTCTGGAGCTTCAGCCGGCTCGTCATGCGCAAACCGAGCGTGACCAACCTGAGGGCCGTCGAGCCCGCCCAGGACTGAGGCTGCGCGCTTGTTGCGGTAAATGCGGAGCGCCGCTTCACGGCGACCGAAAGCCGTTTCGGCGATGCGCTGCGGCGTCACGACCTTGTGGGGGAAATCTGGAGGCCCGGGCCGGAATCGAACCGACGTACAAGGATTTGCAGTCCTCTGCATAACCACTCTGCCACCGGGCCGCGGCGGCGCGACAGGGCGTGGTATACGGGGCGTCCCGAGGCCGGTCAAGCGGCTGGGCGGCCTTCCGCCGCGGATTGTTTTCGCCATCCCGTGAGGCTATAACGCTCGCATCGTCCCGGCGGCCTGCCGGGACACGCATCCGTCGCAAGAGGGGGAGAAGGGCTGCCATGGATTTCGCCAGAGCGCGACGGAACATGGTCGAATGTCAGCTGCGCCCGAACCGGGTCACCGAGCCGTCGATCGTGGCCGCGCTGGGCGCCGTCCCGCGCGAGCGCTTCGTGCCGGAGACCCTCGCGAGCGTCGCCTATATCGACGAGGACCTGCCGCTCGGCGGCGGCCGCTACCTGATGGAGCCGATGGTCTTCGGCCGCCTGCTGCAGGAAGCCCTGCCGGGCGCGAACGAGGCCGCGCTGCTCGTCGGCTGCGGCACGGGGTATTCCGCGGCGGTGCTGGCGCGGCTGTGCAGCGCCGTCTTCGCGCTCGAGTGCGACTCGGGGATCGCGGCGAAGGCGCAGGCGCTGCTGTCCAACCTCGGCGCCGACAACGTGGTCGTGGTCGAGGGGCCGCTCGAGAAAGGCTGGCCCGACGAGGCGCCCTACGATCTCGTGCTGTTCGACGGCGCGGTCGCCGAGGTGCCGCCCGCCATCATTGACCAACTCGCCGAAAACGGCAGAATTGTAGCGGTGATCTCCCATGAGGACGGTCCGGGGCGGGCCACGCTCATGCAGCGCCGCGGCGGCTCCGTTTCCCATCGTACGCTGTTCGACGCCAATACGCCCGTTCTGCCCGGGTTCATTAAATCGGCAGGTTTTGTGTTTTAGGGCTGTCCGCCGTCAACATTTTGTGGTCTTATTTCACGGATGCGATCAAAGGGGGAAAGATACGCATTGCCGTGGTTGCTGCGGCTGTCCGATAGGGGGTGTAGGATCGTGGGCTATTCGTCAGGCGCATCCGTTGGCCGGGTGCGATGCTGCGTTGTGGAAGCGCGGCGTCGGGGCCGGCATTGCCGCAACGGGCGTGATCGCCGAGCGGCAGGCGCGGAAAGTTGCGCGGGCGAAGCCTGAAGGAATACGACAAAGGTGTCGGACACTGGCTAGAAGGTTGAAGGTGAGAAAAGGACAAGGGGAGCGGCGAGCGCGGGCTGGTCAGCCGGGTGGGCGATGGTCGCGCGCGATGCTTTTGGCAACCGTTGCCGGTTGCGCCATGGTGGGCTTCTTGAACGCCGCGCGGGCGGACACGCTGCTCGAAGCGATGATCATGGCTTACCAGAACAATCCCACACTGCAGGCGGAGCGGGCGAACCTGCGTGCGTCCGACGAAGCGGTGCCGCAGGCGCTGTCGGGCTGGCGCCCGAATGTCGCGATCGTGGGCAGTGGCGGCTACAACGCCAGCAGCGGCACGGGCGTCGCCGGCGTCAAGCAGCGCGGCTTGTATTCGGGTGATCTCCAGGTCACCCAAAATATTTATTCCGGCGGCGGCACCGTCGCCGACGTCAAGCGCGCCGAGAACACGGTGCGGGCCGCCCGGGCGCGGCTCGGCATCACCGAGCAGGGCGTGCTGCTGAACGCGGTGCAGGCTTACCTGAACGTCTACCGCGATCAATCCGTGGTCCAGCTCAACATCAACAACGAGCGGGTGCTGTCGCGCCAGCTCGAAGCGACCCGCGACCGCTTCAACGTGGGCGAGGTGACGCGCACCGACGTCTCTCAGGCGGAAGCCCGTCTGGCAAGCGCGCGCGCGTCCCGCGTCCAGGCCGAAGGCGCGCTCCAGATCAGCCGCGGCGTCTATGAGCAGATCATCGGCAAGCTGCCCGAAAACCTGGCCAAGCCCGACGCGGTCAAGCGGCTGCCGACGTCGCGGCAGGGAACCATCGATGCCGCGCGCAAGGAGAACCCGTCCGTCCTGGCGGCCGACTACGACGAGCGCGCCGCGCGCGACAATGTGTCGGTGGTGGAGAGTGACCTGCTGCCGAAAGTCGACATCGTGGGGACGGGCGGCCGCAGCGTGAACCAGTTCTCGCCCGGTACGACAAGCGACGCGGGCAGCATCATCGCGCAGCTGACCGTGCCGCTGTATCAGCGCGGCTCCGTCTCCAGCCAGGTGCGCCAGGCCAAACAGGTCGTCGGCCGCAACCGGCTTCTGCTGATCGAGGCGGAACGCTCGGCGACGGAGCAGGCGGTGAACGCCTGGGAGTCGCTGGTCAGCGCGCGGGCGCAAATTCAGTCGCTCAACGCGGCGGTGCGCTCGAACCGGATCGCGCTCGAGGGCGTGCGCCAGGAGTCGCTGGTCGGATCGCGTACCGTGCTCGACGTGTTGGACGCGGAGCAGGAGCTGCTGAATTCGGAGGTCAATCTGGTCAGCGCCGAGCGCGACGAAATCGTCGCGCAGTACCAGGTCTTGTCGGCGATCGGCCAACTGACGGCCCAATCACTCAGCCTCAACACACAATACTACGACCCGGAGCATCACTATAAGGCGGTTCGCGACAAGCTGTGGGGGCTTGGCGACGATGCCGGCACGACCGAGGGCAAGCCTTCGGACAACAAAAAGTGACAACGAGGGGTTCCGTACCCGCGTTGGCAATCGTTTGAATGAGCGAACAGTCGGGATGAGCAGACCATGAGCGAGGCAGGCAAGCAGCAAGAACCGTCGATGGAGGAAATCCTTGCTTCCATCCGGAAGATCATTTCCGAGGACAGCGACGACAATGCCGCGCCCCAGGCGAAGGCCGCGCCTGAGCCTGAGCCCCAGCCGGAGCCCGTGGAGGAAGAGCCTCTGGAGCTGACGGACGAGGTGCAGCCGGCTGATGAGCATGAGCTCGAAGTGCTCGACGCCGAGCCGGAGCCCGAACCGGAGCCGGAGCCCGAACCGGAACCCGAGCCGGAGCCGGAACCCGAGCCGGAA
>CAZPFL010000178.1:0-10822 GCA_964585785.1 uncultured Rhodospirillaceae bacterium
CCGGTCATCGCGACCGCGTCGTTGAACAGGATCTTGTAGGTGATGTTGACGCGCGACGCGACCGCCATGCGGATCGCGAGAATGCCGGAGTGGAAATAGGTGCCGTCGCCGAGATTGGCGAAAACATGCTTGGTCTCGGTAAACGGCGCCTGGCCGACCCAGGGCACGCCTTCGGCGCCCATATGGGTGTAGGTCGCGGTGTTGCGGTCCATCCATTGCGCCATGTAATGGCAGCCGATGCCGGCGAGCGCGCGGCTCCCGTCCGGGACCTTTGTCGAGCTGTTGTGCGGACAGCCGGAGCAGAAATAGGGCGTCCGGACGATGCCGGGATCGCGGCCGGCGAGCGCGCGTTCTTGTTCCTCCAGGAAGGCCAGACGCTCTTCGATCCGCGGGCTGGTGTGGAAGCGCTTGATCCGCTGGGCGATGACGCGGGCGATTTGCGCCGGAGTCAGCTCGCCGTTCGACGGCAGGATCCGGTTGCGCTGCTCGTCGAACTTTCCGTTCACCACCGGCCGCACGTCGGCGCGCCAGTTGTAAAGCTGTTCCTTGAGCTGGTTCTCGATCAGCGCGCGCTTTTCCTCGATGACCAGGATCTCTTCCAGGCCTTCGGCGAAGCGGCGGACGCCGTCGCGCTCCAGCGGCCAGGTCATGCCGACCTTGTAAACGGAAAGCCCGATCTCCGCGGCGTAGGCTTCGTCGATGCCGAGGTCGTCCAGCGCCTGTCGGACATCGAGATAGGACTTGCCGCAAGTGACGATGCCGAAGCGGCGCTTCTTGCTGTCGATGACCGTCTTGTCGAGCTTGTTGGCCCGCGCGAAGGCGAGCGCGGCGTAGAGCTTGTAACGGTGCAGCCGCTCTTCCTGGTCGAGCCAGCCGTCGGGCCAGCGGATGCCGAGGCCGCCCGGCGGCATCTCGAAGTCGTCGGGCAGCGCGATTTCGACCCGGTGCGGATCGACATGGACCGAGGCGGAGCTGTCGACGGTTTCGCCGACGACTTTGAAGGCGACCCAGCAGCCGCTGTAGCGCGACATCGCCCAGCCATAGACGCCGAGGTCGAGGAACTCCTGCACGCCTGACGGGTTGAGCACCGGAATCATGGCGTCGACGAAGGCGAACTCGGTCTGATGCGCGGTGGTCGAGGATTTGCAGGTGTGGTCGTCGCCCGCGAGCACGAGGACACCGCCCTTCGGGTCGGTGCCCGCCAGATTGGCGTGGCGCAGCGCGTCGCCCGAGCGGTCGACTCCCGGCCCCTTGCCGTAGAACATGCCGAACACGCCATCATACTGGCTGCCGGGGAACAGGTTGAGCTGCTGCGTGCCCCAGAGCGCGGTGCAGGCGAGGTCCTCGTTGACGCCGGGTTGGAAGTGGATGCGGTGCTTTTCCAGGAAGGTCCGCGCGTGCCAGAGTTGCTGGTCGAGCGCGCCGAGCGGCGATCCGCGATAGCCGGAGATGAAACAACCGGTATTCAGCCCGGCCGCCTCGTCGCGCCGCCGCTGCATCATCGGCAGGCGGACCAGCGCCTGGGTGCCGGTCAGGAAGACCCGGCCGCTTTCAAGGGCATATTTGTCGTCGAGCGTTACCGCCGCTTGCGCCATTGTTAGAGCGAACCTCCCTTGGTCCCTAGAAAGTAGCGGTTGAGGGCCATATTTCAAAGCGGAAGGGGGATTGGTCGCAAATTCGCAACAATTCTGCGGATTCCGGTGACTCGGGGGCGCTTTGTTGCGCGGGTTCCGGGCCTGCGGTTGGGAAATTACCGCCCTTTCCGACCCCAGTCGGGCGCCGCCGAATCGGAAGGGTGTATCTCCGGCAAAGCCACGCTATATGGTGCGGGTCCGTTCGGAGGTTGGAGTAACAGAATGGCGATCCTGGTCACCGGCGCCGCCGGGTTTATCGGCTATCACCTATGCGAGGCCCTGCTGGCCCGGGGAGAGCGGGTGATCGGCGTCGACAGCCTCAACGACTATTACGACGTCCGGCTCAAGGAGGCCCGCCGCGACCGGCTGCTCCGGCACAACGCCTTTTCCTTCGAACATGCGGACATCGCCGACCGTGCGGCGATGGAGGCCCTGTCGCCCAAGCATCCCGAGATCACGCGGATCGTGCATCTCGCCGCGCAGGCCGGCGTGCGCTACTCGCTGGAAAACCCCTACGCCTATGTCCACGCGAACCTGCTCGGCCAGATCGTCATGCTCGAGTTCTGCCGCCGGCTGGAGGGGCTGGAGCATTTCGTTTACGCCAGCTCGTCCTCCGTTTACGGCGGCAATACCAAGATCCCGTTCTCGACCGACGACCGGACCGACACGCCCATCTCGCTCTACGCCGCGACCAAGAAAGCGGACGAGCACATGTCGCACTGCTATAGCCATCTCTACCGCATTCCGGCGACCGGGCTGCGCTTCTTCACGGTCTATGGTCCGTGGGGCAGGCCCGACATGGCCGCCTACATCTTCGCACGGGCGATCACCGAGGGGCGACCCATCCAGCTCTTCAACAACGGCGACATGAAGCGCGACTTCACCTACATCGACGATATCGTGCAGGGCATTCTGGGCTGTCTCGCGAAGCCGCCGGCGGATGACGGCGAGACGGCGCCGCACCGGGTCTACAATCTGGGCAACCACAAGTCGGAGCCGCTCGGGCGTTTCGTCGAGCTTCTCGAAACGGCGCTCGGCCAGCGCGCTACGATCGAATACGCGCCGATGCAGCCGGGCGACGTCAAGGAGACCTACGCCGATATCGAGAGCGCTACGCGGGATTTCGGCTTCAAGCCCACGGTTCCGATCGACGTCGGATTGCCGCGCTTCGTTGACTGGTATCGGGCGTATCACGGCTCGGGCGCATAGGGCGTCCGGGGCCGTTACGATATTCTCAACGCGGCATGGCCTCGCTTACCTCGAAACGTGTGATCTACGCGGCCTTGGGCGGCAATCTCCTGATCGCCGCGACCAAGTTCGGCGCCGCCGCGTATACGGGCAGCTCGGCGATGCTGAGCGAGGCGATCCACTCTCTCGTCGACAGCGGCAACCAGTGGCTGCTGCTGCACGGCATCCGGCGGTCGGCGAGGCCGCCCGACGAACAGCACCCCTTCGGCTACGGCATGGAGCTCTACTTCTGGACCTTTGTCGTCGCGATACTCGTCTTCGGCGTCGGCGCCGGCGTTTCCTTCTACGAGGGCGTGGAAAAGATCCGGGCGCCGCGGCCTATCACCAACATCTACGTGAACTATATCGTGCTCGGCGCGGCGCTCGCGATCGAGGCCGTTCCCTTCACGGTCGCGCTCAAGGCCTTCCGCCAGCGGAATCGGAAGTTCGGCATCGTCAGTGAGATCCGCCGCAGCAAGGACCCGACTGTGTTCACCGTGCTGTTCGAGGACAGCGCCGCGATGCTGGGCCTTGTCGTCGCGATCGCCGGCATCGGCCTGGCGGATTATCTCGAGTTGCCGGTCCTCGACGGCGTCGCCTCGATCATCATCGCGCTGATTCTGGCGGGTACCGCGGCGCTGCTCGCGCGGGAAAGCAAGGGCCTGCTGATCGGCGAAAGCGTGTATCCCGAGATCAAGGCGACGATCCAGGCGTTGCTCAAGAGCGATCCCCGCATCGCCGTGACCAACGAGGTCCTGACGATGCATCTCGGACCGGAGGATGTGCTCCTCAATCTCAGCGTCGATTTCCGCGACGCGCTGTCCTCGAACGAGGTCGAGGCCGCGATCTCCGAATTGGAGGTGACCATCAAGGCGCGGTACCCGCAGATCCGGCGCGTCTTTATCGAGGCGCAGAGCTGGTCGGCGCATCGCCGCGCGCAGGCGACCGGCCTGTCGACGGACTGACGCCCACCGGACCTAGCCGCCGACTGGCGTCGTCTTGAGGTGATCGACGACTTGCGCCACGCCTTGCGTCTGCTTGATCACCGCCAGCGCCTTGTTGTGTTCCCACTCCGACTTGGCCTGGCCGAAGACGTAGGCGATGCCGTTCGTGACGCGCCAGTTGATCTTCGGCATCTGCGCGCCGAACACGTCGTGCATGGCCTTGCTGATCCGCCGCTCGACCAACAGGTCGCTGGTGATGCGCTTGATGTCGTCGGTCCGGCCGACATAGATCTCGTTGATGACGGTCTCGATGCCCGGAACGCTGCGGACGAGCGCCGACGCCTTCGCCTTTTCCTGCAGCGTCGCGACGCGGCCGGTCAGCAGCGCGTCACCGCCGATGACGTCGAGCCGGATATCGGCGAAAAAGCCGGCGCGCGCGTCGAGGGCGCGGCTCAGCACCGACTGTTTCAAAACGCGGTCCGACGGCGTTTCGTCCGCGCCCGTCTGGGCGGCGCCCGACCCGTAGGCGGCACCGGCGAGCAGGAAGGCTGCGCTGAACAGGATCGTGGCCTTGCCAGCTCTCATGTCGCAGCGGCCGCCGTTCGCGTCATAGGGTCACAGTTGGTTGCCGGCGCCGGATCGGTCATCGGCCGTAGAGCCGTTCCAGCGCGTCGCGGTAGCGGTTCGTGATGATATGCCGCCGGAGCTTTAGCGTTGGTGTCATCATCTCATTCTCGATGGTGAACGCTTCCGGTGCGACCAGGATGCGCCGGACCCGTTCGATCACCGAGAGATTCTTGTTCACGCGCTCGACCGCCTCGAGCAGCTCCTTGTGAAGCGCCTCGTCGCGCGCCGCGCCGGCGAGGTCATTGCCCTTGCCGTTGCGCTTCGACCAGGCGGCCAGAAAATCCGCGTCGGGCACGATGATGGCGACGAGATGGGGCCGCTTGTCGCCATAGACCATGGCCTGGCCGATCTCGGGCGTCGCCGTCAGCATGCCCTCGACCCGGGCCGGCGACAGGTTGTCGCCGCCCGAGTTGACGATGATGTCCTTCTTGCGGTCGGTGATCTGGATATAGCCGTCCTCGTCGAAGCGGCCGATGTCGCCGGTGTGCAGCCAGCCGTCGCGGATCGTTTCGGCGGTCGCCTGGGGATTGTTCCAATAGCCCTGCATCACCAGCTCGCCGCGGACGAGAATCTCGCCGTCCTCGGCGATCTTGACCTCGACGCCGGGAAAGGGCGGCCCGACCGTGCGCAGCTTGTTGCGGGGAAAGAGGTTGCAGCTGACCACCGGCGCGGACTCGGTCTGGCCGTAGCCTTGCAGGATGCGCATGCCGAGCGCCACGAAAAAGACGCCGATATCGTAGTTGAGCGGCGCGCCGCCCGACACGAAGGCCTTGAGGCGGCCGCCGAAACGCTCCTTCACCTTTTCCCGCACGAGGCGGTTCAGCAGGGCGTTTTCCGCACGCTCCCAGAGCGACAGGCGTCCCGGCGTCTCATAGGCCTTCCGCCCGAGCCGGATCGTCTCTTCGAACAGGAAGCGCTTCAGACCGCTGGCACGCTCGACGCCGTGGCGGATGCGCGCGTGAATGACTTCGTAAAGCCGCGGCACGGCGGTCATGACCGTCGGCCGGACCTCCGCGATGTTGGCCGTCAGCTTGTCGATCCCTTCCGCGTAATAGATCTGCGCGCCGATCGCGATCGGCAGGAACTGGCCCGCCGTATGCTCATAGGCATGCGACAGCGGCAGGAAGGAGAGAAACACCTCGCCGTTGTCCTCGAACTGCGGCAGGCGGCGCACGAGGTCCTCCGCGCCCATGCAGTTGCAGAGGATGGCGCCGTGGCTGAGCATCACGCCCTTGGGCTTACCCGAGGTGCCCGAGGTGTAGATGATGCAGCTGGTGTCGGTACGGGCGATCTGGCTCGTCGTGCAGGGGCTGAGCGGGGCGTTCCGGCCGTCCGCCAGCAGGCCGTCCCAGGCGGCGACGCGCACACCCTCCGGGACCGGCATCACCGGCGGCTCCATCGTGATCACATGCTCGACGCACGCTGTCTGGGCCGCGGCGGGAAGCAGCGCCTCCGCCAGCGCCGCGGTCGAGACGATGGCGCATTTCGAGCCGCTGTCGGACAAGATGTGCAGGTGGTCGGTGATCGTGTTGGTCGTATAGGCGGGCACCGTGATGGCGCCGGCCGTCATGATTGCGAGGTCGGCGATCAGCCATTCCGGCCGGTTTTCCGCGACCAGGGTGACCCGGTCTCCTTTGCCGACCCCGAGCCCGCGCAGGCCCGCGGCGAGGGCCCGTGCCCGCTCCGCCACCTCTTTCCAGGTGAGCGGCTGCCACGCCTTGGAATGCTTGCGCCAAAGAAACGGCTGGTCGCCGTAGCGCTCCGCCTGGGCGTAGAACATCGTCGGCAGGCTGCGAATCTTCTGATAATTCATCGCTCTGACTACTTCCCCCGCGAGGCTCTTATTCGGCGCCGCATGAACGAATCCTAGAGCGCCATGCGTTTCAGTGTGGTAAACGAGCAAGTCTCCACGCCGAACGCTCGCCGGCCCCGTGCCGCCGTCCCAGCCTTCATCACCGTCTTCCGGCAATGCCTTAAATAAATCTATTGATTTCGAAATATAAAGTCACGGATACAATGAATAGGCGAGCAACGATATTCATCAAATATTTCAAATTATTGACTAACCGTGTCGTTGGCGGGCGGCGTGATGGGACCTGTGCGCGAAAATCGCGACGTGACGAAGCGTTGCCCCGGCTGTATGACCGACGACTTTGTCCCACGATGCCCGGAGGCTTCGGCGCGTGACCCGCATCGATCTGGAGAGGCTTGAGCTGATTACCCGCCGGGCGCCCGAGCCCACGCAGGCGACGCCGCTATTGTTCATTCACGGCGCCTTTGCCGGCGCGTGGTGCTGGGACGAGTATTTTTTGTCGTGGTTCGCCGAGCGGGGTTACACGGCGCACGCGCTCAGCCTCCGCGGCCATGGCGCGAGCGACGGCCGCGAGGGCCTGAACGACAGCTCGATCGCCGACTATGTCGACGACGTGATCCACGCCGTCGAGCGGATGCCCGCGCCGCCGCTGCTGATCGGCCATTCCATGGGCGGCTTCGTCGTGCAGAAATATCTCGAGCGGGAGGCAGCGGCCGGCGCCGTGCTGATGGCCTCCGTGCCGCCGCGCGGGCTGTCCGGGCCGAGCCTGTCGATGGCGATCTGGAATCCGGCGGCGGCCTTCGGCATCGGCTCCATTCAGGCTTTCGGGCAGAGCTGGAGCTCGCCCGCGGCCATGCAGGATGCGCTGTTCTCAGCGTCGCTTGGCGCCGATCAGGCGATGCGCCACCTTTCGCGCATGGGGCCCGAGTCGGCGCAGGCGATGGTCGACATGTTCGGCGGCGATCTGCCGAACCCGGCGAATATGAAACCCTGCCCGATGCTCGTGATGGGGGCGGCGGAGGATGTGCTTATTCCCGACGCCTTCGTGCGCGCGACGGCGCGGAGCTTCGACGCGCCGCTGCACATCGTCGACGACATCGGCCATCTGATGATGCTCGACAATGGCTGGCAGGCCGCCGCCGAGGGGCTGCTGGGCTGGATGCGGCAGAACGAGTTCTAGGCTTCTCCGGCCGACAATCGGCTTCCGTCGCGCGATTACATCCGTCAAAATAAGCGACTAGCAGCTATTCGATTTTTTGCGGGGCGGCGCCGGAATTTTTCCGGTAATTCGGCAGTGAGGGCCGAAAGCGGCCCCTTCCACAGGGCGAGCGCGTGCGGATGAGTAGCGAGAGGGGAGCGGCCCCGCGCCGCGTCGGCGTCATCGGCGGCGGCATCACGGGGATCAGCGCGGCGATCTTCCTGCGCCGCGACGGGCATGACGTCACCCTATTCGATCCGGGCGATCCCGGGACCGGCACGTCGTCGGGCAATGCGGGCGTGATCAGCTCCGGCGGCATCATCCCGACCGCGACGCCCTACGTGCTGAAGCGCGTGCCCAAGATGCTGCTCGACCCGTACGGGCCGCTGACGATCCGCTGGCGTTACCTGCCGCAGATCGCGCCTTGGCTCGTCAGCCTGGTGATGAACGGCGCGCCGTCGCGGGTCGAGGCGAATGCGCGCGCCAAGGCGGCGCTGCTCGACCACGCCTACGACACCTACCGCCTGCTTGCCCGGGAGACGGGGACCGCGTCCTACATCAGCCACACCGGGCTGCTGACCGTGTTCGAGACGGACGCCGGCTGGCAGAAGGCCCAATGGATCCTCGATCTGCTGCGGCGCTGCGGCCGCAATTTCGAAGTGCTGTCGCAGGACCAGATCCGCCAGATGGAGCCCGGCCTCGCGCCGATCTTCCGGCATGCCTATCTGCTGCCGGAAAACGGCTTCATCCTTCATCCGGGCAAGTTGGTGACCGAGCTGCATGGCGCTTTCCGGCGGATGGGCGGGCGGATCGTCAAGCGGCCGGTACGGACGATCGAGCGCGTGGACGGCGTGGCGCGGCGGCTGGTGACCGACGGCGGCAGCGACGACTTCGACAGCCTCGTCATCAGCGCAGGCGCCTGGTCGAAGACCTTCCTGCGCCAGCTCGGCACGCGTGTTCTGCTCGACGCCGAGCGCGGCTACCACATTATGCTGCCGCAGCCCGACCCCGGCTTGCGCCGCCCGGTCAATGTCTATGAGGACACCATGTTCCTGTCGCCCATGCAGCACGGGCTGCGGCTGACGACCGGCGTCGAGCTGGCCGGCACCGACGCGCCGCCGGACTACACGCGGGCAAGGCGCATGATCAAGCGCGCCGCGCGCGCGGTCAGCAACCTCAAGCCGGAGGAGCAGAGCGCCTGGCTCGGCTTCCGCCCCTCGACGCCGAACTCGGTGCCCTTTCTCGGACCGATACCCGGCGATGCCAACGTGATCTGCGCCTTCGGCGGCGGGCATATCGGCATGTCGCTCGGGCCGATCAGCGGCCGCGTCGTCGCCGACCTGGTTGCCGGCCGCGATCCGGGCATCGACCTCACACCCTATGCGGTGGACCGATGAGCGCGGACGTGAAGCCTCAGAATATCGCCGTCATCGGCGCCGGGATGATCGGCGCGAGCTGCGCCCATTTCCTGCAGCGCGACGGCCACAAGGTGACGATCTTCGATCCGAACGATCCGGGCTCGGGTACGTCCTTCGGCAATGCGGGCCTGATCAGTCAGAGCTCGGTCATGCCGTCCTCGAAGCCGGGTCTCGTCAAGCGCATCCCGAAGATGCTGATGGACCCGAATAGCCCGCTGGTCCTCCGCTGGCAGTATGTGCCGCGTCTGCTGCCCTGGCTCATGGGCTTCCTCGCCAACTCGGCGCGCCACCGGGTCGAGCAGAACTGCATGGCGATGGGCAACCTGTTCCATCACGTGATGGACGCCTACGACATCGTCATCCGCGAGACCGGCTGCGGTGATCTGATTCAGGCGGCGGGAAGCCTCAAGCTGCATGAGACGGAAGCGTCCTTCCGGTCGTCCGCCTTCGAGCTCGAGATGATGGACCGCGCCGGATGCAAGTATGACGTGCTCGGCGCCGACGAGATCCGGCAGCTCGAGCCGAACCTGGCGCCGATCTTCATCCGGGGAATCTTCGTTCCCGATTCGCGCAACATCCTCAATCCGGGGCGGCTGACGGAAAGCGTTGTCCAGTCGGTGCTGGCCAAGGGTGGCACGTTGCAGCGCGAGCGGGTGAAGACGGTCGCGTTCGACGCCGAGGGAAGGCCGGCGCTGGTGACCGATGCGGGCCGTCATGTCTTCGACCAGGTGGTTCTGGCGGCCGGCGTCCGGTCCGGCCGGCTCGCCAAGCAGCTCGGCGCGCGCGTCGTGCTGGACGCGGAACGCGGCTATCACATCATGCTGCCGGCGCCGGAGAAGTCGATCAACCGCTACCTCCAGTTCGCCGAGCGCAACATATCCCTGTCGCCGAAGGAGGGCGGGCTGCGCACCACCTCGATCGTCGAGCTGGCGAGCCCCGACGCGCCGCCGGACTACACGCGGATGCGCCGCTTGCTGCGGCACATCCCGGCGGTGCTGCCGGGCGCCGTTGCGGAGGAGAAGAGCATCTGGATGGGCTGCCGCCCGTCGCTGCCGAGCAACGTGCCGGTGATCGCCCGCTCGCCGCGCCACGACAGCGTCTTCTTCGCCTTCGGCCACAGCCATCTCGGCATGACCATGGGGCCGGTGACCGGGCGGATCATCGCCGACCTCGTGGCAGGCCGCGATCCCGGCCTCGACATGACGCCCTATGGCGCCGTGCGGCCGTTGCTCTAAGGCCAAGTTGCCGCTGGGCCGTACAAATCCGTCAACGACACCCTATCTATCTGTGAATGTCTGGTGACGACAACACGGTCGGCGGGCGGGTGCGCCGCTACGCCCGGGTGGGTACAGCGGTCGGCGGCCTCGCGGCGCGGCTGGCGGGCGCCCGCTATCTTGGCCTCGATCTCGACAAGGGACGCCACGCCCAGGACCTGACGGCGGCGCTCGGCGGCCTCAAGGGCCCGCTGATGAAGGTCGCGCAGCTCCTGGCGACCATCCCGGACGCCTTGCCCGAGGAATATGTCCGCGAGCTCAAGCAGCTGCAGTCGAACGCGCCGTCGATGGGCTGGCCCTTCGTGCGCCGCCGTATGGCGGCGGAGCTGGGGCCGGATTGGCGGTCGAAATTCGCGGCGTTCGAGCGGCATGCGGCGCATGCGGCCTCGCTCGGGCAGGTGCACCGGGCGCGATCGCTCGACGGTGTCGACCTGGCCTGCAAGCTGCAGTATCCGGATATGGCCTCGGCAGTGGAGGCGGATCTGCGCCAGCTCGGGCTCGTCTTCTCGCTCTATCAGCGCGGCGACCGGGCGATCTCGACCGAGCAGATCCATGCCGAGATCGCGGCCCGGCTGCGCGAGGAGCTCGACTACGCGCTGGAGGCGCGGCATATGGCGCTCTATGCCGCGATGCTCGCGAACGAGCCGAACGTGCGAGTCCCGGAGGCGCTTCCGGCGCTGTCCACCG
>CAZPFL010000179.1:0-10814 GCA_964585785.1 uncultured Rhodospirillaceae bacterium
CGGCAACGATTCCGGCGGCGGTCAGCCGGGCTGGATTCTCAAGTGTAAGGGCTGGGAAAACGATCCGAACGCCTATGTCTATTTCATCACCCAGGCGGCGGTCTGGAAAAAGATCTGCGATCTGATCGGCGAGCCCGGCTGGAAGGATGATCCGGCCTACGCCACGCCGAACGCGCGCCTCGACAAGATCCCGCAGATTTTCGACCGGATCGAGGAGTGGACGAAGACCAAGACCAAGTTCGAGGTCATGGACGCTTGCAATCCGCTCGATATTCCCTGCGGGCCTATCCTGTCGATGAAGGAGATTTCCGAGGAGCCGTCGCTGCGTAAAACCGGCACGATCGTGGAAGTCGACCATCCCGAGCGCGGGCCCTATCTCACCGTCGGCTGCCCGATCAAGCTTTCCGACAGCCCCGTCGAGGTCAAGCGCTCGCCGCTGCTCGGCGAACATACCATGGAGATTCTCCAGGACGTGCTCGGCTATTCGGGCGAAGAGCTCGATCGCGTCGTCAAGTCGGGCGCCGTGGGTGAATAGCCAACGCACGGACGACGGTAGACTATCGGGCGGCGGACCGGGACAACCGCGGCACGCCGTCGCCCGAAGGCAAAGCTCTGTTCCACCGTGCCTGCGTAAAACGATGCAGAAGATTGCCGCGCAGGCGCAGCCAACCACTCGACAAGGATCAACGCAGGATTTCACGTAACATACACCGCGCACTATCATTCCTGCGCCATCGACAGGGCGCCCTCGCGCGCCGCGTCCAAAGCCAGATATCACCTCAGGGAGGAGGCCATGGCACTTAACAAGAAAGCGGTTCGTTCCGTACTCGACAAGGCGATCAAGGCGAAGCGCAGCGCGCTCACCGCCGAGGAATGCAAGAAGATCTGCGCGGCCTACGACATTCCCCTGCCGCGCGACGGCCTTGCCACCTCCGCCGGCCAGGCGGCCACGCTCGCCAAGAGGCTGGGCTTCCCGGTGGTCATGAAGATCCAGTCGGAAGACATTCTGCACAAGACGGACGCAGGCGGCGTGGTCGTCGGCGTGAACAGCGCAGGCGAGGCCCAAAAAGCCTACAAGGCCATCCTCAAGAACGCCAAGGCGTATAAGAAGAAGGCGCGCATCGACGGCGTCCAGGTCCAGAAAATGCTGTCGTCGCAAGGCGCGCAGGAAGTCCTGGTGGGCGCGGTCACCGATCCCAGCTTCGGCAAGCTGGTCGCCTTCGGTCTCGGCGGCGTTCTGGTCGAGGTCATGAAGGACATCACCTTCCGCCTGGCGCCGGCGACCAAGAAGGACGCGACGTCGATGCTGCAGGACATCCAGGGCGCCGAGATCCTGAAAGGCGTCCGCGGCGCCGATCCCGTCGATCGCCAGGCGCTTGCGACGATCATCCAGAACGTGTCGAAGCTGGTCTCCGACTTCCCCGAGATCGCGGAGATGGATCTCAACCCGATCTTCGCGCGCAAGAAGGGCGCGACGGCGGTCGACGTGCGCATCCTGCTCGACCTCAAGCCGAAGCCCGAGCCCTTCCGTCCGTCGCAGCAAGCGATCCTGGGCGCGATGAAGCGCATCATGAACCCGGATTCCGTGGCGGTGATCGGCGCGTCGGCCGAGGACGGCAAGATCGGCAATTCGGTCATGAAAAACCTGGTCAACGGCGGCTACAAGGGAAAGATCTATCCGATCAATCCGCGCGCCGAGGAAGTGCTCGGCTACAAGTGCTTCAAGAGCGTGAAGGACATTCCGGGCACGGTCGACGTCGCCGTCTTCGCCATTCCGGCGAAGTTCGTCACCGCGGCGCTCGAGGAAGTCGGCCAAAAGAAAGTTCCGGGCGCGGTGATGATTCCTTCGGGTTTCGCGGAGACCGGCGAAGTCGAGCTGCAGAACGAGATGCTGGCGGTCGCACGCAAATACAATGTGCGGGTCATGGGGCCGAACATCTACGGCTTCTATTACACGCCGAAGAATCTCTGCGCGACCTTCTGCACGCCCTACGACGTCAAGGGCAAGGTCGCGCTCTCCTCGCAGAGCGGCGGCGTCGGCATGTCGATCATCGGCTTCAGCCGTTCGACCAAGATGGGCGTCTCGGCAATTGTCGGCCTGGGCAACAAGTCGGACCTCGATGAGGACGATCTGCTCACCTATTTCGAGCAGGACCCCAACACCCAGGTGATGGCGATGCACTTGGAAGACCTCAAAGACGGCCGCTCCTTCGCCACGGTGGCCAAGCGCGTCTCGAAGAACAAACCGATCATCGTGCTCAAGGCCGGCCGCACGGCCATGGGCGCGCGCGCCGCGGCGTCGCACACGGGCGCGCTCGCCGGCAACGACAAGATCTACGAGGACGTGCTGAAGCAGTCCGGCGTGATCCGGGCCCGCACGCTCAACGACATGCTGCAATTCGCGCGCGGCCTGCCGAAGCTGCCGACGCCGAAGGGTGAGAATGTCGTGATCATCACGGGCGCCGGCGGCTCCGGTGTGCTGCTGTCGGACGCTTGCGTCGACAACGGGCTGCAGCTCATGCGCATGCCGAAGGATCTGGATGCGGCCTTCCGCAAGTTCATCCCGCCCTTCGGCGCGGCCGGCAATCCCGTCGACATCACCGGCGGCGAGCCGCCCTCGACCTACGCCAACACGATCAAGCTCGGCCTCGAGGACGACCGCATCCACGCGCTCATCCTCGGCTACTGGCACACCATCGTGACGCCGCCGATGGTCTTCGCCGAGCTGACCGCGAAGGTCGTGGAGGAAGCGCGCGCGAAGGGCATCAACAAGCCCGTCGTCGCGTCGCTGGTCGGCGATACCCAGGTCGAACAGGCATCCGAATATCTCTACGACCGCGACATCGTCGCCTATCCCTACACGACGGAGCTGCCGGTCAACGTGCTGGGCGCGAAGTACCGTTGGGCACGCTCGGCCGGGCTGCTCTGACCAGGCCGTTATCGGCAACGGATTTTCGGGGGCCGTGGCGACGCGGCCCCCGAGCCGTTTTACCGCAGGCTACCGGGGCGACAAGCGCGTCATGATTCGCTATGTTCTGGCCCAATAAAAATTCCAGACACCAACAGGATCCGACCGTGCGCCTCAAGGCCGCAAGATCTTGCCTCGTCGTTACGAGCTTCGTGAAGGAAGGCCACGCCGATACGCCGTGCCCCGATTGGCTGCTCGCCAACATCGCGCTGTTGACGACCGCGGCGCAGCGCCTCGACGTGCCGCTCTTCATGGCGCATGGCGACGCCGATCCGATCGAAGATCTTTTTTTTCGGCTCAGCCCGCCGCCGTCGGACTCGCGCTCCGTGCCGGGATTCGCGACGCGTGACTGCAACATCGAGGGGCTTCCCGACATGATGCGCCGGCTCGGCCGCAAGCATGCGCTGTTCGTCGGCTCGTTGCCGATCGTGCAATCCCTGATCGCGCGCCTGTCGCCGGCCGACGACGGCTGCACGGCCTATGCCGTTATCGACGCCATCGCCGACGATGCGGAGGCCTCCGAGCCGCCGTCGCTGGAACGCATGCAACGCGCCGACTGTCCGCTGGTCACAACGGAAATGGTCGTCTTCGAGTGGCTCGAGCGCGGCGACGCCCCAGTGTTCCGCGAGTTGCTGCCCCTGATCAAGCGGCGCGCGATCCGCTGAACCGCCACTTCGTCCGCGGCGACAAAAAAATGCCCGCGGCCGCCCATTTTGATCCACATCAATGACTTATTCCTCATTTTTGCACAGAATGCGTGCAAATTGTCGGGCTGGACAACTTATGGTATCTGTCCTGCCTATCTTCATGGGGGAGTTGGGGAATGCACATTCGTTATCTTCTTTTCGCCTTGGCCTGCGTCGGCGCCCTTGTGTCGCAGCAGACCGCCGTCCGAGCTGCAGAGGCCGAGTCGGCGCTCAAGGGCCTTCTCATCCGTGGCCGGATGTTGGCGGTCATCCCGCAGGAAAGCGCTGATATCTCGTCGATCGGCGGCAGTGTCGACATCAGCAACGCCTATGTGCCTGAAGTCGACCTGACTTGGTTCTTTACGAAGAACATCGCCGTGGAGGCGATCGCCGCGATCACGCCGCACGACGTCAAGGCGACGAACACGTCGCTTGGCAACGTCGACCTCGGCAGTGTCATGCTGCTGCCGCCGACGGTCCTGCTGCAGTACCATCACCCGTTCGGGAAGTGGAAGCCCTATGTGGGCGCCGGCGTCAATTACACCGTCTTCTTCAATGAAGACGCGCCGGGAGGCACGGTCACCAATATCAGCTACGACAATTCCTTCGGCTGGGCGTTGCAGGCCGGCGTGGACTACATGCTGACCGACCATTGGCTTCTGAATCTCGACCTCAAGAAGCTGTTCCTCAGCACCGACGTCAACATCAACAACGGCGCGATCAAAGCCAATGTCGACATCGATCCGTGGATCGTCGGCGTCGGCGTCGGCTATCGCTTCTAGGACATAAGGAACGAGGTGGCGCGAGCCTAGTGCTTTTGCGCCACCTCGAGATACAGCTTCGTCGCCTGCAGGCGGTTGCGCACGCCGAGCACGCGTAAGACCGCAGCGACATGCGTGCGGATCGTGCCGGACGACATGGTGAGCGCCTCCGCGATTTGCTTGTTGCTGAGGCCTTGCGCGAGATATTCGAGGACCTCGCGCTGCCGGGGCGTGAGCTGACCGAAAAGCTCCGCGGCCGAGTGGGAATTCGCGATGTCGAGCGCATCACCCAGGTCCCGCAGGTAGTGCCAGACGGGAAAATACTCGCCGCCCGTCAGAAGCACGCGGAACACGTTCACGAGAACGTCCCGCCGAAGGTCCAGTGGAATATATCCCGCAGCGCCGCAGCGCCGCGCCTCGAGCATTTCCTCGGGGCTATCGGACAGGGAAAGAACGGCAACCGGCACGCCGATCGCCCAATGGCACAAGGTCTCGATCAGGGAATAACAGCGGGACCGGCTGTCGCGAATCACAAAGACGACAAAATCGACATCTGCCGGGCGTTGCGTCCGTTTTCGTGCGAGCGGCAACTCGGAAATCGTCTCGACCTCCATGAAATCCGCGATGGACTTAAGGAGGCGTGCCTCCACATCGGCCAAATCAGAATCCGGGTCAATAACTAACGAACGCACAACGCAATCTCATTCATCGCATGATTTCTCGATCGGGTTTCCTTCGATGATCACTGACTCGGGAAATTGCAGAATGCTCCGCCGCGCCCTTACGCATTCGCGCGGGAGAAATGCGATTCCACGCTTGGCCGGAAAAAACGATTCCCCCCATCGGCCCCGCAATTCGTTACATGAGAAGCCCACTGTAACAACCGGGCCGGCGCCGGCCCGCTCAATCCATCGCGAATCCGTCGGGTCGCGCCTGTCGGACCGCCTCGTCCCGGTTGCGCACGTTCATCGCGCGGAGCAGCGCGGAAACATGCAGCTTGGCCGTCGCCTCGGCGATGCCGAGCGAATCGGCAATCTCCCGATTCGTGCGTCCATCGATCAGCAATCCGAGCACGTCCTTCTGGCGCTGCGTGAGCTCTCGTCGCGTTTCGGTTTGCGCAACCACACGCGTCGCCGGCTTGCCGTCCTCGCACAAGCGATCGATCAGCATCGCCGCGGGAAAATAGACCCCACCCGAGCGGACCAGGCGAAGAATTTCAATGATCAACGGACGGCGCACGGGAAGCGCGACATAGCCCTTCACGCCGGCGTGGATCGCCATGCCGAGCTGTGCCGGGCTCGATTCCTTGGCAAGCACGACGATCGGCACGCCCATCGCCATGGCAGCCAGGCTTTGCAGCCGGCTGAACTTCTCATTCGTTTGCACGCCCGCATGCCAAACGATCAGATCGAGTTGCGGAAGATCTTTCACCAGCGTCAGCGCATCGCGCAGCGACATCGCGCGATGGATCGTGGCGCCGAGATCCAGCTCCCGAAGGAGGGATTCGCATCCGCATGCGGACTCATTTGAGTTATCTGCCAGCAGCACGTTCATTTTTGGCGTTTTCTTCTACGCTGCATTTATTTTCGCTTGACGGCGGCGAGTATGAATTCGACTTCGCCCTTTTGCAATCTTTTCGCACACGAATCGATCGGCAAATTCACCGCCAACTTGACCCACGGTTGCAACACGTCGGAAATTCGAGCGCGCCGCATTGTCATGCCACGGATCCGGGCGCTAATTCCGGTGATTACGGGGCCGTCCTTACGTGCGTGATCGCCGCGCCGCCGGCGATCGCCGCCGCGCCTTAGCCAAGACAGCGCCGCAAGAAGGCGCATATCGCGCCGAATTCCGCTGCGGAATCGGGCCCGAGCAGACGCGCGCGCATGAAGCCGTGGATCATGCCCCTGGCGCAGCGATATTCCGTCGGCACGCCGGCTGCCCCGAGGCGCTCCGCATAGAGTCGCCCGTCGTCGAACAGGGGATCGATCTCGGCGACATGCACGAGGGTGGGCGGCAGGCCGGACAGCGCCTCGGCCTTGAGCGGCACGGCATAGGGATCGCGGCTCGGCGTGCCGCCCTCCCCGAGATACCATTGCCAGTACGACCCCATCGACGCTGTCGTAAGACCCGGCGTCTCCGCATGCGTGCGATAGCTGGCATGCATCAATTCGTCGGTCAGGCACGGATAGATCAGCACCTGCCCCGCAATGGCCGGACCACCGCGGTCGCGCGCCGCAAGCGAAACCGCGGCCGCGAGATTGCCGCCCGCGCTATCGCCGCAGACCGCGATCCGCGCCGGGTCCACGCCGTAGCGGCCGGCGTCGCCGGCGACATCCGCCAGCACCGAGAAACAATCATCGAAGGCGGCCGGGTACTGATTCTCCGGCGCCAGCCGGTAGTCCACGCTGACGACCACCGCGCCCGTCTCCTGCGCCAGCCCCCAAGCGACCGTATCGGAGCTGTCCAGGTCGCCCTTCATGAAACCGCCGCCGTGGAAATAGAGAACGCAGGCGGCCCGATCCGGCGCCGCGGCCGGGCGATAGATGCGAATGGGGATCGTCCCGCCCTTCCCGGCCACGCCGCCGTCGGTCACCGTCATGTCGGCGGGATAGGGGCGACGCATGCGCGCGGCGTAGATATTCCAGTTGTCGCGCATCTCGTCCACCGTATTGCCCGGCGGCAAATCCGCCTTGGCGTCGATAAGCGCCTGCATTTCGGGGTGCAATCGGTTCGTGTCGGGACTGTCGGGCATGATCGACCTCGCGCGGCGAAAGAGCGGAACGACGGGATTCCGCCCAACAATAGCCCGCGTTCGGCCAACGGCAAAATCGCAAAAGGAAACGGCGCGACAGGCCGAGGCCCGCGCGCCGTTTTTCGGAGATGTCAAGGCGAGAAGCGCTGGTCCGACGACCCGCGCTCCGGCCCGGCCTTAGGCCGCTTCCGAATGATGATATTCCATGATGTAGTTGACGATCTCGCCCTTCTGGCTTTCCTGGAGATCGAAGCGGAGCCGGGTTCTGCCGTCCTGGTGCCCTTCGACGATGGCATCGATCGTTCCTTTGAAGAACGCCCCGCGAATCTGGATTCGGTCGCCCGTTCGGAGATTGAGCTCTTCGTTGACCATGGCGCCCCCGGGTCCCATTTGGAACAGGGGGAACTCCTGCCACTTTCCGTTCAGATTTATCGACGCAAGATGTTCCGTTATCGGCTCGATCCGAGGCGGCACCTCGCGGCGCTCGCCGCTGCGGCGATTGCGCAGCCGGCCGAGGATATCCTGAACCCTCTGCGTGAGCTCGTTGACCGATTTCGTCATCTGCTGCGAGACGTCCTGCATGTCGGTCGCCATCTTGCCGACATTCGTCGCTTCTTCCGCGACCTTGACGATGTTGGACGAAACGTCCTGCGTGCCGACTGCCGCTTCCTGAACGTTGCGGCTGATCTCGCCCGTCGCTTCACCCTGCTGCTCAACAGCGTGAACGATGGTCGTCGAAATCGTTTCGATCTCTCCGATCACGTCGCTGATATTTCGGATCGCGGCAACGGCGTTCTGTGTCGCGTCCTGGATTCCCGAAACTTGGTTGCTGATCTGCTCGGTCGCCTTGCCGGTCTCGTTGGCAAGGCTCTTCACTTCCGACGCCACCACGGCGAAGCCCTTGCCCGCCTCGCCCGCGCGCGCAGCCTCGATCGTCGCGTTGAGCGCCAGCAAGTTCGTCTGTGCAGCGATATCGGAGATCAGCTTGACGATCTCACCGATCTCGTTGGCGCGTTCCGCCAGGCCCGAGACCACCCCGCTCGTCCGGGTTGCCTCTTCGACGGCCTTGACGGTGATCTCCTGCGATTGCCGCATCTGTCGCCCGACCTCTCCGACCGAGGATGCGAGCTCCTCCGAAGCCGCGGCGACCGTCTCGACATTCGCGGATGCCTGCTCGGAGGCGGAGGCAACCGCCGTCGAGCTTTGGCTCACACGCTGGATCGCGCCATTGACTTTCTCGGCCGATCCCCGCAGCTCGTCACTGTTGTGCGAGACCGCCTGGACAGCGGAATTCACTTCTTGTTCCAGCAGGCTGGCGAGCTTCTGCGTTTCCTTGGCGACATTCTCGGCGCCGGCATCGATGTACACCGTGACGGCGAGATCCATGTCCAGGAACACCGCCTTCAGCACCGCCTGTATCGTTTTGACAAGCAGCTCCGGCTTCCTGCGGTATTGCTTGCCCAGGATTTCCGTGATGCGCATCAAGGTGAACAAATAGCCACCCATGTACCAGCGCGGCAGCAGCCCGATGCGCTCATGCGCTTGGCCGATGGCGGTGGAACGACGGAAATAGTCTTCGTCAAACCGGCCGCTGAACAGCGTGGTCCAATGCTGGTGCTGTGCTGCCTTGAGCCGCCGAATCTTCTGCTCGTCGCCTGCGAGCGTCTTGAGATCCGGCCACTGGGTTATGTGCCCGTAAAAGGCACTCAGAATTTCTTCGAGATTTCCTTCGAGAAGCGGCAGGAAATCCCGCAGTAGGCCCCGCGTCTCCTGGTCGATCTTCAAATACTCAAGACGCGCCGCCGTGGTACGGTCCGATTGCGACATCGAAATATCTTTCTGCGAATATAAATAATGGCAACTATTGCGTTAGTTAATAGTAAAACATTAAACTAAATTTAAAAATGAAGCACTTTGTCGGACAAAAAATATATATTCTAGTATTTATATATCTTAATGCGTGTCTTCCGGGTTAGGGCCATTTGTGCCAACGAATCAAACCCGTAACGGTCAATTCGCGAAGACGGAGAGGCGGCGGGCGGCCGAAGGGATATCGCGCCAAGGAAATGCGCAACGGCTCACCGCGTTGCCTGCGCGTCCGCCAGCGCCTTTAGCCAGAATCGCAGCGGCTTCTCCGTCGCGGTCTCGCAATCGATGTCCTTCCAGGCAAAATGGCAGACGAGATCGTCCCGGGGCGTATAGCCATAACGCCGCCAAATCGCGTCGAGCGGCCGGTCGTTCTTCGGCCGCAAGGGATGATCCGCCGGCCGGACCACGCCGCAAAAGGCCATGGTGTCGAAACCGCCGAGCCGCCGCGCGTGATTTTCCCGCCCTTCGAAGAATCGCCGGTAGACACCCTGTCCGCGGTATTCGGGAAGCAGCACCGACTCCGCGCAATAGTAGATGCGGCCGAGATCGAAGCCCGCGGCGATGAACGGCGCCTTGATCGGACCGTGCTCGTCCGCAAGCGGCATGCCCGTCGATGCGCCAACCATTCTGTCGCCGTCATAGGCTGCGATACAGATGGCCCCCGGCGATTGCGCGTAGCGGCCGAGGTATTCCCGTTCGTAGTCGAGGTCGCCGTCATAGAGATAAGGCCATTCGCGAAAGACAACGATGCGCAGGCGCGCGATCGCGTCGATTCGCTCGGCCAAGCCGGCTTCCGGCGTCAGGATCTCGATACGGGTCATCAGCCCCCGGTGTCGCAGGACGGGTCGACGTCCGTGAAACCATACCTCGCTTTTGCTGGCAAGCGGCTTGGGCGCGAAATCGAGCTAACCGGTCTTGCGGCCGACCGTGCGCGTCAGCACGCCGGGCACGAAATCCGTCGTCTGGATGTCGCGAAAGCCGGCGGCAGCAAAATAGTCTTCCACCTCGGACACCGAATGGGCGAGGCCCGAGCTGGCCTGAATCGTCTGGGCGAGACCCCATAGCGCCGCGTCCGCCGGGCCGGTCCGCGCAGCGTTGAGCGCTTCGCCGATCAGATGCATCTCGCCCCCCGGCAGCAACGCATCATGCGCTTTCTTCACCACCGCCGCGACCGCTTCGCGCCCGTACATGGGCAGGTTGCTCGCCATGACCGCGACGTCGGCGTCCGTCGGAAACGGGTCTTTGTTGAAATCGCAGGCGCGCGCCTCGATCCGGTCAGCCATCCCGTTCTCCTCGATGAACTCGCGCGCCACCGTGACCACCGGCGGCAGATCGAGGACAACGGCCTCGAGCGACGGATATTTGCCGCAGGCGTTGATGCAGTAAGCGCCGGAGCCGCCGCCGATATCCATGATCTTGCGCCGTCCCGTCAGATCGACCTGGCGCAGGAACAGCCGCCCCGCGCCCATGCCGATGCTGTAAGTCGCGCGGTGATAGCGCCGCGCCTCCTCCACCGTGATGCCGGCAACCGTCTTGTTCTCCGAGAGCGGCGGGCCTAAGCGGCGCAGATGCTCGGCCAGCCGCCCCCATTCGTCCCAGTCCGGCTTGGTGAACAGCATCCACGCGCCGGCGTAGCCGCGCTCCCCCTCCACGAGGAAGCGCGCCACGTCGGGCGCGTTCTTGAGCCGGTCGCCGTCGCGCTCGACGAGGCCGAGCGCGATGCAGGCGACGATGATGCGCTCGGCGTTCAGCGGCTCGACGCCGAGCGCCGCGAT
>CAZPFL010000180.1:0-10774 GCA_964585785.1 uncultured Rhodospirillaceae bacterium
CACCAACAACGTCGACCACTGCACGCGCCTGTGTCACGCGTCCTCCGTCGCGGCGCTGATGGAAGGGATCGGCTCGGGCGCCGTCACCGCGCCCTTCACCGCGGCGGCCGATGCCGAATGCATCATCGTGATCGGCGCCCGTCCCGAACAGAACCACCCGGTCGCCGCGACTTATCTCAAGAACGCGGTGAAGCGCGGCGCCAAGCTGATCGTCGCGGACCCGCGCGGCCAGGCGTTGTCGCGTCATGCCACCTACGCGCTGCAGTTCAAGCCCGGCACCGATGTCGCGCTCTTGAACGCGATGATCCACACGATCATCGAGGAAGGGCTGACCGACCGTCAGTATGTGCAGACGCATACGGAAGGCTTCGAGGCGCTCGCCGCCCGGACGAAGGATTTCGCGCCGGAAAAGATGGCCGAGGTCTGCGGCATCGACGCCGGCACGATCCGCGAGGTCGCGCGACTCTACGCGACCTCGACCACGTCGATCATTTTCTGGGGCATGGGCATCTCGCAGTCGGTGCACGGCACGGACAACGCGCGCGGCCTGATTTCACTGGCGCTGATTACCGGCCAGGTCGGCCGGCCCGGCACCGGGCTGCATCCGTTGCGCGGGCAGAACAACGTGCAGGGCGCGTCGGACGCCGGGCTGATCCCGATGGTCTATCCCGACTATCGCTCGGTCGAGGCGGCGGACGTACGGCAGAAGTTCGAAGATTTCTGGGGACGGTCGCTCGATCCCAAGCGCGGCCTCACCGTGGTTGAGATCGTGGACGCGATCCACGCCGATGCGATCAAGGCGATGTACATCATGGGCGAGAACCCGGCGATGTCCGATCCCGACCAGGCGCACGCGCGCGCCGCGCTGGCCAAGCTCGAGCATCTGGTCGTGCAGGATATCTTCCTGACCGAGACGGCATGGCATGCCGATGTCGTGCTGCCGGCTTCCGTGCACGCGGAAAAGACCGGCACATTCACCAACACCAACCGCCAGGTCCAGCTCGCGCGTGAAGTCGTGCCGCTGCCGGGCGACGCGCGGCAGGACTGGTGGATCATTCAGGAGATCGCGCAGCGGCTCGGCCTCGGCTGGCAGTACAGCCACCCGCGCGATGTGTTTGCCGAGATGGCGCAAATCATGCCGTCGCTCGACAACATCAGCTGGGAGCGGCTGGAGCGCGAGGATTCGGTCACCTATCCCTGCGACGCGCCGGACAAGCCGGGCAACGAGATCATGTTCGCCGCGGGCTACCCGACGGCGAGCGGGCGCGGCCGCATCGTGCCCACCGACCTGACGCCGCCGGACGAGCTGCCCGACGAGGAGTATCCGATGGTGCTGACCACGGGCCGCATGCTGGAGCATTGGCACACCGGCGCGATGACGCGGCGGGCCGGCAACCTGAACGAGCTCGAGCCGGAGGCGATCGCCTGCCTGTCGCCCCGAGACATCGATCGCATAGGGCTCGCGCCCGGCGACTTCATCCGGGTGGCGACGCGCCGCGGCGCGATCACGCTCCGCGTGCGGCAGGACCGCGAGGTCGCGGAGGGCATGGTGTTCATTCCCTTCTGCTTCACCGAGGCGGCGGCCAATATGCTGACCAATCCGCAGCTCGACCCGTTCGGCAAGATTCCCGAATTCAAGTTCTGCGCCGCCCGCATCGAGCCGGTCGAGAGCAAGGCTGCCGAGTAAAGTTCCCTGGGCTTTCCTGAAAGGGTGCGAGGCGCCGGCCGCCAAGGGCCGTGTCCGGCCTCGGAATCGCGCTTCGCCCGAAAGGCACGGCTTTCTTGGAGGCCATAAGTAATAGCAAAGAATAAATTTACCAAATTAGTCTCAGAAATCCGAATAAAACATGATTAATATTTGAAATGGTCAAAATACACCTAAATTAACTAAACATTTTACTAGCTTTTTCTCGAACCTCAGTGTAAAGAGGTAATACTAAATGGGAGGGGTGCTGCGTTGGGGGAGAGTTATGTCTCAAGCACCTCTGTTTATCGTGGGTGGTACGGGCCTGTTCCGAAGAGGCCTGTGTAGTTTCCTGGAAGATACGCCCTTCCAGATGGTCGCGGAGTTCGACAACGCCGAAGCGTGCGTCAGCGCGCTTTCGAAGGGGTCGGTGCCGGAGGCGGACGTCATCGTCTACGTCTCCAACGGCGACCCGGAGGTCTCGGCGGCGGCGATCGACGCGCTGATCTCCTGCTGCGATGCGCGCGTGCTGGTCCTGTCGGGCGAGCTTTCGGTCGACGAGCTGGGCGCCTGCCTGCGCGTCGGCGCCGGGGGGTATCTCCTGAGCAACATTTCCAAGGAAGTGTTGAGCCATTCGCTGCGCCTGATCGTGCTGGGCGAGACGGTGTTCCCGTCGCAGCTCGCCACTGCCTGGGCCTCCGGGCAGCTGCGCCAGACCACCAATTCGGTGGAGGTCGACAAGGCGCTCGAAGTGCTGACGCAACGCGAGACCGAGATCCTCGGCTGCCTCACGGAGGGCTCGCCGAACAAGATGATCGCGCGCCAGCTCGGCATCACCGAGGCGACCGTCAAGATTCACGTCAAGTCGCTGATCCGTAAGATCGGCGTGCAGAACCGGACGCAGGCGGCCCTTTGGGCGATCCAGGCGGGCTACAGCAAGAACGGCACCGATCTCGCCGCCTGACCGCGCATTCGTCACCAGAAAAAACGGGACATTTTCCCCCGATCGGCCCCGCTTCGGCGGGGCCTTTTTTTTCGCCGCACGGTTTGGCCAAGTATTCGGCCAGGCATTCGGGCAGGCCAATGGAAAACGACCCTCCGCCGAGGGCGAAGGGCCGTTCCAACAGGGAAGTTCCGGAAATGAGTGAGCGTGTGTGTGCGTGATCCTTTACTTCTGTCTGGACATATCCTTCAGGCACTGTGCCCTTAGTTTCGCGTCCTTGATCTTGCCGCATTTCACCTTGGCCTGGTCGCCCGCGGCGAAGGCCGGGGCAGCCACCGGGCCGGCAGCGAATGCGGCCAGAACAACGATGGGAAGAATTTTGCGAATCATCGGAAGTCTCCTAACTAGTTCACGATTGCGGGAAGTTGCACGCGAAGGAATGTCGCTGTTACCGATCCCCTCTCAGTACAGCGACCGGTTTTCGTCGTGCGTGTCGGGCTGACCGGCCTCCCGCTCTGCCGGTGCCCGGGCGTCTGATTTGAGACGGACGAGTTGCGCCTGGACGATCTCCTCGCGCGTCAGGTCGATGCGAATGACCGTGACGCGGGAACCCTGGGTCGAGACGACTTCGGCGCGGTGGGGCGAGATCGCGATCGAGCCGCCGTCCGTATCGGCGCTGTCGTAAAGCGCGACCAGAACCTGTTTGACCTCGCCGTTCCGGTCGAGCACGAGGTTGTCGACCTCGCCGATGCGCTGACCGTCGAGGTTGAGCACGTAGCTGCCGATCAGGTTATAGGCGCGGTAATAGCGCTCCACCATGTCGCGCGAGGCGACCCTGCTGGCGTGACCTTCCGCTTGGGCGTGGCTCCCATGCACGCCCCGCGGCAGGCCGCCGGCCAGTGCCGGCTGCGCTGCGTAAGCGGTGCCGAGGGCCGTGGCGGCACATGTCGCAATCGCGAGGAAGCGTCCTCCCTGCCATCTCGGTCTGCGCATTGTTCGATACCTCTGCTGCGTTGCATCTGAGACGATGCTGCCTTGGCGAAACCTGTCGCGAAGGCGCCTGCCGTTAACCAATAGACGGCGCCCGCCGCGCTTTCTTCCCGGGCAAAAATTTTTCCGATGCGATTTTTTCGCGCCGCGCCGCGCACCCTATGGAAGTCTTGGGATGATCTTTGATTGATCACCGTGTCGCCGCATTTCCGTCCGATTCGCTGCCTAGCCTGATACGCAGGAATCATCCCAACAGAGAGGAATAAAGCATGCTGATCGGCGTCTACTAACACGAGCGGTATGCGTTCATCGGCCGTTTTGAAGCGACAGGCCATAAGCCAAAAAGGCAAGGGCCACGGCGGATAGCATGTCGTCTCGGACAGGGAAACGGCACGGACGCATGGGTGAGGGGGGACTAAAGGATGATTATCGTTCACGACTTCCGTGGTTATCAGTCGTGCGCAGTCGATCCGGAACGTCAGGAGCCGGCGCCTCGTCGTGGGCTTCTTGAGGTCATCAGGGAAACATCCAGGCGTTTGTTCGTTAACCGCCTGGCGATTGGTCGAAAGACCTTGCCCGCACAGGAGGACCTCATCTTGCCGGAAACCGGACCGATGCTCACGCTACATGTTGCCGCGCTGCGGCGTTACGCAAACGCCTTGGAGGGCAACCGCGAAGAGGCGGACGACCTGGTGCAGGAATGCCTTGCCCGCGCGATTGCAAGGACCAAGGTGTGGAGCGAGATCCGCAATGTCCGTGCCTATCTGTTCACGATTCTCCACAATCTTCACATTGACCGTATCTCGCGGAGCCGAAGGGCCGGGCCTGCGGTGCCGCTCGAATCGGTCGAGCACAAGCTGACGACGAAACCGTCGCAGGAAGACAGCCTGCGGATTCGCGATCTGGAGCGCGCGCTTCGCGTGCTGCCGGACGATTATCGCAAGGCGGTCCTGCTCGTCGGCCTCGAAGGCATGAGCTATCAGGAGGCGGCGACGACGCTCGGCGTGCCCATCGGCACGATCATGTCGCGGCTGTCGCGGGGGCGGGAAACCCTGCGCCAGCTCATGGCGACCGACGCTCATGCGAAATTGCGGATGGTGAAATGACACATGCTCGCAACGGCGACCGTGCGCCCATCGCCGAGTTGGATCTGCACGGTTACATGGACGGTGAACTCACGGCGCGGCGCCGCGCCGAGGTGGAGGCGTATCTCGCCGACCATCCGGAGGAAGCGGCTCGGCTCGCCGAATATCGCGCGCTGACGCTGTCGCTGCACCGGCTCTATGACGGTGACCGGATGGCCAATCCGCGGATCGACATGCTGACCGCTGATCTCGACCGCACGCTCCGGCGCCGGCGCACGGTGAATCGGCTGATGCGCGCGGCCGCGGCGGCGGTCGTGCTGGCGATCGCCGGGGGCGTTGCGTTGAGTGTCCACGACCGCTTGCAGCAGCCGGAAAATCGCCTGCTCGCCTTTACCCGGCAGGCGACCAACGCGCATCTGTTGTTCGCCAGCGCCAAGCCGCCCGCGGCCAATGTCAAGCTGGCCGGCGGCTCGACGGTCGTGTCATGGCTGTCGCAGCGCCTGACGGGCGTTCCGGTGCGGGCGCCCGATCTGCACGCGCTCGGCTACGCGCTGACGGTGGAGCGCATTCTGCCGTCGGCCAACGGCCCGGCCGCGCAGCTCATGTACGAGAGCAGCAAGGCCAAGGAGCCGGTGACGCTGTTCATCGGCAAGAGCAAGGACAAGCGGCAGACCGCCTTGACCTACGTCCAGAACGACGACCTCTCGATGTTCTATTGGCAGGAGGGACCGTTCGCCTACAGCCTCACCGGCAAGCTCGACCGGGCCGATCTGATGGCGCTCGCCGAAGCGGTGAATGCGCAGCTGGTCACCCTGCCGCCGGTGCCGAAGTCGATGGTGCAGCGGCGCGCGAGGGGGGTGATCCGCGCCGCGGGCAAGGATCCGTTGCCGTCCGATGCCGATGCATCGGCCAGCTCGGGCGCGCCTGCGGTTCGTGACGCGGTCGCGCACCCGTCCGATACGCTCGTGCATTCGGTTTCGAAGAAGGTTGACGCGACGAAGATCGAGGCTTCGGAAAGCGTCGCCGCGCCCGAGCACGTGAAGACGGAAGCGATTCAGCCCATGCCCGCGAAGGACGGCGCCGCCGCGCCGAAAGCCTCGAAGCCGTCCGTGCTTCCCGCGCCGGCCGGCGACGGCGACGCGGCGAAGAAGACCTGACCCGCGTCGTCAGAGGTCGGTCGCGCGGAGCCGGAGCGCGTTGCCGATAACCGAGACCGAGCTCAGGCTCATGGCCGCGGCGGCGATGATCGGGCTGAGCAGCAGGCCGAAGAACGGGTAAAGCACGCCGGCGGCGACCGGCACGCCGACGCCGTTGTAGATGAAAGCGAAGAACAGGTTCTGACGGATGTTGCGCATCGTCGCCTTGCTCAGGCGGCGGGCGCGCACGATGCCGTCGAGGTCGCCCTTGATCAGCGTGACGCCCGCGCTTTCGATCGCGACATCCGTTCCCGTTCCCATGGCGATGCCGATGTCCGCCTCGGCCAGCGCTGGCGCGTCGTTGATGCCGTCGCCCGCCATCGCGACGACATGGCCTTGCTCTTTCAGCCGGCGCACCTGCGATCCCTTGTCCTGCGGCAGCACGTCGGCGACGACGCTGTCGATGGCGAGCTTGCGTCCGACCGTCTCGGCCGCGACGCGGTTGTCGCCGGTCAGCATGACGATCTGCAGGCCGTCCTCGCGCAAGGCTGCCAGCGCCGCCGCGGTTGACGGCTTGATCGGATCGGCGACCGCGATCAGCCCGCCGATCGCGCCGCCGATTGCGACGAACATGACGGTCGCGCCATCGCGCCGGAGCGCGTCGGCCCGCCGGTTCCAGTCGCCCGGATCGATGCCGAGCCCTTCGATCAGCCGCAGATTGCCGATGGCGATGTCCTGGTCGCCGGCGCGGCCCTTGACGCCGCGTCCGGTCTCGGAGTCGAAGTCCGTCACCTTGACCCGCCCGGCGCCGCGCGCCTCGGCCGCCTGCACGATCGCGGTAGCAAGCGGGTGCTCGCTCTGCGCTTCCAGGCCGGCGGCGAGACGGAGGATCTCCGCCTCGTCATGGCCTTCGGCCGGGACGACCGCCGTGACCGAGGGCTTGCCCATGGTCAGCGTGCCGGTCTTGTCGACCACCAGTGTGTCGACGGCCTCCAGCCGTTCCAACGCCTCGGCGTCGCGAATGAGCACGCCCGCCTGCGCGCCGCGGGCGACGCCGACCATGATCGACATCGGCGTGGCGAGGCCGAGCGCGCAGGGGCAGGCGATGATCAGGACGGATACCGCGGCGATCAGCGCATAGGCGAAGGACGGCTGCGGCCCGACGGCGAACCAGACGATGAAGGCGAGCACCGCGGTCCCGACCACCGCGGGCACGAAATAGCCCGCGACCTGGTCGGCGACGCGCTGGATCGGCGCGCGGCTGCGCTGCGCCTGGGCGACCAGGTTGACGATCTGGGACAGCATGGTGGCGCTGCCGACATGGTCGGCGCGCATGACGAAGCTGCCGGTCGCGTTCAGGGTGCCGCCGATCACGGTATCGTCCGCGGCCTTGGCGACAGGCACGGGCTCGCCGGTGATCATCGATTCGTCGACGTTGCTACGGCCGTCCAGCACCGTGCCGTCGACCGGCACCTTGTCGCCGGGACGCACGCGCAGCCGGTCGCCTGCGGCGACATCGGCGAGGTCGATCTCTTCCGTGCTGCCGTCGTCGCGCAGGCGGAAGGCCTTCGCCGGCGCCAGGTCGAGCAGCGCACGCACCGCCGAGCCGGTTCGTTCGCGTGCGCGCAGCTCGAGCACCTGTCCGATCAGCACCAGCACGGTGATCGCGGCGGCGGCTTCGAAATAGACATCGACCGCGCCGTGCATTCCGCGGAAGGTTTCCGGGAACAGGCCGGGCGCGACCGTCGCGACGATGCTGTAGAGATAGGCGACCCCGGTGCCGATGGCGATCAGCGTGAACATGTTGAGGTTGCGGCTGAGGATCGACGCCCAGCCGCGCTGGAAGAAGGGCAGGCCGCACCAGACCACGACCGGCGTCGCGAGCGCGAGCTGGATCCAATGGTCGATCCTGGGCGGCACGAGGTTCGAAAGATGGACGCCCGGTATATGGGCGCTCATGGCCAGCACCAGCAAGGGAACGGTGAAGGCCGCGCCGATCCAGAGCCGCCGCCGCATATCGATGAGCTCGGGGTTCGGCCCCTCGTCGGCGGTGACGTCCTGCGGCTCCAGCGCCATGCCGCAGATCGGGCAGGTGCCGGGTCCGATCTGCGTCACCTCCGGGTGCATCGGGCAGGTGTAGACGGTGCCGGCGGGCACGGCCTCGGCCTTCGTCTCCGACGCCGGCTTGAGATAACGCTCCGGGTCCGCCGCGAACTTGTCCAGACAGCCGCGGCAACAGAAATAATAGTCGGTTCCGGCGTGCTGGTGGTGGTGCTTGGCCGTGGCCGGGTCGACCGCCATGCCGCAGACGGGATCGCGGGCGGCCGGCGGCGCGGCGCCGTGGGAATGCGCGCAATGGGCATGATGCTCAGGCATGCGCCATAAATGGGGCTTCCAGTGACTGGAAGGTCAAGGGGCGAGGCGCTGCCCGATACCGCCCCGATGCCGCCCGGATGCCGCAAAGAAAAAGCGGCGCCCGGGTAAGCGCCGCCTTGGATAAGGCAATCAAAAGCGTTTTCTTGCTCTTTGGGGAGTTAACTGCCTGTCTCTCTCATGCTGTCGTACTGGCTGTTACCCGTCGCCACGCCGGATGCGACGCTCACGCAAGGCTCAAACCGCCCGGACCTTAACATCTCATGGCAGTTGTTGTGGCCGTTGATGGCCACAACGCGATCAAAAAAACGTGAGGCGTCTCACGGTGCCGCAACGCCGAACATCTTGGCCGCCGTGCCGCACAGGATCTGCTGCTTTTCCGCTTCGCTCAGCGCGGCGTCCTGCACGACCTTGACCGGCACGGGGTCGCCGATCGGGAAGGGATAGTCGGAGCCGAGCATGACGCGGTCGGCGCCGACCTTGTCGCAGAGAAATTTCAGCGCGGCCGGCTGGAAGACGAGGCTGTCGAAATAGCATTGCCGCAGCCCTTCCTCCGGGTCCGCGTATTTGCCCGGGTTGGCGTGGAAGTTCCGCACCAGCCGCCCGATGACGAAGGGCAGGCCGCCGCCGCCCGTCGTCAGCACCGCCTTCATCCCGGCGTATTTGATGAAATGGCCGGAGAACAGCAGCCGCGCGCAGGCCGACGTCATGTCGTTCAGCCGCGCGACCGCGTTGACCAGGTCGGGCTCACGGATGCGCGGGTCGGTCGTGTCGAAGACTGGATGGATCAGCACCGCGGCGCCGCGATCCGACGCCACTTCCCAGAAGGGGTCGAGGTCCGGATCGTCGAGATTGCCGCCTTCGCCTTTCGGCTGGGCGGCGATCATCACGCCGCGAAATCCCGCATCCAACGCTTCGTTCAGCACCGCGGCCGCGCGCTTGCCGGATTGCATCGGCACGCTGGCGAGCGGCGTCAGGCGCGGCTCCTTCTCGCACGCCTTGAGCAGATGGTCGTTGATCATGCGGCTCCAGTCCGCGCCTTCCTCGGCCGGCAGCTCATAGCCGAACATGTCGAGCCAGCCGCCGGCGACCTGGTGGTCGATATCGCGCTCGCTCATCCACTGCAGCCGCTGTTCGGTGTCGCGCAGCCGCGGCATGATCGGGCGCGTCGGCTTGCGGCCCGCGAAGGCGAGCTGGAAATTGCCGTCGGCATGCAGCAGCTCGACCGATGGGAAGCGCCCGATGCTGCGCTTGAGATCTTCGAACATGCCCTGCGGCGCGAAATGGGCGTGGATGTCGATATTCATGATGATGCTCCGCTTCGTTCGCTTGGTCGCAAGCTTGTTACGTCTTTACCTCGAGGCCGCCGAATAGCTCGCCGAGCTGCCCGAGCCGGATCGGCAGCGCGTCGACGCGGTGGCCGAGCGGGGCGAGCGCATCGTTGACCGCGCTCGCCACCACCGATGGAGAGCCGGGATAGCCGGCCTCGCCGGCGCCCTTCTGGCCGAGCGAGGTCAGTGGCGACGGCGTGCAATGGCCGGCGATCTTGACCATTGGGATCTCGAGCGACGAAGGCAGGAGATAGTCCATGAACGTGCCGGACAAATGCTGCCCGCTCTCGTCGTATTCGAATTTCTCGTAGAGCGCCGCGCCGATGCCGTGCGCGATGCCGCCCAGCATCATGCCCTTCACGATCAGCGGGTTGATGACCGTGCCGCAGTCATGCGCGACGAAGTATTCCGGGATTTCGACCTTGCCGGTGCCCGGATCGATCGCGATCAGCGCCATATGCGCCTCGAAGGAAAAGCAAGGATACATCTGCACGCGCCCGTCCGCGTCCGGCATCGCGCCGCCCTTCGGCACCTGCAGCGTATGGCTCGCCTGCAGGCCGGGCTCGACCCCGGGCGGCATGAGATGATTCTGCCGGTGGCAGATGCGGACGATCTCGTCCCAGGTCAGCCGCCGGGACGGATTGGCCGCCTCGGCCACCGCGCCGTCCTGATAGACCACGTCGTCCGGGCTCAGGCCCAGATTATGCGCGGCGACGCGGATGACGCGGTCACGGATGGTCTCCGCCGCCTTCTGCGCCGCGCCGCCCAGCATGATCGCCATGCGGCTCGCCACCGGGCTGTTGCCGGGCAGGCTCGACAGGGAATCCGCATGGACGACGCGGATCGAGGCCGGGTCGAAACCAAGCGCCTCACCGATCACCGTCGCGGCAAGCGTCTGATGACCCTGGCCGGCGCTCGACGTCACGATCAGTGCGGTGATCGCGCCCAGCCGGTCCACTTTGACGGTGCAGGATTCCGGCCAGAGCGTCGTGTCGTTGCGCGGATTGAACAGCGGCTCGAAGGCGGCGTTGCCGCCGCCCGGCTCGAGCGCGGTCGCGATGCCGACGCCCGCGAGCTTTCCCTCTTTGCGGAGCGCGTCCCGCTTTTCCAGCAGCGCGGGATAGGCCGCGAGGTCGATGAGCTTCTGCAGCACCGCGTGATAGTCGCCGCTGTCGTATTCGGTGCCGCTCGGGATCATGTAGGGGAACTGCTCGGCGCGGATCAGGTTGCGC
>CAZPFL010000181.1:0-10711 GCA_964585785.1 uncultured Rhodospirillaceae bacterium
CGTTGGACAGCGTGCGGCCGCGCATGAAGGCGAGCGGCGCGATCTCGATCTCGCCCGTCTCGAGCTTCTTCATGACCTGGTCGGCCGGCAGCGTATCGTAGAGCGCGTCATAAAGCGGCCGGAGATAAGGATCGACCTTCTCGCGCATATCGCCGGGCAGGAATCCGAGCCGCTCACCCGCTTCGACCGCCGGGCGGGAGAGGATCAGCCGGTCTACCCGTCCCGTGATCAGCATCTCGACCGCAAAGCAGACGGCGAGATAGGTCTTGCCCGTCCCGGCGGGCCCGAGGCCCAGGACGAGCTCATTCCGCTGCATCGCCTCGATGTAGCGCCGCTGCGCCGGCGACCGGGCCGAAATGCGCTTCTTGCGCGTCTTGATCGTCGGCTCGTCGCCGAGCACACCCTGCTCGCCCATGTCCGCCATGCGGAGCGCGGCGTCGACTTCGGCGGGATCGACGAGGTCGCCCGCCTTCACCCGCTGATAGAGCCGCAGCATGGCGCGCCGGGCGAGCTCGGCGCCGTCGGCCGGACCGCTGATGATCAGCTGGTTGCCGCGGCTGGTGAGGGAAACGCCGAGGCGCTGCTCGATCTGCGCCAGATGCTTGTCATGCGCGCCGAACAAGAGGGGCAGCAGCCGGTTGTCGTCGAAATCGAGCTGCAACGTCGCCGCTTCGGTGGATTGGGAGAGCGGTCTCATACGCAAGCCCCCTCCCGCGCCATGCCGTGGCCGGCCGTCGCGGCCCCGGCCAGTTCGCCGCGCAGGCTGTTCGACAAGACCTCGGCGATTCGGACCGGCGCGGACGTGCCCAGCAGGCCGGACGGCGCCAACACGTGAACCGGCTGCAGATAGGGCGAGCGGCCGACGACCTGGCCTTCGTGCCGGCCGATATCTTGAAACAGCACCGGCAGCACGCTGCCGAGCTGACGCCTGTTGAACGCGTCCTGCTGCGCGCGGAGAAGCTGCTGCAGCCCGGCGAGGCGCTCGTCCTTCACGGACTCGGCAACCTGTCCCATGGCGTCGGCCGCCGGCGTTCCCGGCCGCGGGCTGTATTTGAAGGAGAAGGCCTGGGCGAAGCCGATGTCGTTGACGAGCGCCAGGGTCGCTGCGAAATCCTTGTCGCTTTCGCCCGGAAATCCCACGATGAAATCGGACGACAGCGCGAGGTCGGGCCGTACGGCCCGCAGCCGATCGATCAGCCGGCGATAGTCGTCGGCGGTGTGCCGGCGGTTCATCGCCGCGAGGATCCGGTCCGAGCCCGACTGCACCGGGAGGTGCAGGAACGGCATGAGCTTCTCGACCTCGCCATGCGCCGCGATCAGGTCGTCGTCCATGTCACGCGGATGGCTGGTGGTGTAGCGGATACGCTCGAGCCCCTCGATCCGGGCGAGCCGGCGCACCAAAGCCCCGAGCCCCCACTCGCCGCCATCGGGCGCCGCGCCGTGATAGGCGTTGACGTTCTGGCCCAGCAGCGTGATCTCGCGCACGCCCCCCGCCACGAGGCGCTCCGCCTCGGCCAGGACCGCCGCCGCGGGCCGCGACTGCTCGCCGCCCCGCGTATAGGGCACGACACAGAAGGTGCAGAACCGGTCGCAGCCTTCCTGGATCGTCAGGAAGGCGGTCACGCCCTGCGGCGCCGTTTCCTCGGGCAGGAAATCGAACTTGTCCTCGGCGGGAAATGCCGTGTCGAGCACCCGGGTCCCGGCGTCGCGCTCGACCCGCGCCACCATATCGGCAAGGCGATGATAAGTCTGAGGGCCGAAGACGATGTCGACATAAGGCGCGCGATCGAGAATTTCCTCGCCTTCCGCCTGTGCGACGCAGCCGGCGACTGCGATCAGCATGCGCCGGCCTTGGCGCGCGCCGTCATCCTTGAGTCGTCGCAGCCGACCAAGCTCGGAATAGACCTTTTCCGCCGCTTTCTCACGAATATGACAGGTGTTCAGAATGACCAGATCGGCTCCCGCCGGCGCGTCGACCGCGCGGTAGCCCAAAGGCGCCAGAACATCCGCCATACGCATCGAATCGTAGACGTTCATCTGGCAGCCATACGTCTTTAGGTAGAGCTTCTTATCCACCGTCAGCAACCTGCGTGCCGACTGAGGACAGGTTGGGCTCGGCCCTTTCCTGCAAAACCTTTCGTCAATTCCGTCGAATCCGGACTTCGATCGCGTTCAGACCGCTTCTCGCGCTATAAAAGGCGATATTACCTAATTTTTGATATATTCACATCTCCCGGGCCGTTTCAAGTACCGCGCTGTTCGGCCAGATCGGCAGGAGAAGCTGACCCGCCCAGGGCCGTTGCTCGGTCTGCGGCCGATAAACCAATCGTCCGGCAAGGGCATCCGACAGGCCGCGCGCGACTTCGGCATGGCAATGCTGCGCCAGCGCCTTGCGCGAGACGAACTGCGACAGCCGCACGGGATCATGAAACACGACATCGATGCCGGCGCCGCCGATGCCGAGACATTCCCAGAGATGGCCGACCAACGTCATGTCGCCGTACCACGCGAAATAAGGCCTGAGGCGCCGCCCCATCGGCAGGCCCCGATGCCGGCTGTAGGCGATGGTCACCGGCTGAACCCTGACCTCGCCCGACACGGCCGAAACCGCATCGGCGGCGGCGAAAAGCCCGCTCTTGAACGGCAGCACGCGGTTGCCGTCGCTGCTCGTGCCCTCGGGAAAAAGGATCAGGCTGCCGCCCGACCGCAACCGCCGCCGGAGCTCATCCGACTGGCTGCGGACGCCATGGGCCCGGCGCTCGATGAAAATGGTTCCCGTCAGGCGGCCCAGCGCGCCGATCACCGGCCACCGCGCGACCTCGGACTTCGCGACGAAGCGGCCGTCCAGTAGACCGCCCAGCACGTTGACGTCGAGATAGGAGGCGTGATTGCAGACATAGAGAACCGGGCTGCCCACGGCCGGCACGCCATACGCGCGGACACCGATGCCGAGCAGCCGGCAGGACGTGCGATGCCAGAGCCTCGGCACATAGAGGGACAGCGGCACCGAGAGCCGCAACGCGCAGAGCTGGATCACCGACAGACATATCGTCACGGCGATGAGCGCCGTCGCGCGGACGGCCGCGTGAACATGCGCCCATCCGCTGCCGGCGCCTTCGTAAGGCGGGAGATCAGGCCGCATTCAGCGATTTCACCTCGCAGCCATAATGGTGCGCGTATTTCGCGGTGATCATCGATGCCTGCACGACGACGCAGACGTCGGTGCAGTTGAAATCCGCATCAACCACGGCACCGTCGCCGACGAACCCGCCGAGGCGCAGATATCCCTTGATCAGCGGCGGCAGGTCGGCCAGCGCCTGAGCCGGATCGACCGCGTCCTTCGCAAGCGTGTTCATGGCGACGAAGCGTTCGGGCAGCGCGCGCGGCCGGAAGTGACGCGGCGCCAGATGGTAGTGATACAGGTAGGCGAGGGGCAGGCGGAGGGCATTCGGATCGGCGCCCGGCAGGCTGCCGCAGCCGAACAGAAGCTCCGCGCCGGTCCGGTTGATATAGGCCGCGATACCGCGCCACAGAAGATTAATGACCCGGCCGCTGCGGTGGCCCGGATCGACGCAGGAGCGGCCGAGTTCGAGCACCTCGCCGGGCCAGGTTTCGAGGCGCGAAAGGTCGAATTCTCCGCTCGAGTAGAAGCCGCCCGCGCCGACCGCGTCGCGGCGGATCAGCCGGTAGGTGCCGAGGACGGCGTCCCGGGCGTTCCGCTGCGTGGTGTCGAGCGCCAGCAGATGGTCTGCCTTGTCGTCGAACGCGTCGAAGTCCCGCCCCTCGCGCGCGACGGCCGCCGAGGGCACCGCCTTGTGCTCGCCGTAGAAAATCCGGTAGCGCAGCGCCTGGGCGGCCCTGATCTCCTCCTCGCTTTCCGCAAGACGGACAAGGACGGAGCCGGATTGCACGGCGATCGGGTCCCGCGCGTCCGTCGGCCTGCCGTTCCGGGTCGGATCTGTTGCTTGGTCGTGCATGTTGCGCCTGTGCTCGAATGAGCGTTAAGGCTGCCCCAATTATGACAGCAGGCGCAGGTATCGCACCGTAATGTTACGGTTCAGCTTGTGTTCGTGTTACGATTTTAAGGCTAAACGGGTGGTGGCCTTGTATTTCGACAATTAAGCCGAGCCCTTTTTCTTTCTTTTCGCCGATTTGCAATAAAGCTCGAGGCGATGGTCGACTAATTCGTACCCCAATTTCTTAGCGACTTCGCGCTGCAGGCGCTCGATTTCTTCGTTCTGGAACTCGATCACGTCGCCCGTATCAATATCGATCAAGTGATCATGGTGCCTCTCGGTCGCCTCTTCGTAGCGCGAGCGGCCATCCCGAAAATCATGCCGTTCCAGAATGTTAGATTCTTCGAACAGCCGCACGGTCCGATAGACCGTTGCGATGCTTATGGCCTTGTCGATCGCGCTGGCGCGGCGATACAGCTCCTCAACGTCGGGGTGGTCCGTCGCCTCCGACAGCACCCGCGCAATCACCCGGCGTTGGGCCGTCATCTTGAGCCCTTTTTCGGCGCAAAGTTTTTCAATCCTGTCGGGCACGGCAGCTCCGCAATACCGTAGTAAATCGATCAAATTTTATACCATGAATCGCCTGTGTCGCCGCGGACTTTTCGGTCTGCGGAAGCAAAATACCCTACCAGCTGATTGGGCCTCCAGCGGGCCCGTCAGGCTTGGCGGCCTCGCCGCGAACGGGTGCCCAGGCCAATCTGCTTGGCGAGGCGGCTGCGCTGCTTGGCGTAATTGGGAGCGACCATCGGATAGTCGGGCGACAGCCCCCACCGTTCCCGATACTCTTCCGGCGTCATGTTGTAGGCGGTCTTGAGATGCCGCTTCAGCATCTTCAGCTTCTTGCCATCCTCGAGACAGACGATGAAGTCGGGCGTAATCGACTTCTTGATCGGCACCGCCGGCGTCGGCCGGTCCGTGCTACCGCCTTCATTCCCGCCCACCGATGCCAGCGTCCGGTACACCTGCTCAATCAAGCCCGGCAAATCGGAAAGCGCCACCGTATTATTGGAAACGTGTGCTGCGACAATCTCGGAAGTAAGGCCGAGAATTTCTTCCCTCTTTACGTCGTTCGTGGATGACTCTGTCATCTTTTCGTGCCCCTTTATTGATTGGGTCACCACCATGACCCCTTTTCCGCAATTTTCAGCGGAAAACCCGCCCATTGTTTATTCTTAGTCTTGGTCGCTCCGACTAACCGATTCTGAGTGTCGTTAATAGCCGAAGAAACATCACCAGTTATAATCTAGCAAGCATTTGCATCTCGTATCAAGAGATAGCTATTTTTTCTATTATTTCCATTAAGAGTCAGATTTTTTCACGGTATGACGCATGATCAACGCAGCAACGGGCGGCCTACTCTTACGCGGATAGTAATCGGGCCGTCGCCCGACGGTCTCGAAGCCGGTGCTGCGGTACAACGCGATGGCCCCCGGATTGTCCTCCGCCACTTCGAGAAAAATCGCGTCGGCGCCGAGCGCGACCGCACGATAGAGCGCATCGGCGAGGAGCATCGCGCCGACGCCTTGGCGCCGGCGGTCCGGCCGCACGCCGATGCTGATGATCTCCGCTTCGCCCGCGATGCTCCGTGCGATGACGAAGCCGGCAGCCACCTGCGCGCCGCTCCAGGCGATCGAGGCCCACATGCCCGGCGAGGCGAGCAGGCTTTCGCGCGTCGCGGTCGCGAGCGGCTCGCCGAAGCATTCGGCGTAGAGCGCTTCCAGAAGCGCTCCATCGGCGGGCGCGGCCGGCCGGATCTCGATCACGGCCGGGCGCCGGGCTTCGGCGGCGAGACGTCGGGCGCCCGCAGGTAGAGGGGGCGCAGCGGCGCGCGGGTCGCCGGCGGGCCGTCCCGCCAACGCGCGGCCGCGAGGCGCGCAAGCACGGAGGCTTCGGGACGGCCGTGACCGTGCAGCAGATGAACTTGGCGACCGGCCGCGCGCAACGCCGCCGCGACCGGCGCCGCGGCGTCTCCGGCAAGCGCGACGGGGCCGCCGTCCGGCAACAGCGGCGGGATGGACACGGGCAGGATCGCGCGCGGCTCCCACAACGGCGCCAGCGCCGCGTCGAACAGCTGGCAATAGACGTCGGACCGTTTCGCGTCGAGCGCAACGAGCAAGGGCAGCCCGGCCGGCGCCTGGGCCGCCGCGACGACCTCGAGCGTGGTCAGGCCGAGCGTCGGCAAGTTCGCCGCCGCCGCCATTGCGCCGGCCGCGGCCAGGCCGATCCGGACGCCGGTAAACGCGCCGGGACCGACCGTGACGGCGATGACGTCGAGATCTGCGAACCCGCGCGAAACCACTTCAGTCGCTTCGGCCAGGACATCGGCGACCATCGGCATGAGCGCTTCCGCCTGGCCGCGCTCCATCTCCCGGGACCGCTCGGCGACCACGCGGCCCTCCGCGAACAGCGCGGCCGAGCAGGCCGAGGATGCCGTCTCGATGGCGAGAAGCTTCATGCGCGGTCTTTTCCCAGACAAGAGCGGCCGGACGGATGTTCAACCTTGTCGCCGGCGGCAAGGCGGCCTATACCTGCGCCCCAACGCCCTGCAATCGAGTGCTTGCCCGAATCAAGCATGATTTACAACATCTCGCGATTGCGCCGGTTCATCGGCAAAGCAACGCTCGCGGCCGCCCTGGTCGCCTGCGGGCTTTTCCCCAATTTCGCACGCGCGGCGGATTCGGCCGTTATCCTCATCTATCATCGTTTCGGTGACGAGCGGTATCCGGCGACCAATATCCGCCTCGAGCAATTCGAGGCCCATATCGCCGAGCTCACCTCGGGCAAGTACCACGTGCTGCCGCTGCCGGAGATTATCGCCGCCTTCGCCGCCGGCAAGCCGCTGCCCGACCATACCGTCGCGATCACGGTCGACGACGCCTTCCGCTCCGTCTACGACGTGGCGTGGCCGCGCCTGCGGAAGGCGAAGCTGCCCTTCACGCTGTTCGTCGCGACCCAGCCGGTGGAGCAGGGCCTGCCCGACTTCATGACCTGGGACCAGATCCGCGCCCTCCGCGACGGCGGCGTAACGATTGGCGCGCATTCCGAGACCCATCTCCACATGGCGGACCAGACGGCGGAGACGAACCGGGCGGAGATCGCGCGGTCCAACGCGGTCTTTGAGCGCGAGCTCGGGACCAAGCCGAGCCTCTTCGCTTATCCTTTCGGCGAGGCCAGCGAAGCGGTCATGACCGTGGTGCGGAAAAGCGGCTACAAGGCCGCCTTCGGCCAGCAGTCGGGCGTCGCCGACTCCAGCCTGCCGCGCTTCTACCTGCCGCGCTTTCCGCTGAACGAAGCTTATGGCGCGATGGACCGGGTCCGCGTGATCCTGAACGCGCTGCCGCTCGCGGTCGAAGACGTGACGCCGCAGGACCCGCTGGTTCGGCCGGGCGCCAACCCGCCGGTATTCGGCTTCACCTTGGGAAAGTCGGTCGGCGATGCGCGCCGGATGACCTGCTACAACTCCCATGGCGGGCAGATGCAGGTACAGCATATCGGCCCGCGCCGCATCGAGATCCGCTTTTCCGATCCCTTCCCGGCGGGCCGCTCGCGGGTCAACTGCACCCTGCCAGGGCCTGGCGGCCGCTGGCAGTGGTACGGAACCCAATTCTACGTGAAACCGAAATAACCGATCAGGCGTCGGCCCCTTGCGACGGCACCGGCGCGTCCCGCAGGCGGGCGCTGTCGAGCGGCTGCAGGTCGTTGGCCGTGATGATGTTGCGCAACAGCGCAATGTAGCGGTCCCGCAGCTCCGAATAGGACCCGAGCGTCGAGGCCAGCGTCATGCCGGTCAGGTGCTTGCCTTCCGCGCGCAGCATCATGCGTTTCGTGCGGAACGCGCGATAGGCGGCGTGCGTATTTAGGTTATGGACATAGGCACGGACCGAATCGCTCAACTGTTCGAAAGACTTGATCTTATGCGACTTGCCGTCGGCGCGGTCGCTCGGCACGAGGCCGTCGCCATCCCAGGTCCACTGGCCGAAGACGGCGTTGCCTTCGACGACGAAGCGCGACGTGCCCCAGCCGCTTTCGATCGCCGCCTGCGCAAGGGCGAGCGACGGTGGCACCGCGTCGACCCGGCGCAGCAGCAGGTCGATACGCTCGGGATTGGTCTCGTACTCGTCGGCGATCGCCTTCAGCCGCTTGCGCTGATCGGGCGTGAGCGCCTCCCCGGCGGTGAGCTTGGCGTCGATCACCAGGAGCTGCGCCCGCTGGCGCTGCACTCGCTCGTTCGCCTCCAGGATGAGCGGCAGCATGACGCGCAGGAAGACTTCCTTGCGCTGCGCCGGGCGCTTCACGTCGGCAAGGCCTTCCGGAACCCGCGTCAGGAAGATGCGCGGCACCGGCATGTCGCCGTTGCGGACCGCGTCGAGGTTGTAGCCGATCCGGGCAAAATGCTGATCGAGCAGCAGCGGCGAGCTGAAGGCCAGCTGCGGCTTCCGCATGCTCATGCCGGCCCGCTCGATCACTTGGCCGAGCTTCATGCCGATCGAGGGCGCGAAGGTGGCAACCGTCCCGATCGCGACGACCCCTGCTGCCGCAAGGGTCCATGCGCGGGACCGTGCGAAATCCGCGAATTGTGCTCGTGTACTCGCCGTTGCAACCCTCATCACCTCGAACCTCCTCGAAGTGCCGTATCGCCGCGCCTTAGAAGCTGACCGCGCGAACTTCCACGACCTCCGGAATATAATGTTTGAGCATATTCTCGATGCCCATTTTCAGCGTCGCGGTTGAGCTCGGACAGCCCGAGCACGCGCCCTGCATGTGCAGGTACACGACGCCATCCTCAAAACCGTGATAGATGATATCGCCGCCATCCATGGCGACCGCGGGACGCACCCGCGTGTCCAGGAGCTCCTTGATCTGGGCCACGATCTCATCGTCTTCCGCCGCGTCGGCCTCGGCTTCCGAGGTCACATTCATAATGACGCGGCCGGCCGTGAAATGTTCCATGATCGCCCCCAACAAAGCGGGCTTCAGGACATGCCACTCCTTTTCATCCGTCTTGGTGATCGTGATGAAGTCACGCCCGAAAAATACGGCGCCCACACCATCGACCTCGAACAGCCGGGCCGCGAGCGGCGACCGCGCCGTTGCATCATCGGCGTTGGTGAAATCCGCCGTGCCCTCTTCAAGGACGGTCCGTCCCGGAAGAAACTTGAGCGTTGCCGGATTCGGCGTCTGTTCGGTCTGGATGAACATCCTAATCCTCTTTCTCCGGGTATTAGCCCGGTGATGCCTCGAAATAGTGCGCCGCCACGAACGGTCAGAACAATCGCCCTTTTGCGGTAGTCTGAAAGGCCAGCGCACCGGGTTGCACTTGTCCAGTTAGGAATTATTTACGTAATTTCAATCAATTCCTCGTCAGTCAGGTTACCCGGCACGATGGTGATGGGTATCCGGTTCTGACGGGCTTTTTTGCCAAGCAGATAGCTGATGACCGGCCCCGGGCCGCTGGCTCCGGTGCTTGCGGCCAGTACGAGGACGGAAATGGTCGGCTCGGACTCGATCAGGGTCACCAGCTCCTCGCGAACGTCCCCTTCGCGGATATAAAGGACCGGGTAGCTGCCCGCCCATTCATACACTTCTGCCGAGAGTTTTTGGAGGGTCTGTTCAGCTTCTTCGCGGGCCTCCTGGCGCATCAAGTCGCCGACCGCGGCCCAATGCTGGAAATCCGCAGGCGAGCTGACGTGAAGCAACGCGACGCGGCCGCCGCTGTTGCGGGCACGGCGGCAGGCGAAATGCAGCGCAACGGGCATTTCCTCGCTTTCGTCAACGACGACGAGAAAAACCCGTTCCTTCCGCCCTTTCTGGGTCGCTTCGGCAGGAGCCCCTGCGGGGGCCTGTGCTTCTGAACTCATAGACCCTCGTCCTTTCCCCGCCCCAGTCTGCCATCACCCATCCGGCCAGGCAACGACAGATCAATGCACCGTTAACCATTCCATATAGCGTTGAATTATAACCGTTTACGGCTGAACGAAGCCGACCCGGTCATAGACTTCCTGGATGATCGGACGGGAAATCGCCCGCGCCCGCTCTCCCCCCTTGTGGAGGATCGCGTCGATATAGGCCGGGTCCTTGACCAGGCGCTGCATCTCCTGGCCGATGGGCCCGAGCACGGAGACGGCCAGGTCGGTCAGCTCCTGCTTGAATTGGGAGAATTGCATGCCGCCGACCGCGGCCAGCGCCTCGTCGCGGCTCTTGCGGGCGAGCGCCGCATAGATGCCGACGAGATTGTCGGCCTCGGGACGCGCCTCGAGCCCGGCCGCCTCGCGCGGCAGCGGCTCCGGATCGGTCTTGGCCCGCCGGATCTTGAGCGCGATGTCGTCCGGCCCGTCGGTCAGGTTGATCCGGCTGTATTCGGACGGGTCCGATTTCGACATCTTGCTCTTGCCGTCGCGGAGCGACATCACCCGGGTCGCCGCGCCGAAGATCATCGGCTCGGGCATCGGGAAAAGATCGACCTTGAAGTCGTTGTTGAATTTCTGCGCGATGTCCCGGGTCAGCTCGAGATGCTGCTTCTGGTCGTCACCGACCGGTACATGCGTCGCCTTGTAGGCAAGGATGTCGGCGGCCATCAGGTTGGGATAGGCATAGAGGCCGACCGAGGCGTTCTCGCGGTGCTTGCCCGCCTTTTCCTTGAACTGGGTCATGCGGTTGAGCCAGCCGAGCCGGGCGACGCAGTTGAAGATCCAGGC
>CAZPFL010000182.1:0-10516 GCA_964585785.1 uncultured Rhodospirillaceae bacterium
GGCCGCGCCGTCCCGGCTCCAAAGCCCCGTGCAAAGGGCGATGGCGTCGCATCGCACGCTGCCCTTGGAGGTCTCGATCCCGACCACCCGGCCGCTCTCGGTCGTGACCCCCGTCACCGCCGTTTCTTCGAAGATCTTGGCGCCACGCGCGCGGGCGCCCTTGACCAGGGCGGCGCAAAGATCGGACGGACTGACCCGGCCGTCCTCCGGCGACCAGACGGCGCCGATGACGTCCTCGTGGTTCATCAGCGGCCAGCGCTCCTTGGCCTCGCCCGGCGAGATCGAACGCGCGGAGACGCCGAACAGGCGGGCCAGCGCCTCCTGGCGCTTGATGTGGATGAGCCGGTCCGGGTTGGTGGCGATCGACAGCGACCCCTTGTTGATCCAGCCGGTCGCCTGGCCCGTCTCCGCCTCAAGCGCGCCGTAGAGCCGGATGCTGTATTTGATCAGGTCGGTGAGGTTACGGCTCGAGCGGAGCGCCCGCACCTGGGCCGCTGAATGCCAGGTGGTGCCCGAGGTGAGCTGGTTGCGCTCCACCAGCACGGCGTCGCTCACGCCGAGCTTGGCCAGGTGATAGAGGGTCGAGCACCCCATCACCCCGCCGCCGATCACAACGACGGATGCTTGAGAGGGAAGGTCAGCAGTCGACATCGCGAGAGTCTCCAGCCGCGTCGGCCTATGCAGGATTAGATAGTAGACGGCGCGCAGCGCGCCAGTTCAAGCCGCCAGGCTCTTTGGCGCAAGCAGAACAGGTGCTCGAGAATAGCTGTTGTCAAAATCACGCTGACTTACAGGCCCGCGCGTGTCGCCTAGTCATCCCATTGCGGCACGACGGACTGCGCGTTCTCCGGGGTCATGCGGCGAAAGTCGTCGATGTACCGCCGCAGGCAGTCGAGAAACGTTTTGGCGTTCTCCGTCAGGATCTGCCCCTTCTGATAGATGTAGCCGTAGAGCAGCCAATGCGGCGGATCGAGCGGCCGTATCGTCATGCCGCTCGGGTCGATCGCCCGGACGGAAACCCGGTCGATAATGGCGACGCCCGCGCCGTCTCGCGCCATCTGGCACCCCATGAGCGACGACGTGCACTCCACGGCATAAGACGGCACGATGCCGCCCGACCGGAAAAACTCGTCCACCTGCCGCCGCCAGAACTGGTTCGGCCACATGCCGACGATCGGTTGCGCGGCGAGGTCGTCGGCGGTCAGGACGGCCTTGCCGGCCAAGGGATGGCTCGCCGGCATGACCGCTTCCATGCGGACCTGGCATAACGGCTTGTTCTCGATGGGCACGAGCGTGTGCGTTACGGGAAGCGACGCGACGCCGAGATCGTAACGGGAGATGCCGGACTTGATCTCCAGGTCGAAGCGAGAGGGCACGTCCACGATGCATTTCAGCTCCGGGTTCTCGCGTCGCATCAGCGCCAGGGCGGGCGATACCAGGCCTTCACCGGTTCGGGGCCCGGCCACCACACGGAAAGGCTGGTTCGAGCCTGCGCGAATTTTCGCCGCGATATGCGGAATCTCGTCCACCCCGTCGAGGATGTGCTGGGTTTCCCGGTAGAAGGCCTCGCCCGCCTCCGACATCGTCAGATGCCGGCGCGTCCGATTGAACAGCTTGAGCTTCGTCTCCGCCTCGAGCAGCGAGATCAGCCGGCTGACGGCCGGCTGGCTCAGGTTGAGGGTCGCCGCCGCGGCGGCAAGCGAGCCCTGGTTGACGATCAGGCGAAACGCGCGAAGCGCTTTGAGATTCATGGCCCGGCTGCCATCGCAATAATGGTCAATTTATTGAAAACACGTGTTTTATAGACAACTCATGCAAATTTCTGAAGGGTTTTTGCTTAGTTTCGAATTTTCTTTATCGACGGTGACGTGCAAAGTCGCTAGGTGACGCCTCGCGCGCAACAAGAACGCGAGATTGCTACGGGAGGAAAAAAACCATGATTCGGATGTTGGGCCGCGCCGCGCTGGTGGCCGGATTACTTACGTCGGCTGTCTTCTTGGCGCCGGGCACCGCGGTCGCCGGCAAGTCGGACGACACGCTGGTCGTCGCTTTCCAGCGGTCGATCGACAACCTCGACCGCCTGTTCACCGTCCGGCGCGAGATGCTGATCCTCTCGCAGCTCACCGATGACGGCCTGTTTTATGCCGATCCGAAGACGCTGAAATACATTCCCCTTGCCGCGAAGTCGTACAAATACATCGACCCCACCACGCTCGACGTCGTGATTCGCGACGGGGTGAAATTTCACAACGGCGGCACGCTGAACGCGGACGACGTGGTCTATACCTACAACCTCGTCCTGGATAAGAATTTCAAGACGGTCCAGGACAAGCGGGTGCAACGCTGGCTCAAGAGCGTCACGAAGACAGGTCCGATGTCGGTGCGCTTCAAGCTCAAGCACCCGTATCCGATGGCGCTCCGCGACATGGCGGTCAGCGTGCAGCTGCGCAAGAAGGGTACCTACGACACCAAGGACCCGAAGAAGCCCAATCCGGACAGCCAGGTCGCGGCGCTGAACTCGAACGGCCCGTACAAGGTCGTCAAGTTCGAGCCGGGCAAGGACGTGGTGCTCGAGCGGTTCGACGGCTACTACAAGGACAGCCCGAAGGGACGTCCCGCGATCAAGCGCATCGTCATCCGCGCGATCCCCGACTGGGGCACGCAGCAGGCGGAGTTGCTCAGCGGCGGCGTGAACTGGATGTACGACGTGCCCAGCGACGTGGCGCAGAATATCGGGAAATTGTCCCAGGTGAAGGCGCTGAATGGCCCGTCGATGCGGGTCTTTTGGCTGAGCATGGATGCCGCCGGCTATACCGGCAAAGACAACCCGTTCACCAAGCTCGATGTGCGCCGCGCGATGAATTACGCGATCAACCGCGAAGCGATCGTGAAGAACATCGTCAAGGGAACGTCGCAAGTCATCTATTCGGCCTGTAACCCCGTTCAATTCGGCTGCTATCAGGGCGTCCCGAAATACAAATACGACCCGGCCAAGGCCAAGAAGCTGCTGAAAGCCGCCGGATACCCGCATGGGTTCACCTTCGATCTCTGGGCCTATCGCGAGCGTCCGGTCGCGGAAGCGATCATGGCCGACCTCGCCAAGGTGGGCATCACCGCCAAGCTCCGCTACGTGACGAGCAGCGCGCTCAGCCGCGCCCGCAAGAGCCACGAGGTCCCGGTCTATTTCGCGAGCTGGGGCTCCGGCAGCACCGCCGACACCTCGATGATCGCCGACCAGCACTGGTCCATGACGACGGACCGCAACCTCTCCGGCGACAAGGAAGTGGCGAAATTGGTGCTCGCAGCCGATGCGACGATCGACCCGAAGGCGCGGGCGGAGGACTATAAGAAGGCGCTTACCCGGATCGCCGACAAGGCGTATTGGGTGCCGCTGTTTTCCGGAACCTTGGACTATCTGGTCAGCTCGGACCTCGCCTTCACGCCGCCGAAGGACGGATTGCCGCGTCTTTATCTGGCGCACTGGAAGTAGGCGGCGGGTACCGACGGTGCGGCTGACGACTCCGAGGCTCGGATCGCGGGAAGGCGCCTGCCTCTCGCGTTCCGGTCTCGGCGCACCGCGTGAACGCTCGCTAGATGAGGCCGCCCCATGTTTCGCTACTGCATTCGCCGCAGCATTTTCGCGCTGCTTGTCGCGCTGACCGTCTCGGTCGCGACCTTTTTCCTCCTGCAGGTCGCCACCGATCCGGCGGAAGCCATCGCCGGACCCGAAGCCGATCAGGCCGTGGTCCAGCAGATCCGCGAACAATACGGCTTCGACCGGCCGATTATCGTGCAATATGCGAGCTGGATGGCCGGCATCCTCAAGGGCGATTTCGGACAAAGCTTCTATTGGAAGATGCCGGTCGGCAAGCTGATCGCCGATCACGCGCCGGACACGATCGAGCTAGCGCTCTCGGCCGTACTCGTGACGATCGTGATCGCGGTTCCGCTCGGAATTTTCGCCGCCCTGCGCCCGAACACGATCATCGACCGCTTGGCGCTTTCCGTCGCCGTTTCCGCGCAGGCCATTCCGAACTTCTGGCTCGGGCTGATGTTCATCATCCTGTTCGCGGTGATGATCCCGCTCTTCCCGGTGTCGGGGGATTCGACCTGGCGCCACTTCGTCATGCCCGCCATCGTTCTCGGCGCCAGCTCCGTGCCCTCCGTCATGCGGCTGACCCGCGCCGGCCTGCTGGACGTGATGGGATCGGACTATATCCGCACCGCGCGCTCGAAAGGGTTCCGCGGCTTGAACCTGCTCGTCCGGCACGCGCTGCGGAACGCCCTTCTGCCGGTCATCAGCGTGCTTGCCGTGCAGCTCGGCCACAAGCTCAACGGATCCTTCATCGTCGAATCCGTGTTCGCCATCAACGGGCTCGGCCGGCTCGCCATCGACTCGATCTTCGGCGCCGACATCTTCACCGTGCAGATGCTCGTCTTCGTCTTCACCCTGGTCTTCGTCGTGCTGACCTTCCTCGCCGACGTGCTCAACGCGTGGCTCGACCCGCGCATCCGGCTCGGGTAGCGCCATGACCGACGCGACACAGAACCAGGCTCTCGATACGGCCTCGGAAGACATCGGCGAGCCGAGCCCCGCCGCGGCCCTGCGCCGGCGCATCCTCGGCCACAAGGGGCTTCTGACGGGCGGCATCATCATCGCGGTGCTCATTTTGCTCGCGATCTTCGCGCCGCTGCTGGCCCCGCACAGCCCATATGCGCAGTCGCTGCCAAACCGCCTCCTGCCGCCGGTCTGGGTCGACGGCGGCCGCTGGACCTATCTGCTCGGCACGGACCATCTCGGCCGGGACTATCTCAGCCGCCTTCTGTACGGCACCCGGGTTTCGCTCATCATCGGGCTCGGCGCCGCCTCCATCAGCTGCGTGATCGGCGTGTCGATGGGGATATGCGCGGGCTATTTCGGCGGCCGCGTCGACCAGATCATCAGCTATCTCCTGACCTGCCAGTTGGCGATGCCGGGGCTGCTCATCGTCACCGCGCTGGTGTTCCTGATCGGCCCGTCGCTGCTCGTCGTCACCCTCGTCATCGGCGCGACGCATTGGACGCTCTATCTCGTGGTCAGCCGGTCCGCTGCGATGCAGATACGTCAGCTCGATTACATCGCCGCCGCGCTGTCGATCGGCAGCAACCGGCGCCAGGTCCTGTTCTACGAAGTGCTGCCCAACCTGCTGAACCAGGTCATCGTCATCTTCACGCTGGAGATCGGCGTGGCGATCCTGGCCGAGGCCGCGCTCTCCTTCCTCGGCGTCGGCCTGCAGCCGCCGACGCCCGCCTGGGGCCTGATGATCGCGGAAGGCAAGACGGCGATGTTCTTCCAGCCCTGGCTCGTCATCCTGCCGGGCGCGATGCTGTTCGTCCTCGTCATCGCGATCAACCTTGTCGGCGACGGTATTCGCGACGTCACCGCGCCGGAGCACAGGAACTGAGCGATGGGCGGCGCCTTCCTCGAGGTCGAGAACCTGTCGGTCGACATCGCCCTCGCGCATGGCGACCTGCATGCGGTGCGGGACGTCTCCTTCTCGCTCGACAAGGGCGAAGCACTCGGCATCGTCGGCGAGTCCGGGTCGGGGAAGTCGATGACCGCGCTCGCCCTGATGGGGCTGCTGCCGCAGACGGCGCGCCGGACCGCCACCACCTTGCGGCTCGGCGACCTCGACCTGCTCCATATGTCGGAGCGAACGCTATCGAACCAGGTGCGCGGCGAGCGGGCGTCGATGATCTTTCAGGAGCCGATGACGTCGCTTAATCCGGTTTACACGATCGGCCGGCAGCTCACCGAGGCGGTGCTGCTGCACGGGAAAATGGGCCGGGCGGAAGCGACGGAGCGCGCATTATTCCTGCTGGAGAAGGTCGGCATCGCCAACGCGGCCAGCCGTCTCAATCAGTATCCGCACCAGATGTCCGGCGGGCAGCGGCAGCGCGTGATGATCGCGATGGCCTTGATGAACGAGCCGGAGCTGATCATCGCCGACGAACCGACGACGGCGCTCGACGTGACCATCCAGGCGCAGATCCTGCAGCAGCTGGCCGCGCTGCAACGCGAGTTCGGGATGACGATGATCCTCATCACCCATGATCTCGGCGTCGTCGCGCGCACGGTCGACAAGATCGCCGTGATGTATGGCGGCGAGATCGTCGAGACGGGGACGACCTCGGAGGTGTTCGGCCGGCCGTCGCATCCCTACACGCGCGGGCTGCTGCGCTGCATTCCGGAGCCCGGCAAGGGCGACGGCCGCACGCGGCTCGGCTCGATCCGCGGCGTCGTGCCGTCGCTCGTCGGAACCCTCACCGGCTGCACCTTCGCCAACCGGTGCGACGTCGCGACGGACGCCTGCCGCCAGGCGCCGCCGCCCGTATGGCCGCTCGGCCCGGGGCGGATGATCCGCTGCGTGCACGCCGACGGCGGCGTGTCGGCAGCCGCACCGCCGTCCGCTGCAGATGCTGTTTCCTCGGCCAATCCTATCGTCGATGCCGCTTCGCCGCCCCTGCTCGCCGTCGAAGACGTGCGCTGCGTGTTCAAGATCCGGCGCAGCGTGTTCGCCAAGACGCAGTTCCTGAACGCCGTCGATGGCGTCGACCTGGCGCTCCGGCACGGCGAGGTGCTGGCCCTCGTCGGCGAGTCCGGCTGCGGCAAGACGACACTCGCCAAGATTCTGCTCGGCCTGCAAAGCGTCGACGCGGGCAGGGTGATGCTGGACGGACAGGCCATCACCGACGTGAATTCCCGCGAGCGGGCGCGCCGGATTCAGCCGATCTTCCAGGACCCTTATTCTTCGCTCAATCCGCGCCGGACAATCGGCGAGACGATCGGACGACCGCTTGCCGTGCATGGCATCGGCTCGGCGCCGGAGCGCCAGCGCGAGGTCGAGCGCGTCATGGCGCTGGTCGGCCTGCCGCGCCGCTTCCTGCACCGCTATCCCAATCAGATTTCCGGCGGGCAGCGCCAGCGGGTCGCCATCGCGCGCGCCATCATCATGAAGCCCGACATCGTCATCTGCGACGAGCCGACCTCGGCGCTGGACGTTTCCGTGCAGTCGCAGATCCTGAACCTTCTGCTCGATCTGCGGGACGAGCTCGGCCTCACCTACATGATCATCACGCATGACCTGGCGGTGGTGGAATACATGGCGACGCGCATCGCGGTCATGTATCTCGGCCAGATCGTAGAGGAAGGCACGAAGGCGCAGATCTTCCGCGCGCCGCGCCATCCCTACACGCGCGCCCTGCTGGACTCGGTCCTGACGATCGCGCCCGGCGCCGGCGTTCCCGACACGCGGATGGGACTGTCCTTTCCGAACCCGCTGTCGCTGCCGGCGGGATGCCGCTTCCACCCGCGCTGTCCCGAAGCGTTCGGCCCTTGCAGCGTCACGGCGCCGGCCCTTCGCAAGCTGCAGGACGGTGTGGTGCGATGCCATCTCTACGCGGAGACGCCGCGATGATCGGGCGCCGCGCCATTAACAGCCTTGCCGTATTTCTGATCGTCGCCGCGGCGCTGGGCGCGGCGGCCGCCGATGCAGCCGATAGCGCGAAGATGACGCCCGGCACCGGGACCCTGAAACTGACCCTCGGGCCGAAGGACGACCCGATCCCGCTCACCCTCGCCTATGACTGGCCGGACACCGCCAGCCGATGCTCGAACCTCGTCGTCGTGATTCACGGCGCGGCGCGGAACTACCGCGACTATCTGAACCTGTGGCGCGGCCATGCGGCGCGCGGCGGCTACATCGTCGTCGCCCCGGACTTCAGCAACGCGACCTTTCCCGGCGTGTGGCGATTCCAGATGGGCAACGTCTTCCATGCGACCGGCGAGCGCAAGCCGGAGGCCGTCTGGGCCTTCACGGTGCTCGAGCAGGCCTTCCAGGAAATCAGGCGCGCCAACAAGCTGACGACCAAGACTTACGATATCTTCGGCCACAGCGGCGGCGGCCAGTTCGTCCATCGCCTGGTGCTGTTCATGCCGACGGCATCGTTCCGGATGGCGATCGAGGCGAATGCCGGCTGGTACACGATGCCCGACCTGACCGTCGCGGTGCCCTACGGACTCAAGGGTGCCGGGCTGACGGATGCCGACCTGCGCCGGTCCTTTTCGCGGCGCTTGCTCGTCCTGCTGGGCGAAAAGGACAACAACCCGAACCATCACAGCCTCAACCGTGATCCCGGGGCCATGGCCGAAGGGCCACATCGCCTGGCGCGCGGCAAGAAATTCTACGCCACGGCGAAGGCGCTCGCCGCCAAGATCGGCGCGCCCTTCGATTGGACCATCGCGACCGTTCCGAATTCCGGCCACAACCCGCGCCGCATGTCGGACGCCGCAGCGGCGTATTTCGCCGCGTCGCCGAGCGGCTGCGCCGCGAAGCGCACGAACTGAGACGCACAGACGGGAAGCATCCATGACCCCAGAGCAGTACTTCCAGGCCTGTCCCGCGACCCGGACCGTCGCCCTCGCCGGCGGCCGCCTGTCCTATCGCGAAGCCGGCAGCGGACCGGCGCTGATCTTTCTGCACGGCATGAACGGCGGCTCGCTGAGCTGGGGCTATCAATTCGCCCGCTTTGCCGACTGTTTCCGTGTCGTCGCCTGGGACGCGCCGGGCTACGGGGACTCCGATCCGATCGCGCCGTCCATTGACGCCTACGCGGCATGCCTGCTCGATTTCCTGGCGGCGATCGGCTGCGGCCACGCCGCCGTGATCGGGCATTCGATGGGCGGCATGGTCGCCGCCCGCGCCGCCGCGGCGCCCGGCAACGGCATCGACAGGCTGGTCCTGTCCTGCACGCATGCGGGGCAAGGCGACCCCGAGGACGCGCCGATGTCGCGGCGCTACGACGCGCGCGTCGCGGAACGGACCGAGCTGGGCGCGGCGGCATACGGCCGCCTGCGCGCGAGGAAGATGATGGCGCCGACGGCGACGCCGGACGCGGTCGAGATCGCCGCGCGAATCGCGGCCGAGGCCGACCTGGCGCAGCAGCGCAACGCCTACCGCATGCTGCAATGCACCGACAATCGCGCGATCCTACCGACGCTGCGGCAGCCGCGGCTAATCATTGCCGGCGGCAAGGACCCGGTCGTGTCGAACGAGCGCCGGGCGGCGTTCCGCGCGCTTTGCCCCGACGCCCAATACGCGTCGATCGAGGCGTCGGGGCATGCGCCCTATATCGAAACTCCGGACGCCTATAACGCCCTACTCGACGAATTCATCGGTTCGGGCGCCCGCTGATCCGTCATCGTCGCCTTGCTCGCTGGAAACGCCGCGGCGCGGTAGCATCGACCCCATTGGTGCGACTTGCGCCGGACCAACCGGTATCCGAACGCATGGACACGCGGATCGGAAGGGCTGGCCGGCGCGCATCCCGATTTCGCAAAGGACCGCTCCATGCCAGCGAGCAAAGGGACGGCGCGCAGCGCCGATCGAGCGCCGGTGACGACCGCCGACGCAGCGAACCGACGGGCGACGTTCAATTCCGTCGCGCGGTTCAGCCTTCGGATGACCGCATCGGCCCTGGCGGCGTATTTCCTGGCGCAGGTCGTTCCGGTCCCCCTACACGGGCTTTGGGCCGTTCTGACCGCCGTGATCGTGACGCAGGCGAGCGTCGGCGGCTCGATCCGCGCGTCGCTGGAATATGTGCTCGGCACCTTCGTCGGCGCGGTCTATGCCACGCTCGTCTCGCTGCTCGTTCCCCACGGCACGGCGGTGACGATGGGCGCCGTGCTGGCGCTGTCGATTGCGCCGCTCGCCTACGCCGCCGCGCGCAGCTCTATTTTTCGCGTCGCGCCTTTCACCGCCGTGATCGTGCTGTTGCTTGCGGGCGAATTCAGCCAAGGCCCGATCACGGCGGCGATGACCCGCCTCTTGGAGGTCGCGTTGGGCGGCGCCGTCGCGGTGCTGGTGTCGCTGCTCATTTTTCCCGAACGGGCCTACGGCCGCGGCAAGCAGGCCGCCATCACCGCGCTGGAGCGGCTGGCGCATGCGATGCCGCTGCTGATGGCGGGGCTCTCCAAGGAATCGAAACCGGCGGATTTACAGCGTATCCAAGACGATCTCGGCGCCGTCGTCGCCGCGTTTTCCACGACCGTCGCGGAAGCCAGGCATGAGCGCGCCCTAAGCTTCACGGCGAAGCCCAGCGTCGGCCCGCTGTCGCGCACATTGCTCCGGTTGCGCCACGATCTCGTCCTCGTCGGCAGGGCCGCGACGGCCCCTCTTCCGGATACGCTTGCGCAACGGCTGGGGCCGCCGATCGCGGCGACCGGATCCAGCGTCAGCGCCTTTCTGGCCGCAAGCGCGCAGGCGCTCCGCTCCCGCCAGCCGCCGCCACCGTTGGCGCCCGTGTACGCGGCGATGGACGCCTACAACGCCGACGTGGCGGCCGTGCGCAAGGAAGGGTTGACGCTGCCGCTTTCGACCAGCGAGGCCGAGCGGCTCTTCGCGCTGGGCTTCGCCTTCGATCAGATGCGGCGCCACCTGACCGACCTCCAGCGCTGCACAGGCAACTGGACGGCCGT
>CAZPFL010000183.1:0-10500 GCA_964585785.1 uncultured Rhodospirillaceae bacterium
GTGCGGTAGCGCAGCCTGCGGAAATCGACGCCGTATTCGTCCTGCAGGATGCCGCGGCCCCAGAGCGCCAGCGTCATCTGGTATTCCGGCACGCCGACGATCTTGCCTTCCAGATCCTTCGGATCGCCGATGCCGGCGTCGGCGCGCACGTAATAGCAATCGTGCTTGAAGCCGCGCGACAGGAAGGCCGGGATCGCGACGTACGCGCAGTCGCCGCGCGAAACCTGCAGCAGGTAGCTGCTCACCGACAGCTCCGACACGTCGAACTCGGCGCGGCTGACGGCGCGCGGGAAGGCGTCTTCCGGCGAGATCGGGACCGGGATGACGCGGCACCCCTCGATACCGACGCGGCCGTCGAGGATCGGCCGGGTGCGGTCGTAGTCCCAACAGGCGACGCTCAAGCCGATCTCGACCATGCCCTATCTTCCCCTATTCAGTTGGCGTAGCCCGGCTCCTCGCGGTCGAGGATGCGCTTGAGCGCGGCGAAGTGGAGCGGCGCGCTCTGCCGGTCGCCTTCGAACTGCGCTTCGGTGTACTGCAGCACGTCCGCCGGCAGGCGGCGCAGCGGCAGGCCGGTCTGGCGCGCGATCACCTGCACCTGGCACGCGCGCTCCAGGTAATAGAGGTCGTCATACGCCTCCGGGATCGTGCGGTGCGTCACGATGATGCCGTGGCTGGCGAGAAACAGGATGCGCTTGTCGCCGAGCCTGGCCGCCATGCGGTCGCCCTCGGCATTGTCGAGCGCCAGGCCCTGATAGTCGTCGTCGTAGACGATGGTCTTGCAAAGCCGGATCGCCTTCTGCTCGCAGGGCTCCAACCGCCCGCCCTCGACCACGGTCAGCGCGGTGGCATAGGGCATGTGCGTGTGCAGCACGACGGTCGCCTGCGGGCAGTTCTTGTGAATGCGGCTGTGGATGAAGAAGGCGGTGTCCTCGACCGCGCCCTCGCCGTCCACCACATTGCCATCGAAATCGGCGATCAGCAGGCTCGACGCCGTCAGCTCCGACCAGTGCAGGCCCAGCGGGTTGACCAGGAAGCGCCCGCCGCCGATGTCCATGCTGAAATGATTGCAGATGCCCTCGCTCAGACCCTGGCGGTTCGCCATCCGCAGCGCGGCGGCGAGATCGACGCGGGCCTGGCGGATTTCCGCCTGATTCAGGGGTTCCATGGCTTAATCCTTTGTTCAGCGCCGAGGGCGATATTAGGCGGTCGTGGCGCCCGGGCAAAGACGGCAAGACCGCTTTCAAATCACGGCCCGGTCTGGCATAACCATGCCCGTCCGCCCATCGCGAAAGACCGCCACCGATGATTCCACGCTACAGCCGGGCAGAGATGGCCGCGATCTGGGAGCCGGCGAACCGGTTCCGCATCTGGTTCCAGATCGAGGCGCATGCCTGCGACGCGCAGGCGGCGCTGGGCGTGATCCCGAAGGCGGCGGCGGAGGCGGTCTGGAAGCGCGGCGACAAGGCCTATGACGCCCAGCGCATCGCCCGCATCGACGCGATCGAGCGCGAGACCCATCACGACGTCATCGCCTTCCTGACCGAGCTCGCCGAGCATGTCGGCGCCGAATCCCGGTTCGTCCACCAGGGCATGACCTCGTCGGACGTGCTCGACACCTGCTTCGCGGTGCAGCTCACCCAGGCGGCCGACATCTTGCTGGCCGACCTCGACCGGCTGCTGGCCGCGATCAAGCGCCGCGCCGAGGAGCACAAATACACGGTCTGCATCGGGCGCAGCCACGGCATCCACGCCGAGCCGACGACCTTCGGCGTCAAGCTCGCCGGCCACTATGCCGAGTTCGCGCGCTGCCGCGTGCGGCTCGCCGCGGCGCGCGCAGAAGTCGCGACCTGCGCCATCTCCGGCCCGGTCGGCACCTTCGCCACGATCGATCCCGCGGTCGAGAGCCATGTCGCCGCGAAACTCGGCCTCAAAGCCGAGACCGTCTCGACCCAGATCATCCCGCGCGACCGGCACGCGGTCTTTTTCACGACGCTCGCCGTCGTCGCCTCGGCGGTGGAGCGGCTGGCCACCGAGATCCGCCATCTTCAGCGCACCGAGCTGCGCGAAGCCGAGGAATATTTCGCGCCGGGGCAGAAGGGCTCCTCCTCGATGCCGCACAAGCGCAACCCGGTGCTGAGCGAAAATCTCTGCGGCCTCGCGCGGCTGGTGCGCTCGACCGTCACACCGGCGCTCGAGAACGTCACCGTCTGGCATGAGCGCGACATCTCGCACTCCTCCGTCGAGCGCGTGATCGCGCCGGATGCCACCATCGGGCTCGATTTCGCGCTGGCCCGGCTCGCCGGCGTCATCGACAAGCTTCTGGTCTATCCGGAGGCGATGAAGGCCAACCTCGACAAGCTCGGCGGGCTGCACAACTCGCAGCGCGTGCTGCTGGCGCTGACGCAGAAAGGCATGAGCCGCGAAGACGCCTACCGCGCCGTCCAGCGCAACGCGATGGAAGTCTGGCACGGCAACGGCGCGTTCCTGAACCTGCTCAAGGCAGACAAGGCCATCGGCGAAGTCCTCGCCAATGACGAGCTCGAATCGCTGTTCGACCTGGGGTATCACACCAAGCATGTCGATACGATTTTCGACCGCGTGTTCGCCGGCGCCTGAAGCGCGGCGGCGAATGCGGCGCCTGGCGACGGCCGCCGGCATCCTCGCGCTGGCCGCGAGCGCCGCGTTTGCGGAAGAGCCCGCCAAGCCCGCGCCGGCGCAAAAAGCCGCGCCGGCCGAAAAGGCCATGCCGCAGGTGAATGTGAAGACCGAGCGCACGCCGCTTACGCCGGCGCAAGGCGACGCATCATCCGGCAGGCCGCCCGTCGACCCGGTGACCGAGGCGGTCCAGGAAGACGCGCTGACACAGATTCGAATCGCCGCGATCTCCTTCCCGAGCCCGAAAAATCTCGGGCAGGCGCTCTCCGGAGTGATCGGCGCGTTCCTGAAGCGCGACAGGGTGAAGGACGCGCTGGTCGACCTCACGGTTATCCATGACCCGGTCTGGCGCGCCAATGCGTTGCTGCATTTCGCGCAATACCACTATCAGCGCGGCGAATTCACGGCCGCCAAGAACCTGCTGCAACGGGCCGATGCGCTGACCCGGCAAATTTCAGCGGAGGCTGACGCCGCGATGGTGCTCGGGCTGGTGAGCCAGCGGCTCGCGGAACACGGCGACTATGCCGGCGCGCGGCAGACCGCGGTCCGCATCGCGGGACCGAAGCGCCGCATCGCCAGGCTGATCGACCTCGGCGAGATGCAAGGCGCCGAGCGCGACCGGCACGTGGCGGCCGGCGGCGTGGAGACCTTTCGCCTCGCTTTCGAACAGGCGCAGAAGGCGACCCTCGGCAAAGAGGAACGCATGGCCCTGCTGCTGCAGATCGCGGATCACGCGACCTCGCTCGGCTACAAGGCGCTGGCGCTGAAGATTCTCGAGTTCGCCTTCCGCCTCAACGAGGAGGGCCCGATCGGCGACGGCCCGCCTGCCGTCGCGAAACTGGCGGCCGGTATGGTGCGCGCCGGCGACCGCCGCCGCGGCATGGAGATCGTCCGGTCGCTCAAGAACGATACCCGCCGCGGCTACGCACTGGCGGCCGTCGCCCACGCCTTCGCGGCGACCGGCAGCATCGAGGGCGCCGTGCCGCTGTTCTATCTCGCGGTCCAGGACGCGGGCACCCTGGTCCCGGGGCCGCACAAAACGAAGCTCCTCGCCTTTATCTTGAAGGAACAGACTTATGCCGGCCGCTTCGCCGACGCCTTCACCACCGCGGGAAAGATCAAGGATCCGGTGGCGCAGGAGACCGCGCTGTTTGCCATGGCCGGGATCCTGTTCGACAAGGGCAAGCCGCTGGAAGCGCTCAAGCTCGCCGACTACGTCCCCGATCCGGGGATGCGTGGACAGATACTGGCCAAGGCGGCCCGGTTCCAGCTCGGCCGCGGCGACGCCAAACAGGCGCAGGCGCTGCTGTTCGAAGCCATCAAGCCGACCGGGGCCAAGCCGAAGCCCGAGACGCTCGCCGAAGCGCTTCCGCTCATCGTCGAGACCCAGCTCGACATGCGCAAAGGACCGGCGCGCAAGAAGGTCCTCGCGGGCGTGCGGAAGCTCCTCGAGCTGATTCCCGACGCGCCGCCGAAAGTCCCGGTAATGACCCGCATCGCGAAGGCCGAAATGCGCGCGCAGGAAAAGGACGCCGCCGACCGCGCGCTCGGCGCGGCGTGGCGTATTGCCTGGTTCAACAAGGAAGAGCAGATCTTTCCTCAGCTCTTGAGTAATATCGCGATGGCGCAGTTGAACATCGGCGAAGTGCTGCTCGCATTCGACACCGCGGCCCGCATTTCGGAAAACTCGCCCGCCGACGTCAACGAGCTCGAAGCCGAGTATGATCGGCACGATAACCCGAAGGCGAAGACCCTGGCCGCCATCGCGGTCGCGGCGGCGCGGCGCGGCGAAGGACAGCTCGCCCTGCGCGTCGCCCGTACCATCCTGGACCCGGATGGGCGGGCAGCCGCCTATCGCGAGATCGCGCTCGCGCTGCCGGTCCAGGACCAGCAGGCAAAACTTGGCAACGGCTCTACTTCCGCGAGAACCAACGCGTCGCAAGCAATTTCGCCCGCGGTCAAAGGAGCCCCCATGCCGGCCAATCACTGAGCCGGCGGGGCGGCGCCGCCGTCATAATCAGGAATTTATAGAGAGATCAGCCCTTTTCGGCGATTTCGCGCTTGGCCTGTTCGAAAAGACGGTCCATTTCGCGGCGAATACCGTGCTCGGTCACGTCCAAGCCTCTTTTCGAAAGGTCCTGAAAGACCTTACGCAGGACGTCCTCGTCGCCGGGCGCGTCGAAATCCGCCAGCACGACCTCCTTGGCATAGGCTTCAGCCGCGTCTCCGGTCATGCCGATCTGCTCTGCGGCCCAAAACCCCAGCAGCTTGTTGCGGCGGGCCGTCACCTTGAACTGCAGTTCCTGATCCTTTTGGAACTTGCTTTCGAAGGCCTTTTCTCTATCACCGAACTGCGTCATTGATGCGTTCCCCTGTCTGCACCTACGGGCGGCCGTAAGCCCGTAGGCCATGGCTCATTCAGTCATGGATATAACCTCCCGGGAACCTATTTTCCATATCCGAGAATTTTCCAAGGGCCTCGGATCTATGCTAAGCGAGGCAGGACATGTGCACCCTGGTTCTCCTGCGCCGGCCGGGCCATCGCTGGCCGGTGCTCATCGGCGCCAACCGTGACGAGATGCTGGCCCGCGCCTGGGACCCGCCCGGCGCCTATTGGCCGGATCGCCCCGAGGTCGTCGCCGGCCGGGACCGGCTCGCCGGCGGCAGCTGGCTCGGACGCAACGCGTCCGGCGTGGTGGCGGCGATCCTCAATCGCACGGACTCCCTTGGCCCGGCGGCCGGCAAGCGCAGCCGGGGCGAGCTGGTGCTCGACGCCCTCGACCATCCCGATGCGCGCGACGCGGCCGCGGCCCTCGCGGCGATCGATCCGGCCGCCTATCGCACCTTCAACCTGGTCATCGCCGACAACCGGGACGCTTACTGGCTCGCGAGCCGGGACGGAAAGTCGCAGGTCGAGGCCGTCGCGATGGCGCCCGGGCTGTCCATGCTGACCTCGGCCAACCTCAACGACACGCATAATTTCCGCATCGCCGCCTATCTGCCGCGCTTTCAGGAGGCGGCCGTGCCCGACCCCGATACCGGCGACTGGACGTCCTGGCGGAGCATCCTCGGCAGCCAGCAGTCGCGCCCCGAAGCGGGGCCCAGCGGGGCCATGAATATCGTCACCGACTACGGCTACGGCACGGTCTCGAGCAGCCTGATCGCGCTTGCCGCACCGGAGGCGATACTGGAAAAAGGCGCGAAGGACATCTGGCTTTTTGCCAAGGGACGGCCCGATAATGCGGACTTCGAGCCGGTCAGCCTGACCGAATAAGGCGGCTGCCGGCCTGCGGCACAACAGAAAGAAACGTGTCATGAGCGCCACGACTCCCTTCGACCCTTGCGAGCTGCCGCCGGAAGCGGAAGCGCTGCGGCACGACGTCCGCGCCTTCCTGGCGGACGCGCTCGCCGGATACGCGCCCTCGCGGCTGGCGAAGTCATGGGCCGAAGGCGATGCGGACTTCACCCGCAAGGTCGCCGCCCGGGGCTGGATCGGCATGACCTGGCCCAAGAAATATGGCGGCCGGGAGCGCAGCGCGCTGGAGCGTTACGTCGTGCTGGAAGAGATGCTGGCCGTCGGCGCGCCCGTCTGCCTGCACTGGATCGCCGACCGGCAGAGCGGACCGCTGATCATGAAGTTCGGCACCGAGGCCATGCGCCAGGAGATCCTGCCGAAGATCGTTAAGGGCGAGGCCTTCTTCTGCATCGGCATGAGCGAGCCGGACTCCGGCTCCGACCTCGCCGGCGTGCGCACCAAGGCGGAAAAGGTCGAGGGCGGCTGGCGGGTCAACGGCGCCAAGGTGTGGACCTCGGGCGCGCACAAATGCCACTACATGATCGGCCTGTTCCGCACCGACCCGAAGGCGGAGAAGCATGACGGGCTGTCGCAGTTCCTGGTCGACCTGAAAACACCCGGCATCACGATCCGCCCGATCCACAACCTGACCGGCGAGCACGACTTCAACCAGGTCTATTTCGAGGACGTCTTCCTGCCCGACGACCGACTCATCGGCCAGCCGGGCGACGGCTGGAAGCAGGTGTTGGCCGAACTCGCCTTCGAGCGCGCCGGGCCGGAACGATACATGAGCAACTACCCCATGATCGCGCAGCTCATCGGCGCCTGCTCGCAGGACCCGGGCGAGCGGGCGGCTGTCGAGATCGGCCGCATGGTCGCCCAGATCGCCACCATGCGCGAGATGTCGCTGTCGGTCGCGGGCATGCAGCATGCGGGACAGGACCCGGCGCTCCAGGGCACGATGGTCAAGGAGCTCGGCGTCACCTTCGAGCAGAGCATTCCCGGCATCGCGCACGACCTACTGGGCCGCGAGGCGCTGCTCGGCGGCGACGAACTCGCGGCGTCGCTGGCCTACGTCACGCAGGCGTCGGTCTCCTTCTCGCTGCGCGGCGGCACCCGCGAGGTCGTGCGCGGCATCATCGCCCGGGGGCTCGGCCTGCGATGAACGAGCAGAAGCAGATCCTGCGGGAGGCGGTTACCCGCCTGTTCGGCGACTTCGTGACCCGGGACGCGCTGATCGCCGCCGAGAAGGGCGAATGGCCCGCCGCGCTGTGGACGGCGCTGGAAGAGAACGGCCTGACCCAGGCGCTGACGCCCGAGGAGCAGGGCGGCGTCGGGGCGAGCTGGGACGACGCCGTCGTCATCATGCAGGCCGCCGGCCGTTTCGCCGCGCCGGTGCCGCTGGCGGAGACCATCGTCGCGGGCTGGCTGCTGGCCAAGGCCGGGCTGCCCGTTCCCGCCGGACCGCTGACCATCGCGCATCGCGGCCAGGCCGACGGGCTCGCGGCCGCCAAGGCTGGAAGCGGCTGGCGCGTCACCGGTCGTCTGAAAGCCGTTCCTTTCGGCCGCCACGCCGCGCATGTGATCGCCCCGATCGAGATCGAGGGCAGGCTACGGCTGACGGCCCTTGCCATCGTGGACGCTGCGGTCGAGGCCGATCTCAACATCGCCCGCGAGCCGCGCGATACCCTCGCTTTCGAGGCCGCGCCCGCCGAAATCGGCCCTGCCCTGCCGACCGCCGGGGACGGCGACCCGGTGCGCCTCTACGGCGCCATGGTCCGCAGCGCCCAGATGGCCGGAGCCTGTGAGAAGGCGCTCGCCGAAGCGGTGCAATACGCCCAGGACCGGGTCCAGTTTGGCCGGCCGATCGGCAAGTTCCAGGCGATCCAGCACCAGTTGGCCGCGCTGGCCGCCAAATCGGCCCAGGCCGCGATCGCGGCCGCCAGCGCCTTCCGGGCCGCGGACCGAGGCGATCCCCGGTTCGAGGTCGCCTGCGCCAAGATCGTCGCAGGCGAAGCAGCCGGCCTCGCCGCCGCCGTCTCGCACCAGGTACACGGCGCGATCGGCTTCACCTACGAGCACGCGCTGCACTTCTCGACCCGCCGGCTGTGGTCCTGGCGTCCGGAATTCGGGTCCGAGGCCGTTTGGGCCGAGGAGCTGGGCCGCCGGACCGCCGCCCGGGGGCCCGAGGCCCTCTGGACCGACCTGACCGAGCGGCAATCCGCCCGGAGCCGTTAACCCTAAGATGACTCCGGGGCCGGTTTCGGCCGCCGGACCGCTCCCTCCCTTGCCCCGGCGCCCGGGGGCCCTAAATCTAAAGTGCTGGAATCGGGAGACAAATTTGGATCCCGCCACCCCCCTAAGGCGTTGATTGTAGCGGGGCGGGGCAATTGCTATACCACAGCCCCAGGAACAGCCTTCGGGCTATTCGTCGAAAGGTTTTTCCACATGGCTAGACGGAGACGGATTTACGAGGGCAAGGCCAAGATCCTCTTCGAGGGGCCGGAGCCCGGCACGATCGTCCAGTATTTCAAGGACGACGCCACCGCCTTCAACAGCAAGAAAACCGGCACCATCACCGGTAAGGGTGTGCTCAACAACCGGATCTCCGAGCATCTCATGGTCAAGCTCGGGGAAATCGGCGTGCCGACCCATTTCGTGCGCCGCCTCAACATGCGCGAGCAGCTGGTGCGCGAGGTCGAGATCATCCCGATCGAAGTCGTCGTGCGCAACGTGGCGGCGGGCTCGCTGGTCACGCGCTTCAACCTCACCGAGGGGACGCAGCTGCCGCGCTCGATCGTCGAGTATTATTACAAGTCGGACGAGCTGGATAACCCGCTGGTCTCCGAAGAGCACATCACCGCCTTCGGCTGGGCGACGCCGCAGGACCTCGACGACATGCTGGCGCTGGCGCTCCGGATCAACGACTTCCTGACCGGCCTCTTCCTCGGCGTGAACGTGAAGCTGGTCGACTTCAAGGTCGAGTTCGGCCGCCTCTACGAAGAGAACGGCGACATGCGTGTCGTCCTGGCCGACGAGATCAGCCCCGACAGCTGCCGGCTCTGGGATATCGAGACCAAGCGGAAGCTCGACAAGGACCGCTTCCGCCACGACCTTGGCGGGGTCGAGGAAGCCTACCAGGAGGTGGCGCGGCGCCTCGGCATCCTGCCTGAAGGCGGGCCGGGCGACGTCAAGGGCCCCGAGATGGTGCAGTAGGACAAGCGGGCCCGTGAAAGCACGCGTACACATCACACTGAAAAGCGGCGTACTCGACCCTCAGGGGAAGGCCATCGGCCACGCGCTGGAAGCGCTCGGCTTCGAAGGCGTCGGCGAGGTGCGCCAGGGCAAGGTTATCGAGATCGATTTGGTCGAGGAAGATCCCGCCAAGGCGCGCAAGCAGGTGGAAGAAATGTGCCGCAAGCTGCTCGCCAACACGGTGATCGAGAACTACGTCATCGACCTAGCGTCCTGACGCCGGACGGGGCGGCCAGGGCGGCATCGCATAGGAGTTGATCGACGCCGTGAAGGCAGCGGTTATCGTTTTCCCCGGATCCAATTGCGACCGTGACGCGGCCATGGCCCTGCGCGATGCGACGGGCCAGCCGCCCGCCATGGTCTGGCACCGCGACAGCGCGCTGCCCAAGGTCGACCTGATCGTCGTGCCCGGCGGCTTTTCCTACGGCGACTATCTGCGCTCCGGCGCGATGGCCGCGCGCTCGCCGATCATGCAGGACGTGGTCAAGCGGGCGAAGGACGGCGTGCCGACGCTCGGCATCTGCAACGGCTTCCAAATCCTGACCGAGGCGGGGCTGCTGCCGGGCGCGCTCATGCGCAACGCCGGCCTCAAGTTCATCTGCCGCGCGGTCGACCTCAAGGTCGAGAACAGTCAGACCTTCTTCACCGCGGGCTATGCGGCCGGACAGGTGGTGCGGATCCCGATCGCGCACGCTGACGGCAACTATTTCGCCGACGACGACACGCTCGACCGGCTCGAGGGCGAAGGCCGCGTGGCCTTCCGCTACACGACCCCGGACGGCGAGGCGGCGCCCGAGGGCAACCCCAACGGCTCGGCCCGCAACATCGCCGGCATCTTCAACGAGGCGAAGACGGTGCTCGGCCTGATGCCGCATCCCGAACGCGCCGCCGATCCGCTGCACGGCGGCAGCGACGGGCGCATCATGTTCGACGCGATGGCGCGGGCGCTCGGCTGATGGTCAAATTACCGAACGACACACCGGAACCCGCGGAGATCACGCAGGCGCTGGTCAAGGAGCACGGGCTGACGCCGGCGGAATACGAAACGCTGCTCGGCATCCTCGGGCGCACGCCGAGCCACACCGAGCTTGGCATCTTCTCCGTCATGTGGTCGGAGCATTGCTCCTACAAGTCGTCGCGCATCCACCTCAAGACGCTGCCGACGGAGGGCCCCCGCGTCATCTGCGGGCCGGGCGAGAATGCCGGCGTGGTCGATATCGGCGACGGCAAGGCGGCGATCTTCAAGATCGAGAGCCACAACCACCCGAGCTTCATCGAGCCCTATCAGGGCG
>CAZPFL010000184.1:0-10365 GCA_964585785.1 uncultured Rhodospirillaceae bacterium
GAAATGAACGATCGAGAGGCGGTAGGAATAGACGGGACGTTCCGCCTGTTTCGGGATGAAGTAGTACATCATGCCGAGGAATCCGGCGGTCAGGAAGAAGCCGACCGCGTTATGGCCGTACCACCACTGGGTCAGCGCGTCCTGCACGCCGGCATAGATGATGTAGCTCTTGGTGCCGAAGAACGACACCGGCACCGCGAGATTGTTGACGATATGCAGCATCGCGATGGTGACGATGAACGCCAGGAAGAACCAGTTCGCGACGTAAATATGCGGCTCGCGCCGACGCAGGATCGTGCCCGCATAGACGACGAGGTAGACGACCCAGACGATGGTCAGCCAGATATCGGTGTACCACTCCGGCTCGGCGTATTCCTTGCTCTGGGTGATGCCGAGGACATAGCCGGACGCCGCCAGCACGATGAAGGCCTGATACCCCCAGAACAGGAAGCGTGCCAGATCGCGACCGCCGAACAGGGGCGCGCGGCAGGTACGCTGCACGATGTAAAGCGAGCTGGCGAACAGCGCGTTGCCGCCGAAGGCGAAGATCGCCGCGCTCGTGTGCAGCGGACGAAGCCGTCCGAAGCTCGTCCATTCGAGCCCAAGATTGAAGACCGGAAAAGCCAGCTCAAGCGCGATGTACACGCCGGCGAGAAACGCGACCACGCCCCAAAAGGCTGTCGCTATCGTGAATAACTTGATGACGTCTTCGTCGTACTCGATATCGGAAACGACTGCTCCCCCACCCTGCGGAAGCGCCATGGCTGCAACCCCCTCTTGCTAGACACGGTCGTAACACACCCACCCGTGCCACCACATACTCCATGTGTCTGCCATATGCCAAGACACATAGACCGCTCTGTATGCCGCAGGCGCCGATTTTTCGCAGCCGGCTCGTCTGGGCGCAGCGACTTTTGCCGACGCTGCAATGCAACACATTGATCTCGATCAATGTAGCCGTTGACACCGCGGGCAAGGGTTGCACCATTGTGACGGTGCGCCCCGGCGCGCCGCTATAATCGTATGGTATTTGCAAATCGGGGGGATTGGCATGGAGAGTGGCCCAGCGTGGATTCTGGGCGTCGTGATGGCCGCATTGGTCTTGCTCGGACTGATCATCGCCAGCCACGCCGCCGATTCCGTCATGTATTACGTCGGGCTAGGGCTCTGCGCCTTCGGCGTGCTGTTCGACTACGGCCTCATCAGCCGCCACAGCGGCAGGGCCCACTAGACGCGGCAAAAGACCGCAGCGCCATCGACGCCGCGGTCTCGTCCCGCTGCCGTCAGATATGCGCGACGACGTCCGGGCTTGCCGGCACTTCGCCGCGCTCGACGCGTTTCACCGCGTCGACCAGCGCCTTGTTGACCGGCGTGGCGATGCCGGTCTCGTCGCCTTTCGCCGCGATGAAGCCGTTGATCAGCTCGATCTCGGTCCGCCGGCCCTTGCGCATGTCCTGTCCCATGGACGGCCGCTGGTCGTCGCTGCGCAGCGCGACCATCCTGTCGAGCTGCGCATCCACCGCGGTGCGCGCCTTCATATCGCCGTCCGCCGCCGCGACAAGGTCGGCGTCGACGATGCCGCCGATCTTCCCGAGCTGATAGCCGAGCGCCCAGCCGACGCGCACGGCCTCCGCGCCAAGACGGATCGAGATGTCGCGCGTCTTCGGATTGCTGTCGCGCTCCTTGCCGCTCAGCCCCGTGGCCGCGGACAGGCCGTTCCGCATGCCATTGACGATCAGCTTGGTCCAGCGTTCGCCCCACAGATTGGTCGTCGCCTTGGCGCTGTCCGCGTGGCGCATGAGCGCTGCCACCTCGAGCACGCGGTCGGTGATGCGGCCGTGCATCTCGCCGACGTGAAAGGCCGTGTGCTCCTCGCCGGCCAGCGGCACGTTGCGCTGCACGTGACCGGGGCCGATGAGCTCGGCCGCCAGGATGCTGGCGATGCAGCCGATCGTCCGCTCGGGGCCGGCCACGCGGGCGACCGTCTCTTCGTTCATGCAGTTCTGCAGCGACACGACGAATCCGTGCGGCGCGAGATACTGCTTGATCATCGCCGTCGCCCATTCCGTGTCGTAGGACTTCACGCAAATGAAGGCGATGTCGATGGGCTTTTCCTTCGACAGGTGCTGCACGTCGGTCAGGTGGATCGCCTTGACCGGGGTGGTGAAGCATTCCTGCGTTGTCACGCCGTCAATGCGCAGGCCGTGCTCGTTCATGTGATTGACGTGCTCGGGCCAGGGGTCGATCAGCGTCACGTCTTCGCCGCCACGGGTCATATGCCCACCGGCATACCCCCCGATGGCGCCCGCACCGAGAAAGACAATCTTCTTGCCCATCGCGTTACTCCCTTCCATCTATCGTCGCGGGGCCGTCTTGCCCGATTCCCCCCTGCGCGCTTCGAGGCGGTCGCGGTTCGGACCAACCCCATCCGCGCCGCGCAGCGCCGGGGAGAAGCACGAGCCAAACCACAGATGCCGTGTAGAAGGCCGGGAAGACGGCGTCCGAAGCGCTGCTGATGCGATGCAACAGCCGCGCCCGGTGTCCGCGGAGACAGCGTATGCGCTGCGGGACCCGCGGGTCAAACGGACCGGCCGACCGTCGCCGGCAGCCCCTTGCCAGTCATCCGCCATGCTGTTTAATGGGGATGGCGGCGGCCGCTCGGAAATGACAGCGGCCGCCCCCTGAACCGAACGAGTGGATCAGCGGCACCATGCCAGAGTCGCAAGCCAACAACGGACCGGCCTACGAAGTGGCCATCGAGCGGGACGTCATGGTCACCGCCCGCGACGGCGTGCGTCTGGCGACCGACATCCACCGCCCCGCGCTGGACGGCAAGGCCGTGGCTGGTGGCTTTCCCGTCATCCTCGAGCGCACGCCTTACGACAAGAAGGCGGCGTCGCGGTCCGAGTTGCGGGTTGGCGACAGCGACGCCCTGTCGCGCGAAACCGTCGCCGAATACTTCGTGCGCCACGGCTATGTCGTCGTCTACCAGGACTGCCGCGGCCGCTATAAGTCGGAGGGCGGCTTCACCAAATACCTGGACGACGCGGCCGACGGATATGACGCGGTCGCCTGGATCACGGGCCAGCCCTGGTGCAACGGCAAGGTCGGGACGATGGGCCTGTCCTATGCGGCGCACACGCAGGCCGCGCTGGCCTGCCTGAACCCGCCGGGGCTTGCCTGCATGTTCCTCGATTCCGGCGGCTTCTCGAACGCCTATCAGGGCGGTATCCGTCAAGGCGGCGCATTCGAGCTGAAGCAGGCGACATGGGCCTATCGCCAGGCGCTGAACAGCGCGGACGCGGCGCGCGATCCCGTTGTCCGCGCCGCCCTCGAGGCGGAGAACATGCGCGATTGGTTCACGCGCATGCCGTGGCGGCGCGGCCATTCCCCGGTCCGCTGGGTGCCGGAATACGAGGACTATCTGTTCGAGCAATGGACCGCCGGCGCCTTCGACGACTACTGGAAGAAGGCCGGGATCTATGCCGCCGGCTTCTATGACGACTTCGCCGACGTGCCCATGGTGCACATGTCGAGCTGGTACGATCCCTATCCGCGCACGGCAACGGAGAACTACATCGGCTTGTCGAAGCGGAAGACGGGCCCGGTGCGGCTGATCCTGGGGCCGTGGACGCATGGCGACCGCGTCAAGCGCTACGCCGGCGACGTCGACTTCGGCCCGAACGCCGTGATCGACGGCAACTTAGCCGAGGATTTTCTGGCGCTCCGGCTGCGCTGGTTCGACCACTGGCTGCGCGGCATCGACAACGGCGTCGATGCCGAGGCGCCGGTGTGCCTCTTCGTCATGGGCGGCGGTTCAGGGCGGCGCAACGCCGACGGCCGCATGGACCACGGCGGGCATTGGCGCGAGGCAGCGGACTGGCCGTTGCCAGAAACCCGGTTCACCGAATATTACCTGCATGGCGACGGTGGGCTTCGCCCCCGGTTGCCGGATGGCGATGGCGAGACCCTGTCGTTCGATTACGATCCAAAGAACCCGGTGCCCACGATCGGCGGCTCGATCACCTCGGGCGCGCCCGTCATGGAAGGCGGCGCCTACGACCAGCGCGAAGGACCGCGCTTCTTCGGCTGCGAGCCGCCCTACCTGCCGCTCGCCGCCCGGCCCGACATCCTGGTGTTCCAGACCGAGCCGCTGGCGGCGGACACGGTGATCACCGGACCGATCCGCGTCCATCTCTGGATATCCTCCAACTGCCCGGATACGGACTTTACGGCGAAGCTGATCGACGTCTATCCACCCAACGCCGACTACCCGCAGGGCTATGCGATGAACCTGACGAGCGGCATCCTCCGCTGCCGCTACCGCGACTCCTGGGTGCGGCCGAAGATGATGGAGCCCGGCCAGATCTACCGCATCGCCATCGAGGCCTTCCCCACCAGCAACCTCTTTAAAGCGGGGCACCGCATCCGCCTCGACATATCGAGCAGCAACTTCCCGCATTTCGACGCCAATCCGAATACTGGCGAGCCGGAAGGCCAGGCCCGCCGGACGCGGATCGCGACGAACAGCGTCCACCTCGGCCGCGCCTGCCCCTCGCATGTCGTGCTGCCGCTGATACCCGCCGCCCCATAATGACGCACCACCGGCCCAGCCGGTGTTCCGCGGCCTTAACACGCGATTAAGGTGTCTTGGTTAACGTCCGGACCGGTGCAGCGCCGCCGCAGCCAGGGAATGGAAGAACTCCGGACCGCCCGCATGCAGCCGAGCAAACATTCAGGGTCTATCCGCTACGGCATATTCGGCGCGGTGATCATCATCGTCGCCGGTGTCGCGCTTTTCCTCACACATAGCCTGATGACGCAACGCGCCCTCGCCGCCGTCAACGAGCGCAACAATGTCCTGCTGGCGCGCGTCCTCGCCAATGTCGTCTGGCCCGAGATTCGCGGTCTCGCCACGAGGGCACACACGCTCGCCCCCGACGCGCTGAAGAAGGACAAGGCGATTGCCGCAACCCGCGCCCAGGTGCGCGCGGTCGCGAAAGACATTCCGTTGTTGAAGGTCAAGATTTTCGATCTTGACGGCCTCACCGTCTTTTCCACCGACCCAACGCAGATCGGCGAAAAGAAGGCGGACTATCCGGGATTCGTTGCCGCGCGGAGCGGACGGGTGGCAAGCATCGAGAGCGAGCGAAAGACGTTTGCCGGTCTCGATACGCAGCTCCACAACCGCCACGTCTTGTCGAGCTACGTGCCGGTGTTCGACAAGTCGGGGAAGGTCGACGGCGTCTTCGAAATCTATACCGACGTGACGGAGCCGGTTACGCAGCTCCGCAACATGAGCATGCTCCAGCTCGCGGTCGCCGGCCTGACCTTTCTGCTCCTCTATGAAGTCGGCCTGACGCTTATCCGCCATCGCGACCGGACGATCGCCGGCAACCATGCCCAGCAGCTCCGCCTCGCGGAGAAGGCGGTCGCCGCCGAGGAGGCGAGCCGCACGAAATCCGCGCTGCTGGCGAATATGAGTCATGAACTGCGCACGCCGCTCAATGCCGTGCTGGGATTCGCCGAGACGATCCGCCTGCAGCCTTTCGGGCCGATCGGTTCTTCCAAATATCTCACCTATATCGAAGACATCTGGAAAAGCGGACGCCACCTCCTGGGCATCGTGGACAACGTTCTAGAGATGGCCCGGATCGACAACGGCAAGATCAAGCTGCGTCTCGCGCCCATCACGACCGCCGACCTCATCGATGGTGTCGTCCGTCAAACGGACGACGTGGCGGGCGGCCCGTGGGCGCCCATTCGGGTGCATATCCCGGGCGCGCCGGTAAAGCTTGTCGTCGATGAGAAGCGGCTCCGCCAGGCGCTGTCGCATCTCGTTTCGAACGCGCTCAAGTTCACGCCCCCGCACGGCTCGATCGAGATCACGGCCAGCCAGACGAAGTCCGGGGAGGTCAGGATTTCGATCACCGATACCGGGATCGGCATGGCGCCCGAGGACATCGCGCAAGCGATGATCCCGTTCGGCACGATCGATATGCCATACGCCACCGCGACGCAGGGGGCACGGCTCGGGCTGCCGCTCGCGCGCATGCTCGTCGAGCTGCATGGCGGCACGCTCGCGATGGACAGCGTGCTCGGCAAGGGAACGTCGGTCACCATCACGCTGCCAAGCAGCTGCCTCGCAAGCCACGGCCGACCGGTGCTGCGCGCCGACCGGGCGCTCTGAAACGCCACCGAACAATTCGCGCTTGACCGCCAAAGAGTCCGTACCGCAAGGTCGCCCGGCTCGGTGGGACGTGGGATTTTGGGGATTCGGGTGCCATTGCTTTCGGTGCGGACAGAGCTGCACGGCGTTACCGTGAACCGCTGGGCAAGGCGTCCGTCCGCCGCCTTCGCGGTTCTCATCGCGCTCTCGCTGTTTCTCGGCTTGGCCCTGATGCGGACGCCGACGCCCAAGGACGACTCGATCCGCTATATCTCCTACGCGCTCAATCTGCACGACTACGGTGTTTTCTCTGCAACGCGCGATGGCCAGAGCGCACCCGCGCCCCAAAGCGTTCACGCGCCGCTCTATCCCGCCTGGGTCGCGCTATTCATGCACCTGGACCCGGGCATACGGGCGTCACTCGGCTGCATCGTCGACAGGACGAACACGCAGACGGCCTGCTCCCTCGACCTCAGGCTCCTCGTCGCCGCGCAGCTCGTGCTCGCAGGCGTCTTTTTCGGCGCGGTCTGGCTGCTGGCGTTCCGCATCTCCGGCAATCCATGGATCGCCTGGCTCGCCGCGGGCTTCGCCCTGATGTCGCAGGATCCGTTGAGTTACGCCAACCGTGTCCTGACGGAAGCGCTTCTCCTGCCGCTCATGGGATTGTTCACCGTCTTCCTGGTGCTCGCCTATCAGACGAAGCGGATGCGCTGGATGTTGGCGGCCGGCGCGTCTCTCGCCCTCGCCGCTCTCACGCGCCCAGCCTATTGCTACTTGTTTCTCGTCATCACAGCGACGCTGGCGGGCGGCGTATTGGTCGGAAAGCGGCGGCTGTTTCTTACCGCCTGCGCAGCGTTCGTCCTTGCCTACGGCGTCGTCGTCACGCCATGGATGCTCCGCAACAAGCTGCAGTTCGACCGTTTCGCCCTGACGACGGGTTATGCCGGCGACATCCTGGCCCAGCGCGTCGCCTACGACCGCATGGGATGGGACGAGCTCGCCATGGCCTTTCTGTACTGGTTTCCCGATTTCGGCGACAACATTGCGAAGGCGTTCTTCCCCCGGCGATATTTCGAAAAGCTCAAATGGACCGGCGACTCCTATTACGCCGCGGTCGCGCCTGCGCTGTATCAGCGTGTGCTGGTGGAGGCGAAGAGCCCCGACGCGGTGCTGCCGCGCCTGGTGCGAACCGAGATCCTCGCCCATCCCGTCAAGCACGTGCTGGTCAGCCTGCCGCTCGCCTGGCGCGGCGTCTTCGTCAGAAAGTACTGGGGTATTGTCGGCCTGATCTGCTTCATCATCGTCGCCCTACGCCGACGAGACCGGCCGGACCACGCGCTGCTCGTCGCGAGCCTTCCGGTCTGGTTCATGGTGGCATTCCATGCCTTGGTCTCGGTCAGCATCCCGCGCTACAACCTGCCGCTGATCCCGCTCTATGCCTATGCCATGGCATGGGCGGCGTATGCGGCCGGCACGCGCCTCGTTGCCGGCCGTACCGCCCACCACACCGCCAGGGCCGCCGGAGGACGCGAGACCTCCCGCTAAAATTACCCGCGGCGATTGGAATATCGGCAAAGCGACCTATCTCTAGATCGGGTGAAACCGTCGCGCGAAATTCGTACGGCGGCGTTGCCTTTGCCGATCCGGCTTAAACACTACCAGAGGATGCCGTCGCGCTCGATGACCATGCAGAACAGGCCAACAGGTTACTCTCGTCTTGGTCCCGTTATCCCGCGGAACGCCGTCCTGGCGCGAATGCGCGCCCTGCTTGCCGTACCACTGTTCATCCTGTTCTCGGCGAGCGCGGCGCAGGCCGACTCCCAGGCTCAACCCGTCGACCTCAATCTGGTGATCGCGGTCGACATTTCCGACAGTATCGACCCCGATGAGCTCCAGCTGCAGCGCGAAGGCTACATCGCCGCCTTCGAGGATTCGGAAATCGTCCAGGCCATCCGCGGCGGCAAGTACGGACGCATCGCGGTCTCCTACTTCGAATGGTCGGACGCGACCGACCAGAAATTGATCGTCGACTGGGAGATCATCAGCGACGGGGCAAGCGCGCACGCCTTCAGCACGCAGCTGAAGCTCGCGCCGGTGCAGCGCGGCCATTTCACGTCGATCAGTTCGGCCATTTCCTACGCCCTCGCGCTGCTGCAGCGGTCGCCCCATCAGTCGGATCGCAAGGTGATCGACATTTCCGGCGACGGCCGCAATAACGACGGTGCGCCGCTGCAGACAGCGCGCGCCGCGGCGCTGAGCTTGAACGTGACCATCAACGGGCTGCCGATCGACAACGAGCGCAGCCAGCAGGCCAGCAATCTCGAGCCCGGCCAGATCGCGAAATATTACCGCGAAGAGGTGATCGGCGGCCCCGACGCCTTTGTGGTCGTGGCGAAGAGCTACATCGATATCGAGCATGCCATCGGCCGCAAGCTGCTGCGCGAGATTGCCGGCAAGGGCCGTGACGAGACGCTGCGCCGAGCCGCGTTGCGCTGACGCCACCCGTCTGCCGCCGACCTGACACGTCCTCCAACGGGCTTCTTTTCTCTGCGGTTTTTGTCGATAATCCGGTCGCGCGGCGATCGGATTATCCCCTGCCGTCCGGCGGGCGGGCCGTCGCAAGCGCGTCCGGTCCCAAGGAGGAGAAAAAGAAATGCGTCTGACATCATTCGACAAGCAGGGCCGCCCGGCGCTCGGCTTTCGCGTCGGTGACGAAATCGTCGACCTCGAGGCGGCGGATGCCAGCCTGCCGAACGACCTTCTGGGCTTCCTTCGCGCGGGACCGGCCGCTTTCGATCGCGCGGCGACCGTCGCCGCCAAGGCGGGGCCGGCCCTTCGGACGCCCTTCGCCGAGCTGAAGTTCCGTCCCTTGATCGAGAACCCGGGCAAGATCGTCTGCCTCGGCCTGAACTATGCCGACCACGCGGCGGAAGGCGGGCACGCCAAACCGACCTATCCGTCGATCTTCATGCGCGGCCCGACCAGCCTCGTCGCCCATAACGAGCCGATCATCCGGCCCCGCTGCTCCGAGCAGCTCGACTACGAGGCCGAGCTGGTTGCGGTCGTCGGTAAGACGGGAAAACACGTGGCCGAGAAAGACGCGCTCGACTACATCGCCGGCTATTCAATTTTCAACGAAGGCTCGATCCGCGAGTACCAGCGCAAGACCTCGCAATGGACCGCCGGCAAGAATTTCGACAAGACCGGCGGCTTCGGCCCCGAATTCGTCACCGCGGACGAGCTGCCGCCGGGCGCGACGGGGCTGCGCATCCAGTCGCGCCTGAACGGCAAGGTCATGCAGGACGCCAACACCAGCATGATGCTGTTCGACGTCAAGGAGACGGTGGCCCTGCTGACCGAGTTCATGACGCTGGAGCCGGGCGACGTCCTGGTCATGGGCACCCCGGCCGGGGTCGGCCATGCGCGCAAGCCCCCGGTCTGGATGAAGGCGGGGGATGTCTGCGAGGTCGAGATCGAGAAGATCGGCATCCTGCGGAACCCGATCGCCGACGAACCGACCTAAATCGGGCCCAGGGAATATTTTCCGCAGCGTTCCGCTTGGCGCGGACACCGATTTCTGGCAGAGACTGCCGCCAGGTTTGGCCTTCCCGCCTGGACGCGGGGCGGCCGGTCGGCTGACTTTCTCCCGGAGCAGGACCGGATGAACGACGACGAGAAGACGGAAGGCGAAGGCGCGCGGGATTTCATCCGCGAGACCATCCGCGCGGACCTTGCGGCGAAGCGGATCGCGGGGGTCGTCACCCGCTTCCCGCCCGAGCCGAACGGCTACCTCCATATCGGGCACGCCAAGTCGATCTGCCTCAATTTCGGCATCGCCAACGAGTTCGGCGGACGCTGCCACCTGCGCTTCGACGACACCAACCCGGTCAAGGAAGAGCAGGAATATATCGACGGTATCCAGAAGGACGTGCACTGGCTCGGCTTCGACTGGAGCGGGCATCTTTACTACGCCTCCGACTATTTCGAGCAGCTCTACGCATGGGCCGAGAAGCTGATCGAAGACGGCAAGGCCTATGTCGACGACCTGTCCGCCGAGGAGATCCGCGAATACCGCGGCACCCTGACCGAGCCGGGCCGCAACAGCCCCCACCGCGACCGCCCGGTCGACGAGAACCTGGACCTGTTCCGCCGCATGCGCGCCGGCGCGTTCCCGGACGGCGCCCGGGTGCTGCGCG
>CAZPFL010000185.1:0-10341 GCA_964585785.1 uncultured Rhodospirillaceae bacterium
CGCTCAACCAGACGGGCCAGGCGGTCGAGGCCATCGCCATCATGATGGTGGTCTATCTGTCGATCAGCTTGACCATCTCGCTCATCATGAACGTCTACAACCGCGTCGTAGCGATCAAGGAGCGATAGGGGAATGGCCGAGATGATCGCGCCCACCGGCGACACAGCCGCGACCGCCATCGAACGCACCGCGATTGCCGCGGAAACGGTCGGCCCGCCGCCCACGGAAAGGATCGGCGCGCTGCGCTGGATGCGCCGGAACCTGTTCAACAGCCCGTTCAACTCGGTGCTCACCCTGCTGGCGCTCGGCCTGATCACCTACTGGGGCATCGGCTTCTTCGAATGGGGAATCCTGAACGCGGTCTGGTACACGAAAGACAGCAACGTCTGCCGCCAGGCGACCGGCGCCTGCTGGGCGGTGATTGTCGAGAAGCACCGGCCGATGCTCTTCGGCCTCTACCCCTATGAGGAACACTGGCGCCTGGTGATCGCCCTTGTCGTCTACCTCGGCACGGTATCGGCGACGCTGGCGCCGCCCTTCTGGAAGAAGCAAATCCTCGTCCCGATGTGGATCGTCTCGCTGGCGGTCATGGGCACGTTGATGTGGGGCGGGATTTTCGGTCTGACCTATGTCGATGCCTCCGATTGGGGCGGGCTGCCGCTCACCATGGTGCTTTTCACCGGCACGCTGATCTTTGGCTTCCCGATCGCGATCCTGCTGGCGCTCGGCCGCCGGTCGCGCCTGCCGGCGGTGAAGGCGATCAGCGTGACGCTGATCGAGTCCATGCGCGGCGTGCCGCTGATCACGATCCTGTTCGTCGCGGTCAACGTCTTTCCGCTGTTCCTGCCGGAAGGGATGGATATCAACAAGATGCTGCGTGTCGTGATCGGCATGGCGATCTTCTTCGCCTGCTATCAGGCGGAGGTCATCCGCGGCGGCCTGCAGGCGATCCCGCGCGGCCAGTACGAGGCGGCGGAGGCGCTCGGACTCAGCTACTGGCGCATGACCTACAAGATCATCCTGCCGCAGGCGCTGCGCATCTGCCTGCCGGGCATCGTCAACCACATCATCGCCGCCTTCAAGAACACCTCCTTCGTCCTGATCATCGGCCTGTTCGATATCCTGACCGCCACCACGTCGGTCATGCAGGACCCGTTGTGGCGGCGCTACTTCGTCGAGGCGTACCTGTTCGTCGCCGCCGTCTATTTCATCTTTTGCTTCGCGCTTTCGAAGTACAGCCATCAGGTCGAGCGCTGGCTGAACGAAGGCCGCCGATTCTAGAGGAATGCAGAGCATGGCCAATCAAGCCGCCGCGCGCCAAGCGGAAACCGCCGAGACCGTCATCCAGCTCGCCGACGTCAACAAGTGGTATGGCGAGTTCCATGCCCTCAAGGACGTCAGCCTGACCGTCAAGCGCGGAGAGCGCGTCGTCGTCTGCGGGCCGTCCGGATCGGGCAAGTCGACCATGATCCGCTGCATCAACCGGCTGGAAGAGCATCAGCGCGGATCAATCGTCGTCGACGGCATCGAGCTGACCGACAATCTGAAGAATATCGAAGCCATCCGCAGCGAAGTCGGCATGGTCTTCCAATCCTTCAACCTGTTCCCGCATCTCCGGGTCATGGACAACCTGACGCTCGCGCCGATGTGGGTGCGCAAAATGCCGAAGGCGGACGCGGAAGAGATCGCGATGGAATATCTCCGGCGCGTCAGGATCCCGGAGCAGGCCTACAAGTTTCCGGGCCAACTCTCCGGCGGCCAGCAGCAGCGTGTCGCGATTGCCCGCGCGCTCTGCATGCAGCCGAAGATCATGCTGTTCGACGAGCCGACCTCGGCGCTTGATCCGGAGATGATCAAGGAAGTGCTCGACGTGATGATCGAGCTCGCCGAAAGCGGCATGACGATGATCGTCGTGACCCACGAGATGGGCTTCGCCAAGACGGTCGCCGACACGATGGTCTTCATGGACGCCGGCGAGGTCGTCGAGATCGCCTCGCCCAAGGTCTTCTTCGAAAACCCGACAAGCGACCGGACCAAGCTGTTCCTGAGCCAGATCCTGAGCCACTGAGCCGACGCTTCATCCGGCTTGCGGCATGCGAGTGACCGCCGTCATAGCGGGTCCTTGGGCCTTGCCGTAAAAAGCCGTCCGAGTAGCCGCGCTTGTCGTGTGCTACTCAACGACAGTCTATTCAATGCGACTAAATTCCTCGGCCGCGCCATGTCGCGGCCTTTTTTTTGCCGTATTGGATTACTAGCGTAAAGATGCCAACCGGTTGCGATGCCGGGGCCTGGCAAGAGGCGGGGAAACATTAACGAAGGATTAACCCGAAGCGATGATGATGAGCGGAGAGACGATTGCGCTGCCCCACGGCTGGGGCGAGGAGAAAGACCTGATGACCTTGCGATTGGTCACTGCCGACAATCATCCCCAACTCATCGACGAGCGCGCATCGGGGCCCAGCGCCGGAATCCTGGTCGGCGTATTCTGCGGCTCGATGTTCTGGCTCGGTCTCGGCATCGGTTGGGCCTTGTGGGGCTGAGCGCGTCCTTCATCACAATCGACCGATAACGGCAACAGGCGGCTCCAGAGCCGCCTTTTTGTTTTTCATCCGCCGCCCGCCTGGGCCCGGCCAGCCCCGTCCTTTCCCGCACCATCCATCGGTTACAGTTTTGTGACAATAACGCATTGATATCATACGGTATTTTAAATCCTTCTTAACCGGATACCAGCTAGACAAGGCGAACAGGAAGCATCGCAGAAAAATCAAGGATAGTAACGGTGCAGCGGTATCTCGAAGGCCTCGTGCTAACCCACCCGCCCTTTCGCCCCGATTTCACCTGTGCGGATGTGCATCGACGCTTCGCGGAAGACCAGGACCTGCTGTCGATCGCCGTTGTCGACCGGGACCGGCCCGTCGGGCTCGTCCATCGCCATGAGTTCCTGCTCGAAATGTCCGGCCTCTTCGGACGCGCGCTGTTCGACAAGCGGCCGATCAGCCTCCTGATGGACAAGAAGCCGCTTCTCGTCGACATCCGCGAGACCGTCCCCGAGCTGAGCGGCCGCATCATCGGCGAGAAGCCCGCCGCCCTGCTGCAGGGCTTTATCGTAACGGCGGACGGGAAATATGTCGGGGTCGGCACGCCGATCTCGCTGCTCAAGGCGATGACCGACCACATGACCGACAAGGCGACCGAGCTGCTGGTCGCAAGCCGGCGCGCCGAGGAAGCGAACCGCGCCAAGTCGCAGTTTCTCGCCACGATGACCCATGAGCTGCGAACGCCGCTGAACGCGATCATCGGATTTTCCGAGCTGATCCGCGACCAGCATCTCGGCCCGGTCGGCAACGCCCGCTATGCCGAATACGCGAACGACATCCACTCCAGCGGCCGCCACCTGCTGAGCGTAATCCGAGACGTGCTCGACATGGCCCGTATCGACGCCGGGAAGGTCGAGCTGCAGGAAGAGCCGGTCGACCTCGATAGCTGCATCGCCGGCGCGCTCCGGCTGGTTCACGCACAGGCCGCGCAGGCGGGCATCGACCTCCGCGCCGAGGTCGAGCCTGCGCTGCCCTGCATAATGGCCGACCCGGTGCGCCTCAAGCAGGTGCTGCTGAATCTGCTCAGCAACGCGGTCAAGTTCTCGAACAAGGGCGGCCTCGTGACCGTCCGTGCGCAGTGCGACCGCGACGGAAGCCTGCTCATCGCCATTGCCGACACCGGAATCGGCATTCCCGCCAAGAAGCTCGGCCTCGTGCTCGAGCCGTTTTCGCAGGCGCATGAAAGCCGCGGCGCCGCGCAGGGAAGCGGGCTCGGCCTGCCGATCTCGAAATCGCTGATGGAGCTGCATGGCGGCGACCTGACGATCGAAAGCATCGAGGGCCGGGGCACGACCGTCACCCTGCGCTTGCCGGCGGCGCGCTGTCATGACCCGAACACCCTGCCTGCGTCGGACCCGCGCGCGCGCCCCTCGGCGGCAATGCCCGCCCCTTGAGCGCTGCGCATCAGGGCGATCAGAAGCCGCACCTCCGGAAATCCGGGCGCGGACGCCGCGTTACGATGGGTCGTGCCCAGTGCCGCCGCTCATTTTCGCGGCGAGCATGCCGTATGACTGCAACGTAACACCACCGCCGCCGACCGCCGCGCCGACGCTGACTTCGTCGAGCGGGATCACGTCCGGCCCGTCCCACGGCAGGCGCACGGCTTCGTCCGCCAGGTTGACGGCGATCAGCAAGGTTTCCGTCTCGCTCTGCCGCAAGAAGCTGACCTGGCGCTCCTCGACCTGTTGGAAGCGGATGCGGCCGCGCATCATCGCCTTGTGCGACTTGCGCCAGGCGATCATCCGCCGCGTGAACTGCAGGACGGAGTCCGGATCGACTTCCTGCGCCGCGACGCAGTTGGCGATATGGTCGTTGGGAATAGGCAGCCATGGATCGCCGTCGGTGAAATGCGCCTTGGGATCGCTGTCGCTCCAGGGCATCGGGGTGCGGCAGCCGTCGCGGCCCTTGAACTCGGGATAAAAGTTCCGGCCATAGGGATCGAGAATATGGTCGAAGGGTACGTCGACCTCGCTCAGCCCGAGCTCCTCGCCCTGATAGAGGAACAGCGTGCCGCGCAGGCTCAGCAGCAGGAATATCAGCGCCTTCGCGAAGGCTGCCGGCGCCTGCGGCCCGCCCCACCGGCTCACCACGCGCATGACGTCGTGGTTGGAGAAGGACCAGGCGGGCCAGCCCTGCCGCGTCTCGTCCGTGAACGCTTCGAGGTTGGCGCGCAGCACGTGCGGATCGAGCGTGTCGCCGAGCAAGCCGAAAGAATAGCCGGTGTGGAGCGGCCCGCCCGGCCCGGCGTATTCCGAAATTCGGGCGATGGAATCGTCGTCCGCGATCTCGGCAACCAAGACGATTTCCGGATACTTGTCCGTCAGCTCGCGCAGCCGGCGCAGGAAGGAAAGCGTCTCCGGCCGTGACTTGTCGTAACGGTGAAGCTGAAAGTTGTAGGGGTTGCCCGGCTTGACCCCGTCGGTCGGCGGATAGCCGGGGGGCCGCGGCGGGTTGTCACGCAGCGCGCTGTCATGCGTCAGAAAATTGCAGGCGTCGAGCCGGAAGCCGTCGACGCCGCGATCGAGCCAGAACTGGCACTCGGCCAAGAGCGCGTCCTGCACCGCCGGATTAATCAGGTTGAGGTCCGGCTGGCTCGGCAGGAAATTGTGCATGTAGTACTGCTCGCGCCGCGGCTCCCAGGTCCAGGCGACGCCGCCGAACATCGAGAGCCAGTTGTTCGGCGGCATGCCGTCGGCCCGCGCGTCGGCCCAGACGTACCAGTCGGCCCGCGCGTTGTCTCGGCTGCGCCGGCTCTCCTCGAACCAGACGTGGTGATCGGAGCTGTGGCTCAGCACCATGTCGATGACGACGCGAAGCCCCTGGCGATGCGCGGCCTGCAGCAGCTCGTCGAAATCGGCCAAAGTGCCGAACAGCGGATCGACGGCGCGGTAGTCCTCGACATCGTAGCCGTAGTCGCGCATCGGCGACTTGAAGAAGGGGGAGATCCAGACCGCATCGACGCCGAGCCGCGCGACATAGGGAATCCGCTGCGTGATCCCCGGCAAGTCGCCGACCCCATCGTGGTTCGTATCCTGAAAGCTTCTGGGATAGATCTGGTAGAAGACGGCGCCCCGCCACCACTCATTCGCCATGCATTTCTCCGAACGGCCGCCGTCTTTTTCGGCCAGATATCGCGAATTTCCCGGATTTTCCGCTATGAACCGCTCGTTTTCGACCCTAAGGGGTGGTAATCCCACGATCAACCCATTATGCTGCACTGCAAACAAAATCTGGTATGCGTGATCGATGCCGGTCGGCAATTTGCCGATCCGGTGCAATTTTCGGCCTGTGCGGGCAGCCTGCGCGGCCTCCTGTGAGGACAGGAACGCATCCCTCCCGATGAGTCGCGCGGCGACGTTGCGTCCCCGCGGCGCCAATGAGGGTGACGGCAGAAAATATGACGGCAGCATGCGCCAACGGCGCCACAAATAGTTTTGAATCTCGCGATGTTGCGGCGACCGGCAACCCCCTCCGTGACGGGGCGAATTCGCGATGAGATCGACCCTGACCCTGGCGACCGACCTGGACGGCACCTTCCTCGGCGGAAGCGACGCCGAGCGCCGCCAACTCTACGACATGATCGACACGCGGCGGCATGAGCTCACGCTGATTTTCGTCACGGGCCGCGATCTCCCGTTCATCCGCAGCCTTTGCCGCGACACGCCGGTGCCGTCACCCGACTACGTGATCGGCGACGTCGGCACGACCGTTGCGTCGGGCCCGGCGCTTGCACCGGTCGAGGCGCTCGAAGCAGCGATAGCCGAAGCCTGGGCCAACCGTGGCGAAGCGGTGCGCACCATGCTGGACGGCGTACCGGGCCTGCGCCTGCAACCGACGCCGTTTCGCTACCGCGTCAGCTATGATTACGATCCCGCCGTGCTTGACGAAGCGCTGCCCGCCCGGATCGAGGCCGCGGGCTTCGACGTGCTGTTGTCCGCCGGCCGCTTTCTCGACGTGCTGCCGCCGGGCGTGGCGAAGGGGCCGACGCTTCTGCGCCTGATCGAGCATCTGGAGCTCGACCCGGACCGCGTGCTGGTCGCGGGCGATACCCTCAATGACCTGTCGCTGTTCGAGACCGGCCTTCGCGGCGTCGCGGTCGCCAACAGCGAACCAGCCCTCAAGCAAAGCCTCGAAGGGCGGCCCTCCGTCTATCACAGCGAAGGCGCCGGCGCCGCCGGCATTCTCGAGGCGATCGAACGTATGGAACTACTGCCGGAGCGTGTCACGTGAATTCCAATCTCGTCATCGTCTATCATCGCCAACCCCTGGAAGAAGTGGTCGAGAACGGAAAGACGGTCTATCGGCCGCACAGCAGCCCGAACGGCATCGTGCCGACGCTGAAGAATTTCTTCGGCGAGATCGACCGCGGTGCGTGGGTCGCCTGGACGCAGGTCACGGCGAAGCAGCAGGAGACGCATCAGCGGGTCGTGACGGTCCGCGACTCTTTCGGCGAATACAGCGTCTCCCGCCTACCGCTGACGCCGCAGCAGGTGAAGAGCTTCTACCACGTCACCTCCAAGGAAGCGCTGTGGCCGATCCTGCACAGCTTTCCGGAGACCTATGACTACGAGCCGGTCGACTGGCCGACCTACCGCGAGGTCAACTGGCGCTTTGCCGAAGCCGCGGCCGCGGAAGCGGCGGACGACGCGCTCGTCTGGGTGCATGACTACAATCTCTGGCTCGTCCCCGCCTATCTCCGCCAGATCAAGCCGCGCGTGCGGATCGCTTTCTTCCATCACACGCCGTTTCCGGCGGCCGACGTCTTCAACGTGCTGCCCTGGCGCACCGAGATCATGGAAAGCCTGCTGCAGTGTGATCTCGTCGGATTCCATATTCCCCGCTACGCGGTGAACTTCGTCGCGGCGGCGCGCTCCATGTTCGATGTCGAAATCGACGAGATCACCCAGACCGAAGCAGGCATGTCGCCGACGGGCATGGCGCTGTCCGAGCCGGCCGTGCCGACGCGCATTCGCCATCGCGACCATACCATCAACATCGACGCGTTCCCGGTCGGCACCAACGCCGACTATATCGAGGAGGTCGCGCAGCGCCCCGAGACGGACGCGAAGGTCGCCGAGATCCGCAAAGCGCTGAACGGCCGGCGCCTGATCGTCTCCGTCGGACGAACCGACTACACCAAGGGCGCGCGGGAGATGCTGGCGGCGTATGAGCGGCTGCTCGAGCGCCGTCCGGAGCTGCGGGACAAGGTGACGCTGATGGTGACCTCGGTCTCCGCCAACGAGAACATGGCCGTCTACCGCCGCCAGCAGCGCGCGATCGAGGCGCTCGTCGGCCGCATCAACGGCCGTTACGGCAATCTCGGCTGGCAGCCGATCATCCTCTTCACCACGGTCGTGCCGTTCGAGGAGCTGATCGCCTATTACCGCGCCGCCGATGTGTGCTGGATCCCGCCGCTGCGGGACGGGCTGAACCTGGTAGCCAAGGAGTTCTGCGCGACGCGGTCGGACGAACAAGGCGTGCTGGTGCTGTCGGAGTTCGCCGGCGCCGCGGTCGAGTTGTCCTACACGGTTCTGACCAATCCCTATTCCAACCGCTCCATGGATGCGGCGATCGACCAAGCGCTCGACATGAGCCCCGACGAGCAACGCGTGCGGATGCGGCGCCTGCGCAACTGCGTTCGGCATTATGATATCGCCCACTGGTCACGCCACGTCATGCAGCGCTTCGACGAGATCGAGCCTCACCCGGCGACCAGCGGCTTGATGGCCGTCGGCTGACGAAAGAGAACAGGAGCCGGACGATGAAGCGATGGGCCGCCGCGGTGCTCGCCATTGCGTTCTATTCCATCGCCGGCGCGCATGCCCAAACCCTGTCGATCTCCTGCGGTGCCGTCGGCATCGAGCTCGACCTGTGCCGCCAGGGAGTCGAGGCATGGTCGAAGAAATCCGGCGTCGACGTGCGCATCGTCTCGACGCCGAATTCCTCGACCGAGCGCTTGGCGCTCTACCAGCAGATTCTGGCCGCCCATGGCACCGATATCGATCTGTTCCAAGTCGACGTCGTCTGGCCCGGAATCCTTGCCAACCATTTTCTCGACCTGTCGAAGCATCTCGAAAAGGTCGGGGGCTACTTTCCCGCGCTCATCAGGAACAACACGATCGACGGACGCCTGGTGGCGCTGCCCTGGTGGACCGACGCCGGCGTCTTGTATTACCGCACCGACCTGTTGAAGAAATACGGTGCGAAGCCGCCGACGACGTGGCGCGAATTGACCGAGACGGCGCGCCGCATCGTCAAGGCGGAGCACGCGCACGGCAACCGCGGCCTCTGGGGCTTCGTCTGGCAAGGCAAGGCCTATGAAGGGCTCACCTGCAACGCGCTGGAATGGCTCGACAGCTTCCGCGCCGGGCACATCGTCGCGAGCAACGGCACGATCACGGTGAACAATCCGCGCAGCATCGAGGCCTTGAAGCTCGCCGCGTCGTGGGTCGGCGATATCTCACCACGGGGCGTGCTGAACTACGACGAAGAAGCGGCGCGCGGCGTATTCCAGTCCGGCAAGGCCGTGTTCATGCGCAACTGGCCCTATGCCTGGGCGCTGGCCAACAGCAAGGAGAGCGCGATCCGCGGCAAGGTCGGCGTCATCGCGCTGCCGAAGGGCGGCAAGGACGGCAAGCATACCGGCACGCTCGGCGGTTGGAACGTCGCCGTCTCGCGCTATACCAAGCATCCGAAGCTGGCGGTCGCGTTGGCGCGCTTTCTCACGAGCAAGGCCGAACAGAAGCGCCGCGCCATCACCGCGTCCTATAATCCGACCATCCCCGCGCTTTACAAGGATCCCGAGGTGCTGGCCGCGAACCCCTTCTTCGGAACGCTCTACGAGACCTTCACGCATGCCGTGGCGCGGCCGTCCGCCGTCACCGGCACCGCGTATAACCGCGTGTCGGCGGCTTTCTGGAACACGGTCCACAGCGTGCTCGCCGGCCAGGCGGAGGCCGCGCCGGCGCTCGCCGCGTTGGAGAGGCGCTTGAAGCGACTCCGCCGCCGCGCCCACTGGTAGCGCGGCGCGGAGCGGACCGATGAACCCGGCAACCCGGCGCATCCTGACCGCGTGGCTGTTTCTCAGCCCGATGCTGCTGACCCTGGCGGCGATCGCGGTGTGGCCGCTCGCGCGCACCTTGTGGTTCGGAATGACCGACGCATCGCTCTCCGACCTCGAGAGCTACGCTTTCATCGGGTTCCAGAACTTCCTCGTGAAGGACCATGGGGCCTGGTATGGCCTGCTGACCGATCCGCAGTGGTGGCACGCCGTCTGGAACACGGTGGTCTTCGCCGCCGTCTCGGTCAGCCTGGAGACCGTGCTCGGCATCGTGATCGCCCTGGTGATGAACGCCACTTTTCCCGGCCGCGGCGTATTCCGCGCGGCGGTGCTCGTCCCCTGGGCCATCCCGACCGTGGTCTCCGCGCGGATCTGGCAATGGATGCTGAACGACCAGTTCGGCGTCATCAACGACGCGCTGGTCAAGCTCGGCCTGATCACGACGCCGATCGCCTGGACCGCCGAGCCGCACCTGGCGCTTTTCTCGATTATCATGGTCGACGTGTGGAAGACGACGCCTTTCGTCGCGCTCCTCGTGCTGGCGGCGCTGCAGATGCTGCCGCGCGATTGCTACGAAGCGGCGCGGGTGGACGGCATTCACCCGGTGAAAGTGTTCTTCGGCGTCACCCTGCCGCTGATCAAGCCGGCGCTGGTGGTCGCGGTGACCTTCCGTCTGCTCGACGC
>CAZPFL010000186.1:0-1880 GCA_964585785.1 uncultured Rhodospirillaceae bacterium
CGGATCTTGGCGACCTGCTCGGCGTTGTTGTTGGCGAGCTTGCCCTTGGCGAGGTAGAGGCTGTCCTCGAGCCCGACCCGGACGCTGCCGCCCAGCAGCGCGGCGTTGGTGCAGAAGCTCATCTGGTGCCGCCCGGCCGCCAGCACCGACCAGACATAGTCGTCGCCGAACAGCCGGTCCGCGGTGCGCCGCGCGAACAGCAGGTTGTCGAGGTCGGCGCCGATGCCGCCCAGGATGCCGAAGATCGACTGGATGAAGAAGGGCGGCTTGACCAGCCCGCGGTCGACGAAATGCGCCAGATTGTAGAGATGGCCGATGTCGTAGCATTCGAACTCGAAACGGGTGTTATGCGCCTCGCCCAGCTCCTTGAGGATGCGCTCGATGTCGCGGAAGGTGTTGCGGAAAATAAAATCGTCGGTCTTCCGCAGATAGGGCTCCTCCCAGGCGTGTTTCCAGTCCGTGAACTTGTCCGCGGCCGGGAAGATGCCGAAGTTCATCGAGCCCATGTTGAGCGAGGTCATCTCGGGCCGGGCCTTGAGCGGCGCGGCCAGCCGCTCCTCCAGGGTCATGTTGAGCCCACCGCCCGTGGTGATGTTGACCACCGCGTCGCAGGACTGCTTGATCCGCGGCAGGAACTGCATGAAGACGTTGGGATCGGGCGTCGGCTCGCCGGTCTCGGGATCGCGGGCGTGCAGGTGGATGATCGCGGCCCCCGCCTCCGCCGCGGCGATGCTCTGCTGCGCGATCTCGTCGGGCGTGATCGGCAGGCCCTCCGACATGGTCGGCGTGTGGATCGCGCCCGTCACGGCGCAGCTGATGATGACCTTGTTCGCCATGCTTTCCTCCCTGGCCCGCCTCATGCTTCGACAAGCTCAGGATGAGGCTACCACATGCAATGGCTTATGAATTCAGCCTCATGCTGAGCTTGTCGAAGCATGAAGACGCGCTGACGTCTAAATACCCAGCTTCGTCAGCACATGGTCGGCGATCGGCTTGGAGCTCGTCAATCCGGGGGATTCGATGCCGAACAGGTTGACCAGCCCCGGCACGCCGTGCTCGGCCGGGCCCTGCACCATGAAATCGGGCTGCGGCTGGCCGGGGCCGTGGATCTTGGGCCGGATGCCGGCATAGTCGGGCACCAGCGAGTTGTCCGGGATGCCCGGCCAGTAGTGCCGCACGGCCTCGTAGAAGCCTTCGCAGCGCGACGGGTCGACGTCGTAGCTCGGCGTGTCGATCCATTCCACGTCCGGCCCGAAGCGCGCCTGGCCGCCGAGATCGATGGTGATATGCACGCCGAGGCCGCCGTCATGCGGCATCGGGTAGACCAGCCGCGAGAAAGGCGCCTTCGCCTGCAGCGCGTAGTAGTTGCCCTTGGCGAACCAGGCGCGCGGAATCTTGTCCTTGGGGAAGCCCGCGAATTTATGCGCCAGCGCCGGAGCGAACAGGCCCGCGCTGTTGACCACGACCCGGCAGTTGAGGCGCATCGGCTCCGCCCCGCCGACGTCCAGCACGATGCCGCCGTCCCCCACCTGCCCGCGCTCGACCGGGCTCTTGAAGGCGATCATCGCGCCGTGGTCCTCGGCGTCGCCCTGGTAGGCCAGCATCAGCCCGTGGCTGTCGATGATGCCGGTCGAGGGCGAATGCAGGGCCGCGATGCAGTAGAGCTCCGGCTCCATGGCGATCGCCTCGTTGGCGCGGATCGCCACGATATCGTCCACCCCGGCCGCGAGCGCATGCTGGCGGATCTTTTCGAGCGTCGGGATCTGGGCCTCGTCGGTGGCGACGATCAGCTTGCCGCAGCGGCGGTGGGTGATGCCGCGCTCGGCGCAGTAGCCGTAGAGCCATTTCCGGCCCTCGACGCAGACCCGCGCCTTCAGGCT
>CAZPFL010000186.1:1980-10054 GCA_964585785.1 uncultured Rhodospirillaceae bacterium
CGCCGCGACCGGCGACATATAACCGAATCGGCAGGAAGATGAAAGAAGACACCAAGCTGGCCCATGCCGGACGAGACCCGCATGCCCATCACGGCGCGGTCAATACGCCCGTCTACCATGCCTCGACCATCCTGTTCAAAACGATGGACGCCTTCGTCAACCGCTCGTCGCCGGAGGTCAAGATCAAGTACGGCCTGCGCGGCACGCCGACGAGCTTCGCGCTGGAGGACGCGCTGACCGAGCTGGAGCAGGGCCATGGCACCGTGCTGGCTCCTTCGGGCCTGCAGGCGATCACCATGGCGCTGATGGCCTTTCTCAAGACCGGCGACCACGTGCTGGTCACCGATTCCACCTACGCGCCCTGCCGCAACTTCTGCAACAAGGTGCTCAAGGATTACGGGATCGAGACGGACTACTACGACCCGTCCATCGGCGCCGGCATCGCCAAGCTGATCAAGCCCAACACCCGCATCATCTGGACCGAGGCGCCGGGCAGCCAGACCTTCGAGATGCAGGACATCCCGGCGATCGCGAAGGCCGCGCACGACGCCGGCGCGATCGTCATGATCGACAACACCTGGAGCGGCGGCTACTACTTCAAGCCGCTGAACTATGGGGCGGACATCTCGGTGCACGCCGCGACCAAATACGTCGTCGGCCATTCCGACGTGATGATGGGCGCGATCATCTGCAACGAGAAGACCTACGCCCGGGTCAAGGAGCGCGCCGGCATGTTCGGCAATTTCGCCGCGCCGGACGACGTCTACCTGACGCTGCGCGGCTTCCGCACCATGGGGGTGCGCCTGCCGCGGCATTTCGAAAGCGGACTCAAGGTCGCGAAATGGCTGCTCGACCGGCCCGAGGTCGCGCGGGTTATGCATCCGGCGCTGCCGAACGACCCGGGCCATCAGCTCTGGAAGCGCGACTTCACCGGCGCCAGCAGCCTGTTCGGCTTCGTGCTGAACACGAAGGAGCACAAGCGCGTCGCCGCGATGCTGGACGGTATGACGCTGTTCGGCATGGGCGCGAGCTGGGGCGGCTTCGAGAGCCTACTGATCCCGACATGGCCGGAGACGAACCGCACGGCGACCCAATGGCAGACGGAAGGCCAGACGATGCGCATCCATATCGGCCTCGAGGACCCGGAAGACCTGATCGCCGACCTGGAGGCGGGATTCGCGCGGCTGAATGGAAACTAGACGGAATTCGCCCTAAATTGCCGTCATGGAAGAGATTCTGAAGGAAGTCCGCTTCAACGACGCCGGACTGGTGTTGGCGGTCGCCCAGCAGCACGACACCGGCGAGGTGCTGATGGTCGCCTGGATGAACGCCGACGCGATCAAGGAAACGCTGGCGACCGGCCGGGTCTGCTACTGGTCGCGCTCGCGCCAGGCGCTGTGGCGCAAGGGCGAGACCTCGGGCCAGGTGCAGGCGTTGAAGGAGCTGCGCCTCGACTGCGACGGCGACAGCCTCTTGCTACTAGTAGATCAGACCGGCGTCGCCTGCCACACCGGCCGGCGCAGCTGCTTCTTCCGCGCCGCGCGCGACGGCAAGCTGGTCACCATCGCCGAGGTCGAGATCGACCCGAAAGCGCTGTACGGGAAGTAAGGCGGCGCGAGCGCCGGCGGCACACCCACCGACGCTCGTTTCGCCTACAGACCGTTACCCGCGTCGCGCTAAGCGCCAGGGAACCATCCAAAGACGGCGACCCGTGCTTGGCGTCCACTTGTTCCGAGGTGAGTCAGCCAACTCAAGGCCAGGCCCGTCGACGGATCGAGCAGGTAAAGCTCCGGGCGCGTGCGCGACACACCATTGATATTACGCGTCGCCGTGTTGATGACGACCGGCGGGAAAAAGCCGCCGTTGCTGAGCACGAATTGCGGCCACGCCACAAAATTGTTCGAATTAATTTCCGGCATGTCCAAGACAAACGCGGCCGGCTGAGCGGAAGAAATCTTGCCGCCGGCGGCGCAAGGCGTTGAGGCGTCTGTGCCGGTCGGCGTGTTCGTGTAGGTGGCCGAGGCGCCGTTGATGAGGTTGCCCAAGGGCGGCGGCGTGGTACTAACGTCACTGCCCCCCGACGCGACGATTTTGTGCTGGAGCGTGCCGCCGTTGTTGTTGACGATGACCAGAAATGCCTGAAACTCGTTGCCGGCGTTCGGCGTGAAGGAGCCGCCAGTGCTGTACGCCGTCCAGTTCGTGCCGTCCCAGATCACGAGCGTGGATTCAGCGCGCACGTAGACCCGCATGCCGGCCTGACGCACGCTCATCGTGATCACCGCGCCGGCGCTGTCCCGGCCCGGGATGAACCGCCAGGCGCCGCCCGCGCCGAAGTCTGACCAGACCGTGATCTGATTGGCGTGTCCGGCCCACTGCCCGGTCGGGGCGGCGCCGATGATGTAGGCGTCGCCTTCGTCGGGATTGCTCGGCGGGATGTTGACGTCGCGGTCGATGACGCCGCTGAGCAGCGCCTGGATCATGGTCAGGCCCTCGCGCTCGAGCACCGCCGGCTGCTGTGCCAGGCCCGGCAGGTAGGGAATACCGAAGTCCACCGTATTCGACATGTTGCTTCCTCGTTTCCGTAATTAGTCCACGCGGCCCGCGATGGTCCCCGCGGTCCGCTCATCCGCTGTCTGGGTCGTGCTAGCGACCGTTGCCGTCGGCATGTGCGGCCGGACGCCCTAGCCGCCGGGTCCGGCCCTGAGGCCGGAGGTCGGGTACGATCGTCATCGACGTCGGACCACACCAACGCCCCCCCGCCCGGGCATGCGTCGCCGCTCGCGCCAAGGGCGTGATTTTCATGGGCTTCTCCTTGAATGAATGCAGTGGCAGCGACGCTAGTCGGGACCGCGCGGAAACGCCGCGACGAGCGCTGCGAAATCGAGTCAAAGCGCGGTGGCGATTCCCAACCCGGGTGGTTCGGCACGACTTACGCTTGGTTTCGACGCGGCGGCAGGGCACAAAACCGAATCGGATGGCGTAGCAACGCTATTTTCGGCTGCGCGCTGGAGTTGATCGGCGGCCACGCAAAGCCATGCGGTAGCGCACCACCCTGTGGATAATTTAGAATGTTTCTCTATATTTCGTAGATAGTTATCGTCTTTTCCCAATATAAAGCATCGGTTCGCGCCTTTAGTGCGTATTACAGTTCATAGACCGTCAAGTACTCTGCCGTTACATTCCCGTCTTCGGAAAACATCGGCACGCGGTATCGGGCTATGAAGCCAGCCCTCGCGCCGCCGGTCGAACGAGTGGTGAATGGCGGTACAGTTTCAGGAGCTTCTCTCCGCGGCCTACCCCGAAACGGACCCCGCGCCGGACGGCAAGGTGCGGACGCTGCCGGAGCTTGCCTACATCGCCGCGTCCGAGCGCGCCGCCGGTAAGCGCGTCGTGCTGTGCCACGGCGTCTTCGACCTGCTGCATATGGGCCATGTCCGCCATCTGCAGCAGGCGCGGAGCCACGGCGACCGGCTGATCGTCACCATCACCGCGGACCGTTACGTCAACAAGGGACCCGGCAAGCCGGTCTTCTCCGGCGACCTGCGCGCGGAGATGCTGTCCGCGCTGGCCTGCGTCGACTGGGTCGGGATCAACGACGGGCCCGACGCGGTCCCCGTGATCGAGGCGATTCAGCCGACCTTCTACGCCAAGGGCTCGGACTATGCCAATGCGGATGCCGACGTCACCGGCAAGATCGCGGCCGAGCGCGCGGCCGTCGAATCCTGCGGCGGCACGGTCGTCATCACCAATGACATCACCTTCAGCTCCACCGAGCTGCTCAATCGGCATTTCGAGATCTTCGAGCCGAAGGTCCGGCAGTTTCTCGACCAGATGCGCGAGGGCGGCGCGCTCCAGCGCCTCGAGCGCGTGATCGAGAAGACCGCCGATCTCAAGGTGCTGCTGGTCGGCGACACGATCATCGACGAATACCGCTACGTGACGCCGATGGGAAAGTCGCCCAAGGAGAACCTGATCGCGACGCGCTTCGAGGAGGCGGAGACCTTCGCCGGCGGGGTTATCGCGACGGCCAATCACGTGGCGGCGCTGTGCAAGCAGGTCCACGTCATGACCTGCCTCGGCGATAGCCCGGACGACGAGGCGACGGTTCGCAGCAAGCTTCAGCCGAATGTCGAGCTGGTGCCGGTGCATCGCCAAGGGGCGCCGACGACGCGCAAGATCCGCTTCATCGACAAGTCCTATATGCGGAAGCTGTTCGAGGTCTATCATTTCGACGATTCACCCCTGCCGGGCGCTCTGCAAGGCCGCTTCGACAGCGCGATCGCGCAGGTCGCCGGCGACTACGACCTCGTAATCGTCAACGATTTCGGCCACGGCCTGATTGCCGGCCAGACGATCGCGAACCTTTGCGAGCGAACCAAATTCCTCACGGTGAACGCGCAGTCGAACAGCGCGAACCTGGGGTTCAACCTGATCACCAAATATCCGCGGGCCGATCTGGTCTGCATCGACATGCCGGAAGCGCGGCTGGCCGTGCGGGACCAGCGGGCGACGCCGGTCCAGATCGCCACCGAGATGCTGCCGAAGTTCATCGACTGCAAACGCATTGCCTTGACGCTCGGCCGCGAAGGCTGTGCTGCCGTCGATCATGAAGGCGCGGTGTGCCAGATCCCGGCCCTCACCCGCTCGGTCGTCGACCTCGTCGGCGCCGGCGACGCCTTCCTCGCCTTCGCCGCGCCTTTCGCCGCCGCGGGCGCCGACATGTCGGACGTCGGCTTCATCGGCAATATCGCGGGCGCGCTGAAGGTCGGCATCGTCGGCCACCGCAGCCCGATCGACCAGGCAACGCTCGTCAAATCACTGAGAGGATTGCTGACATGAGCCTTTCGCGCGTCCTCGTCACCGGCGGCGCCGGCTATGTGGGAAGCCGGCTGGTGCCCAAGCTGCTCGACGCCGGTTACGGCGTCACGGTGCTCGACCTTTACCTGTTCGGCGACGCCGCGCTGGCGGGCGTCCAGGGCCACGCCAACCTGCGCGAGGTCAAGGGCGACCTGCGCGACCCGCAGGCGGTTGCTTCGGCGCTGCAGGGCTGCGATGCGGTCATCCACCTCGCCTGCATCTCGAACGACCCGTCCTTCGAGCTTGACCCCGAGTTGGGCCGCTCGATCAACTACGACGCCTTCCGCCCGCTGGTGCGCGCCGCCAAGGACGCCGGGGTCAAACGCTTCATTTACGCCTCCTCCTCATCGGTCTACGGGCTCAAGGGCGAGCCCAACGTCACCGAGGACATGCCGCTCGAGCCGCTGACCGACTATTCGAAATTCAAGGCGCTGTGCGAGGACGTGCTGAACGAGGAGCGCACCGACGGCTTCACCACGCTGATCCTGCGCCCGGCGACCGTTTGCGGCTACGCGCCCCGGCTGCGGCTCGACCTTACCGTCAACATCCTGACCAACCACGCGGTCAACAACGGCAAGATCCGCGTCTTCGGCGGCTCGCAGCTCCGGCCCAACATCCATATCGAAGACATGACGGATCTTTACGTCTCCTGCCTCGCGCTCCCCGACAAGCAGATCGACGGCAAGGTCTTCAACGCGGGCTACGAGAACCGCTCGGTCATGGACATCGCCGAGATGGTGCGCGATGTGGTCGGCTCCTCGGTCGGCCTCGCGGTCGAGCCGACCGACGACCTGCGCTCCTACCACATCTCCTCGGCGCGCATCGAGCAGGAGCTCGGCTTCCGGCCGAAGCACACCATCCCGCTCGCGATCGAGAACCTGGCCGAGGCCTTCACCGACGGCCGCATCCCGGACGCGATGACCGATCCGCGCTACTACAACATCCGGACGATGCAGGAAGCAGAGCTGCGCTAGGCGGCTTCGACAGACGGTCCGCTATCCCGCCTTATCCCAATAGCCGCGGCCCGGCGTGTGCGGCAGCCACGCGTCGACCAGCAGGATGTCCTCGAATTTCGCCAGGTCTTCGGGCCCAGTGACAATGAGGTCCTCGAGCGCGGCGTGCAGCGTCGCGCCGCGTTCGAACACCTCGCGGTAGACTGCCTGCCGGCGCTCCGGGTCCGGCGGCAGCATGAACAGGCTGAACAGAATCAGCCCCTCGGCATGGGCGAGCTCCGCAAGCGCGTCCCGCAGCATCATGTAGCAGCCCGGCATGGCGTATTCGGTCAGGCTCAGAAGAAGCTCCAGCCCGTGCCGCGCCGCGTAGTCGCGGACGACGAGGTTCTGCACCCGCTGCGGATAGCGCGTGCCGGCGACCGGCCGGCTGCCGATATAGCCGCGATAACCGCCGCGCGTCTCAGCGTCAGTCATCGAATCCGCCCGGCAGCTTGTAGGACAGCGCCATGCGGGTCGCCGGACGCATGCTCAGCACGTCGAAGAAGCTGCCGAGGCGCTTGTCCGAATAGGGCGTGAACAGTCCCTTGAAGCGACAGTTGATCGACCAGCGGGTCGTCCTCTCGTGGTTGACCCGGTTGCCGTGGATGAGGCTGGGGTTGAATAGCAGGAACGACCCGAACGGGATATCGAGCCACTGGACGCGGTCCTCGATCGCGTGGAACAGACCCTCGACGCCACTCCTCTCGAAATCGGCGAGGCGCTCGGTGACGGCCCTGCTCTCCGCCAGCGGCAGGACGAACATGCTCTTCGTCGCGAAGCAGTCAACGAAGGCCGTCCACAGCACCATCTCGAATGGCGAGCACTCCGACCAGACGTCCGCATGCGTCGGCAGCAACGAGCTGTCGTCCTCCGGCAATTGAATGCTGAGGGCGAAGTTGCGCTGCATCGCGAGCTCGTTGCCGATGATGCTCTCGATCGTCCGTCGGGCCAGGCCGAAATAGGCCTGCCGCGCCCAATCGGCCTCATTGAGCCGGTTGATCACATGCAGGCGGAAGGCATTCAAGCCATCCGGCCGGACGTGTTTGCCGATCTCGTCGAGGAACCGCGTCGGATCGGCCGGCGGCGCCATGCCGAGCGACTCGGCCGCCGAGTCGGCCATGTAGCGTTGTATACGCAGCAGCGCATCCCGGTCTTCGGCAGGCCGGATGACGTAGCCGTCCCGCAGGAAGGCGTCGCCGAGCGAATCATTCGCGCCCGCGCCGCCCGCGGCGGTTTCCAGCGCTTTCAGGGCATCCGGTCTAGCCGCGGCCGTCATCTTTTCCGCCGGGCGACGAATACTGTGGAGCATTGCAGGCGACCGTCACGAATATTGCGCTCCTCTTGCTTCCGAAGTAGACGAGTGAGGCGCCGCATCATAGCGGCTTTACCGGCCGAGAGAGCGAGAAATCTGCGATGGCATGGGTCGATTTCCTGGGCGACGTTCACACGCGGACGTCCCGCGACTATCTCGCCCGCGTCACCGCCGACGACAAGGCCGCCTGCGCGGAGGTCGCCGGCCGCTGGGGCCGCGACTACTGGGACGGCGACCGGAAGTACGGCTATGGCGGCTATCGCTACGACGGGCGCTGGCGCCCCGTTGCCGAGCGCATGGCCGCCCATTACGGGCTTGGCCCCGGCGCGCGCATCCTGGACGTCGGCTGCGGCAAGGCGCATCTGCTCTACGAGTTCACCCAGGTGCTGAAAGATGCGGAGGTCTACGGCTGCGATATATCGGATTATGCGCTTCGCGACGCCAAGCCCGAGATCGCCCACCGCATGGTCCGCGCGGATGCGGCGCGGCTCCCCTTCTCCGACGGCGCCTTCGACCTCGTGCTGTCGGCGAATGTCCTGCACAATCTTTACATCGATTCGCTGTTCGCCGCGCTCGCCGAGATCCAGCGGGTGAGCCGGGGCAAGGCGCATGTCACTGTCGAGGCCTATCGCACCGAGCGCGAAAAGGTGAACCTGCTCTATTGGCAGCTCACCTGCCGCGCCTTTCATACGCCCGCGGAATGGGAGTGGATTTACGGCTGCGCCGGCTACCGCGGCGATTATTCGTTCATTTTCTTCGAGTAGCCGCCGACGCGGCGAATTCGGCGCAGACCGCCGTCATGTCGCGTGGGACAAAGCCGGTCGCGCGATAGAGCTTCTCGGAATTCATCGTGATGTCGAGCGGCCGCGCCTCGGCGAACTGGGGAAAGTCGCGGATGCTGCAGCGGCGCATC
>CAZPFL010000187.1:0-7959 GCA_964585785.1 uncultured Rhodospirillaceae bacterium
CGCCGGGGCGGGCTGCCGTCGTGGTGGAGCGCGTTCCACTCGCGCTTCGACTCGCTCCATTCCTTGTTCGTGGCGATCGTGATGAGCCCGCCGCAATGCGCGCAACGGCATTCCGTGTGATGATGCAGCCAGTCGAGCGGCTTTCGCGTCGTTCCGTTACAGCTCGGACAATTGAGTTCCAGACTCTCTTCCATGGCAGGTTTCTCCCTGCGTGTTGCTCCCGTCACCGGATGCGGCGGCGCGCATCGGTCCTCCCCTATTTCTTCGCCTTCGGGCCGCTGCCGCCGCTCTTCTTGGCGATCTGCTGGCGCAGCTCCTTGATGCCTTCGTCCATCCGCTTGTTGATGATCTGCATGCTCTCGGCCTGCGTCTGGGCGACGAGCTCCGCGAACTCCCGCATGTTGCGGATGCCCTCCTCGAACACGTTGATCGCCGCCTCGGTCTGCCGCGCGGACTGCTCACGCATGTCGCCGCCCGGCTTGATCTCGCGCGCGGCGGCGCTCCATTCGCTCAGCGCCTCCTGAATGATCTGCTGTTCGTGCTGCGCGATCTTCTGGATGTTCTCGGCGATCTTCTGGTTCGCGGCGACAAGGGCCTCGATGTTCTTCTGCTGCGCCTCCATCAAGGCTTTCGCATCGACATTGGGCATGTCGAACTGCTTGAGCAGCGTGTCGAAATCGAGAAAGGGGAATTGTTGCGTCGCCATCGGTGGTCTCCCGTATCGTTGGTTCCGGTTACGTCGGACGTCGTGAGATGTCCCTCGAACGAACCGTCCCATTAAACCAGACAAACGGGCGCGACGATACGCGCGACTTGCCGCCTTAGGCCGGCGCCGCGGCCGCGGCGAAGGTCGTCCGGTGCATCAGGCGGCGCTGCGGCAAGCTGTAGTCCTGGATCGCCTTGTGCTGGACCGTGCAATTATCCCAGATCAGCACGTCGCCCGGCTGCCAGCGGTGGCGGTAGACGAATTCCGGCCGGACGATGTGGTCGGCCAGCGCTTCGATCAGCGCTTCGGCCTCGCCCTTGTCGAGCCCGACGATGCCGGTGCAGTCGTCGCGCATCACATAGAGGCATTTCCGGCCGGTATAGGGGTGGGTCCGAACGATCGGATGGGTCACCGGCGGAAAGGCGTCGATCTGCGCCTGGGAGATCGGCGTCGCGCGCACCCGGCCGGCGAAGTCGAACACGGCCCGGAGCCCGGCGAGGCGGCGCTTCATGGCGTCCGGGAGCGCGTCATAGGCCGCATGCGTCGCCGCGAAGCAGGTGTCGCCCAGCGTCAGGCCGTCCTGCACCGGCACCTCGCGTGCGCAGAGGATCGTGCCGCGCGGCGGCTTCGGCGTATAGCACATGTCACTGTGCCAGCGCTCGCCCGCCCGCTTCACGCCGATGTCGCGCCCCTCCTCCTCGACGTTGGAGATCAGCACGATCCCGGGCCAGCCCGGCAGGCCGTGCTTCTCACCGAAAGTGTTGAACTGGAGGTCGCCGAACCGCTGCGTCAGCGCAAGCAGCCCGTCCGGCGTGATCGCCTGCCCGCGGAAGAAGATCACGCCATGCGCGTTGTAGGCGCGCTCGACGGCGGCGAAGCTTTGGTCGTCCAGGGTCCGCGACAGGTCCGCGCCGCGGATTTCCGCGCCAACCGCGGCACCGGTGGGAACGATCTCAATGGCCATTGGCTGCCCTCGCCCGTCCGTTCTACGATGCGGCTACGATGCTAGCGCCCGCAGCCCGAGATCGGCAAATCGGCGCGCGCGGCGCGTAGGAAGCAAGAACGCAAGGATCCGGAGCATGGAAACGACGGTTGCGGAAATCGCGGATGGCATTTACCGGCTGTCCACCTACGTCCCGGACGTCGCGCCGCCGGCCGGCTTCACCTTCAACCAGTTCCTCATCGATGCGGACGCGCCGCTGCTGTTTCATTGCGGTCCGCGCGCAATGTTCCCGTCCGTCTCCCGCGCCGCCGCCGGCGTCATGCCGATCGAGCGCATCCGCTGGATCTCCTTCGGCCATGTCGAGGCGGACGAATGCGGCTCGATGAACGCCTGGCTCGCCGCCTGTCCGCAGGCGACCGTGGCGCACGGCATGACGGCCTGCATGGTGTCGCTCAACGATCTCGCCGACCGCGCGCCCCGCACGCTCGCGGATGGCGAGACGATCGACCTCGGCGGCAAGCGCATCCGGTATATCGATACGCCGCATGTGCCGCATGGCTGGGAAGCGGGGCTGCTGTTCGAGGAGACGACGCGGACGCTGCTCTGCGGCGACCTGTTCACGCATGCCGGCGACGCCCCGCCGATCACCGGCGGCGATATCGTCGGCCCGGCGATCGCCGCCGAGGACATGTTCAAGGCATCCGCGCTGACGCCGGCGACCGCGCCGACGATCCGCGACCTCGCCCGGCTCACGCCCGCCACCCTGGCGGTCATGCACGGCGCCTCCTATTCCGGCGACGGCGCGGCCCGCTTGAACGAGCTGGCGGACGACTATGCCAGACGCCTGACCGAAAGCCTGCAAGCGCGGTGAGCGGCAGGCGCGGCGCGCCGCCTCACCTCACGATTGATCTCGCCAATTTGCTTTGCACTCACCGCGAAGTATGAATACTGAAACAGCCCGTCCCGCGGACCTTCGCGCCCTCGGGGCATGCAACATCGGAAGGACTTCCCCATGTCTGACCGCTCTCTCCCGCCGTCCGGCAGGCCGTCAGGCGGGCGGCTCGCGCTCGGCTTCGTCGCCGGCTTCATCGCCGTACTCGTCTTCCATCAGGGTATGCTGGCGTTCCTGCACGCCTTCGACTTTTCACGGAGTGGCCCCTATCAGATGCAAGCGACCTGGCCGCTCGGCATCGCACGCTTCTGGTCGCTCGCCTTCTGGGGCGGCGTCTGGGGCATCGCCTATGTGCTGGTCGAGCCGTGGTTTCCGCGCGGCGCCGGATATTGGCTCGCGGCGCTCTTGTTCGGTGCGCTGGGGCCGAGCCTGGTATCCTGGTTCGTCTCCGCGCCGCTGCACGGCGCGCCCATCGCCGGCGGCTGGCATCTCGCCAACATGGCGCGCGGCCTGCTCCTGAACGGCACCTGGGGCATCGGCACCGCCATCTCGCTCTGGCTTCTCGGCAAGCTGGCGGCCGAGAAGGAGATTTGACGCCGGAATGGCGGGCTCTGGCGGGCTCAGGCCACCTGCGCTTTCCGGCTCTCGCCGGGCCTGAGGCCGTCGATCAGCGTGCGCGCGGATTTGAGATCCTCGAGATGCGCGACCGCGTCGAGCGTCGCCTCGACCTGCGCCGGCGCAAGCCGCCCCGGCGCGTAGGTGCGGAACTTGTTGGCGATATCCTCGTAGGACACCGGGTTCTCCGGCGCGCCGCGCGGATGCTCGCATTTCGCCGACACCGTCCGGCCGTCGGTGGTGATCAGCTCGGCGATCGCCTGCGCCTCGGCCAGCGACGGATCGGCCACCACCTCGACCTGCTCGGCGGCGAAGCGGCGCAGCACCGGATCGTCGTAGCGCGCCGGCTCGAACTGCGCCAGGTTGAGCGCGCGGTCGTGCAGGATCACGGCGGCGATGTAATGCGCCGACAGCAGCGCCTCGAACTTGGCCTTGTATTTGGCGAAGATGCCGTGCATCTCGAACGGCGTCTTCGGCATCACGATGCGCACCTTGGCGACGTCCTCGGTCGCGATGTCGTTCTTTTCCACCGCGTCGAACATCGCGGTGATCAGCCCCTGCACCATCGAGGCCGAGGGCCAGAGGCGAAGCGCGATCCGCTCCAGCTCCCAGCGCTTGCCGAGGTCGCCCGTGGCCAGCTCGGGCTTGCCGCCGTTGGAATAGGTGTTGTAGAGGCCGCCGTCCGGCGCGGTCAGGAACTGCTTGGTCGCGACGAAATCCTGCTCGGCCAGGAGCGCGGCCATCAGGCCCGACAGCGCGCCCCGGCATTGATGGAACTTGACGGTCGGCGTGCCCCAGGCGGCGAAGGTGCCGGCGGACTGGCTGCCCGCGAGGCCGAAGGCGCGCGCCATCGTCTCGGCGTCGAAGCCGCGCAGCCGCCCGACCGCCGCCGCCGCGCCGAACGGCCCGACGACGCCCGGCCCGTGCCAGCCGCGCTTGCGGAACACCGGATAGTCGAGGCCAAGCCCGATGCGCGTCGTCATCTCGCAGCCGACGGCGAGCGCGGTCAGCAGGTCGGCGCCCGAGACGTCGTCGCGCTCGGCGATGGCCAGCATCGGCGGCACCACTTCGGGCGTGATGTGACTGAGCGTCGCGCGGTGCGTGTCGCACATCGTCACCGCGGTGATGAGATAGCCGTTGAGCAGCGTCGCGCCCGCGAGCGACAGGTGCCCGCCGCCGATGATGCTCGTTTCCTTCGACTGCGCCAGCGCCGAGGCGAGCGCCGCCATCTCGGCGGTCTCCTCGCCCTGGTGCCCGGCGAGCGCGCAGGCCAGCGCGTCGAGCAGCAGCGCCTTGCAGGCCGTCCGGGTCCGGTCGGGGATCGCGTCCAGCGTCAGCGACGCCGCAAAGCCGGCCAGTGTTTCCGTTACATTCTCGGCCATGTCCTTCCTCCCTGATTTTGCGGATCGTGCCGGCGCCGCGGCGCGCAACGGAAGGATGATAGACACAGTTCGCCGGATCGCTCAAACGGCGTCAACGGTAGGCGCGCTTCTCGACGATGTCGTAATGGTCCGACACGACGTCCCACCGCTTGAGAAGCCTCCGGGCGGCATCGGGCACGTAGGCGAAGCGGTAGTCCTGGCCTTGGAAGCCGACCACGTCCGCGAGCGAGTCGAAGGTCATCAAGGTGATGAACTCCACTTCTTCGCCGCGGTCCACGCGGAGCAGCGCAATGCTCCGATATCCGGGGATGCTTCTGGCTTCGATCACGGGAATGATCTGCGTGCACAAGAGCGTCTGATAGGCGTCTGCATTCTCAGGCGTGGTCCAGCCATGCCACATGCGAACTACGGTCATCGCCTGGCCTCCGGTGGGTAAGATCCTCGGTCCAGCCGGACTGCACGGGTCGTCCTCGTCGGTACGGGGTGCAGGCCGGTAAGGAAAGCCGCGCCGGGCCGGGCGGCAATGCGCCCAGCCCAGAGCGCCTAGCCGACGGCGGCCTCCAGCTCCCGGTGGAACACCACGCAGTTGCTGCCCTGCGCCTTGGCGGCATACATCGCCCGGTCGGCGAATTTGAGCAGGGTCTGCTCGTCCGCCGCCTCGGCCGGAAAGGATGCGATGCCAAGAGCCGCGCTTACCGGGATCACGCCATTCGGCCCTTCGACCGGGATCGCCAGCGCCGACCGGATACGTTCGGCGAATTCCAGAAGCGTTGCGCGGCCGGGCTGGAAGGGATGCTTGAGGACGACGGCGAACTCGTCGCCGCCGAGCCGCGCGACGAAATCGCACTCCCGAACCGAGGCGCGGAGCTGGTCCGCCACCTGCTTCAGGATCTCGTCGCCGTGCAGATGCCCGAGCGTGTCGTTCACGGTCTTGAAATTGTCGAGATCGACGAAGATCAGCGTGACCGCTTCCCGCTTCCCCTGCGCGTTTTCGGTCGACTGGCTGAGCCGCTGCTCGAAATGGCGCCGGTTCGGAAGCCCGGTCAGCCCGTCGTGATTGGCGAGATATTCGTTGCGCCGCTCGCTTTCCTCCATGGCCTGGCGCTGCATGGCGAGATCTTCCGCCATTCCGACGGCGTCCGCGGCCTGCGCCTCGACCAGCTGCTTCACATAGTCGATTTCCTGGATCTGCAGTTCGAGCTCCTGCTTGTGCGCGCGAAGCTTCTCTTCGGCCGTGATCCGCTCGCCGATCTCCAGCAGCAGCATGCGATTGACGCCGGTTAACCGCTCGACCGCCGCGCGAAACGCCGCGACGCATGGCCGGACCGCCCAAAGCAGGATCAGCGGCGCGGAAATCAGTGCGAGCAGAACGGCGGTGAGGATCGCGCCCGGCATACCTTGCGGCAGCGGCGCCATCACAGGCACGCCGAGCGTGACCGCGAAGGCGACGATGCAAATGACACCCGCGACCTTGGCCAGGATCGGCAGCGGCGCGGCGAAGCCATTATCCACCGCCGTTCCGTCGAAGGTCGCCGTCTCGGCGGCCACGGCCAGCGCCGCGCCCGCGTCCCCGCTTCCCATCGCCTCTGCGACGGTCAATGTCGAATGAAATTCCTGCATTTGGCACCCCGTTCTTTCCGTCGCCGGGTTACCGGTCGGGCGCCGGGCCTCGGTACGAGGCCCGCTCGCCGGAGCGGGTTCGGCGGCCAATGTTGCTCTTGGATGCAGTTTTCGCCTGGTCTCTCGGCCGCGAAGCCGAAAACCCCGTCCCTCCCTGAGCGCGGGGGCATGTCACCTGCGTTTCCGTCTTGATCGCGTTTCCAACGCATCGTCAACCTTCCGGATCGCTCGCTTTGCTACCGTCACGAGGCGGACCGCAAGGCCGGGGCCAGATGGGACCAAGGCCCCGGCCACCGGGCGACCGCCAAGGACATGCGGACTCCAGGTTGATATGAGGCTATGGACAAGAAGTTACTGAATTCTTAACGCAGGATGGTGAATTTCGACCTAAAGTGTTGAAAATTCCTATTTTTAGTCCGCCGTCAGAATGATTTTTGGTCGGCGGGACTTTATGCCCAATACTACCTGAACACGTAACAAACCGCGGACCGAATTCCCGAGAAAGTCATTCAGCGCCCTGTTGCGGCAGCATGTCCGCCGGGAGCGCGCCCTCCCCATCCGTCGCCTGCCCGCTATAGAGCGCGTGGAAGGCGTCCAGGCTGTGCTGCAGGCTGAAATGGCGCAGGATGCGCTGGCGCGCCGCCGCGCCCATGGCCTGGCGGGCCGCCGGATCATCGCGCAGGCGGGCGAGCGCCGCGGCGAGCGCCGCCGGATCGCGCGGCGGCACGATAGAGCCGCCCTCGCCCAGGATGCGCCGCGCGTCGCCGACATCGGTGGCGACCACGGGAATGCCGGTCGCCATCGCCTCGCCGATCGCATTCGAGAAGCCTTCGCCGAACGCGGAGGCGCTGACCAGCACGTCGAATCCGTTGAGCAGGCGCGGAACGTCCTGGCGCTCGCCCAGCGCGATCACGCCCTTGGCGTCCGCCATCGCCTCGGTCCCCTTGCCGACCAGGACGCCGGTGGCGCCGTCGAGCTGCGCGAAGGCGGCGCGGAGCGTCGGGAAATCCTTCATCGCGTCCAGCCGGGCGACCGAGCCGACGACGAAGGCGTCCGCCGGCAGGCCGAGCGCCTGGCGCATCGCCGCACGCTCCTCCGGATCGGGACGGAAGCGATCGGTGTCGAAGCCGTTGTCGATCACGGCCATGCGGTCCGCGTCGTAGCCGAAGCGCCGGTGGATACGCAGGCCGGCCTGCGAATTCGCCACGATGCCGTCCGTGAGGCCGGACAGCAGCGCGGCGAGCCGCACCGTGAGGCGCAGCAAGACGCCGTAGCGGCGGAAGTCCACGTCGCTGCAGCGCACGCCCCAATAGAGCCGCGTCCGCCGCCGCCGTCCCGACAGCCACAGTCCCAGCAGCGCGTAGAGATCGGCGTGGTACATCCAGCTTTGCACCACGTCGGGCGCTTCGCGGCGCAGCAGCCGGGCCAGCGCGAGCAGCCCCGACAGGCTCGGCGCCCCCTGCCGCATCCCCAGCGTGACCGTGCGGACCCCCGCTTCGCACAGGCGGCCGTATTGCGAGCCGCCCGGACACAGCGCGACGACGACCGGCGCGCCGCCCGCGCGCTGCTGGGCGATCGCCAGGTTCGCGAGCATCCGCTCGGCCCCGCCCGTCTGCAATCCGGTAATGAGATGGAGGACCTTCATTCGCCTCTCGCCGCGCCCCACTGTTGCCCGCCGCCGCCGCGACCGCAAGGCGGGACAAGCGGCCGGGCATCTTGTACAAATGTATACAGATGTCTAGCATCGGCAGGCGTCCGGAAAAAAGAAAAAGGACCAAAGGGATGACCGGCACGATTGGAC
>CAZPFL010000187.1:8059-9739 GCA_964585785.1 uncultured Rhodospirillaceae bacterium
GGCACGATTGGACAACGGATCGCCGCCCTCAGAAATCGCGGCGATCAGCTTTACGCCTCGCGCAGCGAAGCGGCCTATGACCTGCTGCGCAGCTCGATCATGGAAGGCCTGCTGCAGCCGGGACAGCGGCTGCGCGAAATCGACGTCTCGGACTGGCTCGAGATGAGCCGGACCCCGGTGCGCGAGGCCTTCCGGCGGCTCGAGCGCGACGGACTGATCACCTTCGCGCCGCACAAGGGCATGACCGTCACCGTGCTGGATCACGGCGCGGTCATGGAGCTGTACCGGATGCGCGAGGTGCTCGAAGGCACCGCCGCGTCGCTCGCCGCCCAGCATGCGACCGATGCCGAGATCGCCTCCCTGGAAGACATGATCGCCCAGCAGGAGACGACGGCCGATACGGACTCCCACGCGCTGGCCAGCCACAACGTGGCGTTCCATAACGCCATCTACGCCGCGGCGCATAACCGCTACCTGCTGCGCTCGCTCTACGGCCTGCGCGATTCCATGGCGCTGCTGGGGCGGACCACCTACTCGGTCCCCGGCCGGGTCCAGGCCGCCATGGCCGAGCACGAGACGGTGGTGGCCGCCATCGCCCGCCGGGATCCGATCGGAGCCGACGCCGCGATGCGGGCCCATCTGCGCGGCGCGCAGCACGCCCGGCTGCGCCAGATGCATGGCAAAACGCCGGCCGTCCTGTGACGGCGGTCACGGCAGCGGTCGGGGCGGCGGGCCGCAGTTGACCGTATCGATCGGGCGATTGTATACAATGAAATACACCGTCGGCGCCCCGGCCGAGTCCCCTCTTCTCCCTGCGCCTCCGCGGGAAGAAACGTGTACAATGACCGGCGCCGTCGCATGCCCCGCAGGCCTACAGCCATGCCCAAAACCAAGACGACAGCCCATAGACTAGGGAGAGCCAGATGAGCACCGAACAGTATGATGTCATCGTGGTCGGCGCCGGAAATGCCGCCATGTGCGCGGCCATGTCCGCCCAGGAGAACGGCGCGAAGGTCGTCGTCCTGGAGCGCGCGCCGGAAGACGAAGCCGGCGGCAACAGCCGCTACACGGCGGGCGCATTGCGCTTCGCGCATAACGGCCTGCAAGACATCATGACGCTGGTCGATCTGACCGACGACGAGAAGGCGAACAACGACTTCGGCACCTACACGACCGACCAGTTCTTCGACGACATGTTCCGCGTCACCCAGTACCGCACCGATCCGGAGCTGTGCGAGATCCTGGTGACCAAGAGCCTCGAGACCACGCACTGGATGCATTCCAAGGGCATCCGCTTCATGCCGATGTACGGCCGCCAGGCCTTCAAGGTCGACGGCAAGATGAAGTTCTGGGGCGGCCTGGCGCTGGAGTTCTGGGGCGGCGGGCCCGGCATCTGGGAGATGGAGTCGAAGATCGTCAAGGACCTCGGCATCCCCATCAAGTTCGAGCACCGCGTCATGTCGCTGCTCTATGACGAGCAGAAGGTCTATGGCGTCAAGGTCAAGCACAAGGGCAAGGTGTCCGAGATCCACGGCAAGTCGGTCATCCTCGCCTGCGGCGGCTTCGAGTCCAACTCCGACTGGCGCACCCGCTACCTCGGCCCCGGCTGGGACCTGGTCAAGGTGCGCGGCACCCGCCACAACATGGGCGAAGGCATCAAGATGGCGCTCGACATCGGCG
>CAZPFL010000188.1:0-9689 GCA_964585785.1 uncultured Rhodospirillaceae bacterium
GGCCTGCCGCCGCCCTACTGGGCCTTCGCCTGGGCCGGCGGCCAGGCGCTCGCGCGCTACGTCCTGGACAACCCGGAAATCGTCGCCGGCCAAACCGTGCTGGATTTCGCCAGTGGCAGCGGCCTCGCGGCCATCGCCGCCGCCCTGGCCGGCGCGGCAACGGTGACCGCCGCCGACATCGACCCCTACGCCTCGGCCGCGATCGGCCTGAACGCGGCGCTCAACGGCGTCAGCGTCGAGGTCACGAGCGGCGACATCATCGGCAGCACCGGACCGTGGGACGTGGTCCTGGCCGGCGACATCTGCTACGAGCGCCCGCTCGCCGACCGCGTCACCGCCTGGCTGCGCGGCCTGTCGGAAGCCGGCGTCACCGTGCTGCTCGGGGATCCGGGGCGCACCTACCTGCCGAAGGAAGGGCTGGAATGGCTGGTGCGCTACGCGGTGAAGACCACGCGCGAGCTCGAGGACACCGACGTGCGCAACGCGGTGGTCTGGCGCTTCACGCTGTCCTGAGCGGCTTCAATCGAGCTTGATGCCAAGCGAGCTTTCCATCGCCGCGCGCAGCTTCGGCGCCAGCGGCCGCGGCTTCAGGTCGACGCCTTCCGACAGAACGTCGGTGATATGCGTCAGCGCGTCGATCCGCGCGCGGCGCTTGTTGTCGGTCGCGATGACGCGCCACGGCGCCGCTTCCGTCGAGGTGTGCTCGATCATCTCGTCGATCGCTTGCTCATACGCGTCGCACTGCCGCCGGTTGCGGAGATCGTCGAAGGTGAACTTCCAGCGCTTTAACGGGTCGCGCACGCGCTCCTCGAAGCGTCGGAGCTGCTCTTCCTGCGAGATATGCAGGAAGATCTTCACGAGCTTGATACCGTCGTCGATCAGCATGTACTCGAACTCGTTGATCTCGCGGTAGGCACGCTGCCACTCGGCCTTTTTGGCCAACCCCTCAACGCGTTCCACCAGCACCCGGCCGTACCAGGAGCGGTCGAAGATCGCCATCGTGCCGCTGGTCGGCAGCCGGTTCCAGAAGCGCGTCAGATAATGCTGCTGGCGCTCGATCTCGTTCGGCGCGCCGATCGGCCATACCTTATAGGCGCGCGGGTCGAGAACCGTGGTCAGGCGCCGAATCGCCCCGCCCTTGCCCGCCGCGTCGACGCCTTCGAACACGACGATGCCGCGATCGTTGGTGAAGAGATAGGCCTGGAGGATCTGCCGCATCTTGATCCCAAGATCATGAAGGTCCCGCTCGTAGTCGTCCTTGGCGATCTTCCCGTCGGTATCGAGGTCGGCGACATGGATCTTGTCATGCCGCAGCTTGATGGACGTGCCGGACCGCTTGTGCTTCATGGCCCGACGATCCGGAACGGGTAGCCGAAGGCGATCGAGTCCTCGGCAATGCGGTCGATACAGCCGCGGCGGAACGCGGCGTCGTCGGCCAGCCGCAGCACGAATTCGTCATGGTCGCCGTCCTGCGCCAGCCGTTGCTGGACGATCCGCAGCATCTCGGCGGTGTCATGGGCGCGGTTCGTACGGCCCTCGGCCGGAATGGCCTTGAGGCTCACGGGCCCCGCCTCATGCACGTAGTGACCGAGACGCGCCACGTAGAGGAACGCCGTGTTCCGCTCCCGCCCGCCCTCGAGCCGTAACCGCACGTTCTCGATTTCCGCGAAATGATAGTTGCCCTCGGTCGCGTGCATCTTCTCGAGCTGCAGATCGTCCAGCCAGTTGACGAACAGGGACACCGAGACCCCCGGCGCGCATTGCAGCATGGACGGCACCGCGCCGTAGCTGCTGATATGCGCGGCGTAGACAATGTCGAAATCCGCGAGCTGCCCGCGCTCGACCGGCACCACATGATCGCTGCCGATACCGTATTTGCGGGCAAGCTGGACCGGCGACTGGTTCGAGCCCACGGCGAGCACCGGGGTCCGCCCCTTCGTCAAGGCCGGGTCGAAGGGGTCGATCTCCAGCGGGTCGTTCCGCCCGCCCCGCCAGACATAGGAACGGTCCGGCAGGTGGTAGGGATAGTCCCGCGCGCGGGAAAGCTTGGCGATACGGTCCGACATGGTTCCCGTCGAGGCTCAATTCGCTTCTTGTTTTATATATGACAATTACGGTTCTATTGCAGCCCGCCGCGGGTCCGCCGGTCGCGCGGCGACACGACCGGGAAAGGCCCCTCATGCCATCGCAACGCGTCATCGCCATCGCCACCATCGCGGTCTGCCAGGTCGCCGCCATGGCGCTGTGGTTCTCGGCCTCCGCCATCGTGCCCGCGCTCAAGGCAACGGGGGCGATCGACCCGCAGTCGGCCTCGCTCTTCACCAGCGCGGTCCAGGCCGGCTTCGTCGCCGGCACGCTGACGAGCGCCTTCCTCGGCCTCGCCGACCGGATCGACCCACGCAAGTTCTTCATGGCCTCGGCCTTGGTCGCCGCCGGCGCCAACGCGGCGATCCTGCTGGTCGACCCGGCCTCGCCGACCGTCGTCGCGCTGCGCTTCATTACCGGCCTCTGCATGGCGGGGATCTATCCGGTCGGCATGAAGCTGGCGGCGAGCTGGGCGAAGGGCGATATGGGCCTGATGGTCGGGCTGCTGGTCGGCGCGCTGACGCTGGGCTCGGCGACACCATACCTGTTCAACGCGCTCGGCGCCGACGGCAGCGGGATCGACTGGCGCTTCACGCTCGGCACCGCCTCGGTCTCCGCACTCGCGGCCGCGCTGATCATTCGCCTCGCGCCGATCGGCCCGAACATCGCGCCCTCACCGCCCTTCAACCCGCGTTTCGCGCTCAAGGCCTGGTTCACGCCGTCGCTGCGCCTCGCCAACCTGGGCTATCTCGGCCATATGTGGGAGCTCTACGCCATGTGGGCGTGGATCGGGGTCTTCCTCGACGCGAGCTTCCGCACCGCCTTGTCCGACGCCAGACAGGCGCCCATCTGGGCGGCGCTCGCCACCTTCGCCACGATCGGCGCCGGCGCGGTCGGCTCGATCGCGGGCGGCATGTTCGCCGACCGCTGGGGGCGCACGACGCTCACCATGATCGCCATGGCGATCAGCGGCAGCTGCGCGCTTCTGGCGGGATTTCTGTTCGGCGGCAGCCCGGTGCCGCTCGTGCTGCTCTGCCTCGTCTGGGGCGCCACCATCGTCGCCGATTCCGCGCAGTTCTCCGCCAGCGTCGCCGAGCTGTCCGAGCGGCCGCTGGTCGGCACCATGCTGACGGTCCAGACCAGCATGGGCTTCCTGCTCACGCTCGTGACCATCCAGATCCTGCCGCGGCTGGTCGATACGGTCGGCTGGCGCTACGCCTTCGCCTTCCTCGCCATCGGCCCGGTGGTCGGGATCATCGCCATGGGCCGGCTGCGCGCGCACCCGGATGCGATTAAGCTGGCGGGCGGACGGCGCTGACGAAGCGCCTTCGGCCGGGAGGCGCGAGATGGCGAAGCGAGACTGAGGCCTTCTACCAGCTCCGGAAGCCTATCCGCGGCGCAATCCTTGATCGATCTTTCCCGGCCGCGCCGCGCGCGGTAGGGTCCGGCATGTCCTACGCCTCGCTGCGCGACTTCATCGACAACCTCGAGCGCACCGGCCGGCTGCTGCGGGTCACCCATCCCGTTTCGCCCGTGCTGGAGATGACCGAGATCCAGACCCGCCTGCTCGCCGAGCAGGGCCCGGCCGTATTGTTCGAGAATGTCGTGCGCGAAGACGGCGGCCGCTACGGCATGCCGATGCTGGTCAACCTGTTCGGCACGGTCGACCGGGTCGCCGACGGCATGGGCCGCAAGCCGCAAGAGCTGCGCGCGCTGGGCGAGACGCTCGCCATACTGCGCCATCCCGAGCCGCCCGGCGGCATCCGCGACGCCATCGACAAGCTGCCGCTCCTGAAGACCGCCATGACCATGCGGCCGAAGACGGTCTCCGCCGCGCCGTGCCAGGAGGTCGTCTGGCAGGGCGCCGAGATCGACCTCGCCAATTTACCGGTGCAAACCTGCTGGCCGGGCGAGCCGGCGCCGCTGATCACCTGGCCGCTGGTCGTGACCAAGGGGCCCGGAAGCCGCCGCGAGGACGACTTCAACCTCGGCATCTACCGCATGCAGGTGACAGGGCGCGACACGACGCTCATGCGCTGGCTCGCGCACCGCGGTGGCGCGCAGCATCACGCGCGCTGGAAGGAAACGAAACGCGAGCCGCTGCCCGCCGCCGCCGTGATCGGCGCGGACCCGGCCACCATCCTCGCCGCGGTGACGCCAGTGCCGGACACCATGTCGGAATATCATTTCGCGGGCTTGCTGCGCGGCAAGCGCACGGAGCTGGTCGACTGCAAGACGGTGCCGCTCAAGGTGCCGGCCTCGGCCGAGATCGTCATCGAAGGGCATGTCAGCCTGGACGATTACGGCGACGAAGGACCCTACGGCGACCACACCGGCTACTACAACGCGGTCGAGCGCTTTCCGGTCTTCCGCATCAGCGCCATCACCATGCGGCGCGATCCGATCTACCTCTCGACCTTCACCGGACGGCCGCCCGACGAGCCGAGCGTGCTGGGGCAAGCGCTCAACGAGGTGTTCATCCCGCTGATGCAGCAGCAGTTCCCCGAGATCGTCGATTTCTGGCTGCCGCCGGAAGGCTGCTCCTACCGCATCGCCGTCGTATCGATAAAGAAGGCCTATCCCGGTCACGCCAAGCGCGTGATGATGGGCGTCTGGTCCTATCTCCGCCAGTTCACCTACACGAAATGGGTCATCGTCGTGGACGCGGAGATCAACGCCCGAGACTGGAAGGACGTGATGTGGGCGGTCGCGACGCGCATGGACCCGGCGCGCGACATCACGCTGGTCGAGGGCACGCCGATCGACTATCTCGACTTCGCGAGCCCGGTCTCGGGCCTCGGCTCCAAGATTGGCCTCGACGCAACCAACAAGTGGCCGCCCGAGACCCGCCGCGACTGGGGTACCGAAATCCGCATGTCCGACGCGGTGGTCGAGAAGGTCGACCGCATCTGGAAGGATCTCGGCCTGCCGGGCGGCGGCAAGAAGATCTGGAAATAGGAAGAACGCCTACGCCACGTCCAGCGGCGCGGGCTCCTGCGGCCGGGTGGCCACGACCCCGGACGGACGGCCGCCCGGCGTTGTCGCGCCGTAGCGGTCGTAGAACAGCTTCGGCAGCGGCCAGCCGCCGGGCACCGCGAGCCAGAGGCGAAGCAGGTGCCGTTTGCGCTCCGGCTCCGGGAAGTCCTCGAATTCGGTGCGCGCATGCATCGTGGTCAGGTTGTTCACGAGCTGGATGTCGCCCGGTTTGAAGTCGATGTCGAGGCTGAACGCGGGGCTGGCCGCGATATCGCTCACCATGTCGAGCGCATCGTGTTGCGCCTGGGTGAGACGCGGAAGCGCCTCGAAACGCTGCGCCGATTCGATGAAGCGCCGCACGAAGCAAACGATCAGATGCCCCTCATGCCGGCTGAAAACGGGGAGCGGATAATAAGGCTCGCGCCCCGGCGGCACCTCGCCGCGGCGGTCGTGATACATCGGCTGCACGAGTTCGGCGAGCAGGTCCGGCCGGCGCGAAAGCATCTCGTTGTAAACGGCGCCGGCGCTGACGACGCTGCTCAGCCCGCCCGATTTCGACGGCTTGAGGCAGAACAGACCGATAATCTCACCGCCGATGTCATTGTGATGCGACAACGCGGCGCGCGAGCGATAGCCGCGATTGTTCACGTCGTCGACGTGAACGCCGACATCCTTGACGTGACCGAGCACATGGCCAAAGGCATTCTGCGTGACCGCCTCGCCGATATGCGCCCCGACACCCCAATAGGCGATGGCGCTTTCTTCACGCGACCAGCGGTCCACGGGCAGCCCGCGGATGACGTTGACGCCCCGCCCGTCAACGACGTCGTCACGGACGCGCGCCAGCCTGGATGCCAGCGTCGGCAACGGAAAGTCCGCCTGCCCGAAGTCCGGAACGCGCAGGTCGCGCGCGCGGATGCCGGCCACCGCCCGCTCCAGCTCCGCGGTCTCCGCATCGCTCAGGCAATGAATCCAGTCCTCGCAGTCGCGCATCTCGGCGCCGCGCCAGACGGATCGGCCTCGAACGGGCGTAAGGTCTTTAGCCTGCGTATGCGCAACGGTCATACGGCATCTCCCGGATTTTTCGGGGCACGATAGGGTCGTGCGGTTCTTCCATTAAGCCGCATCGCGCGCTTGCGATGCAAATCCGCGCTACCGAGGCGCCGTCACGCCTCGGGGGCTCCCTGGCGCAGGACCGCAAGCGTCACGCACACCAATGCGGCGAACATCACGACCGCGTTGATGGCTTGGGAATACTCCCACTGGACCTTCAGCGCGCTCCAGTTGACGGGCACCGACGTCCAGTTATGCGTCACTTGGTTTACGGGGAAAGTCCAGGTGAAGAAGATCACGAGGTTGACGATCACGAAAATCGTCGCCGCGACCGCCAGACCGCGGGGCCGGCCCATTCTGCTGAGGAGGAAGGCGTGTGTCAGGTTCGCGACCAAGGCCGCGACAAGAATGATCCCGAAGAGCGCCCAGCCGTTGTAGATGTGCTGAACGACGAAATAGTCGGTTCGTCCGAGCGCGATCTTGTTCGGCAATTCCGCGAGATGCGCGCCGCCGGGTACGAGCGCCAACGCCGTCAGCAAAATCGCGAAAAATTGAGTCCGTCGCAAAGCCATTGCAGCCCCCGAGCTTGAATTGGGACGTTGGATCTTTGTAATCGTCTCAAAGCGGGCAGCTCCGCGGGCCCGCACCGCCTGTCACGAGAACGTCCATTGTCTCGGTGATCACCAGCCGCCAGGCAACGGCGCACGCCACGATGCGATGGGCATGCGGACCCGCAAGAAACAGACTTGTCCTGCTGCCGATATATTCCTTTAGCGGCGCTTTATCAATGATTTGCCGAAACTACATCCGGCTGGGCTCGAAATGCGGGATCGCCTCGACAAGCGTCCGGGTATAGGCCTCTCTCGGATTGTTCAGCACGTCGTCCGCCGTGCCCGTTTCGACAATGCGGCCCCGGTTCATGACGATTACCCGCTCGCACAGCAGGCGAACCACGTTGAGATCGTGGGACACGAAGATATAGCTCATGCCGAGGTCGCGCTTGAGCCGGTCGAGCAGCTGCAGCACCACCGCCTGAACCGACACGTCCAAGGCCGATGTCGGCTCGTCGAGAATAAGCAGCAGCGGATCGACGGAAATCGCCCGGGCGATCCCCACCCGCGCCTTCTGCCCGCCCGAGAGCTGGTGGGGAAAGCGGGTGAGCAGCGCCTGGGGCAGGCCGACCATGTCGGCCAGCGCGCCGACTTGCGCCGCAATCCGCTTACGGTCGCGCATGCCCTTCAGCCGCCGGAGCGGCTCGGCGATGGTGTCCCACGCCGTGTAGCGGGGATTGAGGCTGTCGGTCGGATCCTGGAACACCATCTGGATCTTCATCCGCTGCGGCAGCCGGGCGAAACGCGTCGCGGAATATGTCGTGATGTTCTCCCCGTCGAAGATGACGTCGCCCGAGGTGGGATCGAGCAGCCGGGTCAGGATGCTGGAGGTGGTCGATTTGCCGCACCCCGATTCCCCGACCAGCCCCAAGCTCTCGCCACGCTTGAGCTTGAACGAGACCCCGTCGACGGCGCGGAACACGGAAGGCCCGGACGCGTCTTTGCTCCGCGTCAGCCAGGACCCGCCATTCTGCCGGCGTGGAAACTCTTTCACGAGGTCGATCACTTCGAGCAGGTTGCCCTCGGCCGGCGCGTTGCGAAGCGGGGGCGGCGGCGCAACCGTTGCCGGCGCCATGGCCGCGTCCTCCATCTCGTCGGGCACGGCGGTCAGGTCCGCCAGGCTCGAATGCGGTCCCGGCGAGGCGGCGATGAGCTTCTTCGTATAGGGATGCGTCGGCCGGGTGAACAGGTCGCGCACCGGCGCCGACTCCACGACCTTCCCCTTCTGCATCACGATGATCCGGTCGCAATAGGCCGCGGCCATGCCGAGGTCGTGCGTGATCAAGACGACGGACATCTTGCGCTCGCGCGTCAGCTCGCGGATCAGGTCCATCGTCGCCTTCTGCGTCGTCACGTCGAGTCCGGTCGTCGGCTCGTCGGCGATCAGCAGGCGCGGGTCGCAGGCGAGCGCGATGGCGATCATCACGCGCTGGCACATGCCGCCGGAGAGCTCGAAGGGATAGCTCCAGTAGCGCTGCTCGGGATCGATGATCTTGACCTTGTCGAGCATCGCGATCGCCTTGGCCTTGGCGTCCTGGCGCAGCGCCTGGGAATGGCGCAACAGCACGTCCTCGATCTGCTTGCCGACCGGACGGATGGGATTGAGCGCCGCGCGCGGGTTCTGAAAGATCATGGAGATCTCGCGTCCGCGCAGGTCGCGCAACAACGACTCCTTGGCCCCGCTGAGCGGGATGCCGTCGAAAGACGCAGTGCCGTTGACCGCGCGGCCGGCGGCGTCGAGCAAGCCGATCACGGTGTAGGCGGTGACCGACTTGCCGGAGCCGCTTTCGCCGACGATGCCCAGGACCTCGCCCTTGTCGACATGCAGCGACACGTCGTCGAGCGCACGGACCACGCCGTTGCGCGTGCGGAACTCCACCGACAGGTCGCTCACGCTGAGGAAAGGACTGTCCGTCATGCGGGCCTCCTCATGTCCGGCGCTGGGGATCGACGAGGTCGCGCAGCCCGTCGCCCATCAGGTTGAAGCAGAAGACCGCGAGCATCAGGGCCGCGCCGGGGAAGAGCGCCAGCCACCACTCGCCCGAGACGATGTAGGTGGCGCCTTCCGCGACCATGATCCCCCACTCCGCCGCCGGTGGCCGCACGCCGAGGCCGATGAAGGACAGGCCCGCCGCGTTCAGAATGGCCCAGCCCATGTTGAGCGAGAGCTGCACCATCATCGGCGGCAGAATGTTCGGAAAAATCTGGGTCGCGAGAATGCGTGCGTCCGAGCTGCCGCACAGCCGCGCAGCGCTGACATAGCCCGCGTTGCGGCGAATGCCGGCCTCGGCGCGCGCGACCCGGGCATAGAAAGGCAGGTTAATGATCGCCGTGGCGTAGATAATGTTCGCCACCGTGTTGCCCATCGCGGCGACGATGCCCATCGCCAAAACGAACAACGGAAAGGCCATGATGGTGTCGGTGAACCGGCCGACGATCCGATCGGTCCAGCCGCCCCAGAACCCCGCCGCGCAGCCGAGCGCGCTGCCGATGCCAAAAGAGAGAATGACGGCGGAGAGCGCGATCCCCATGTCGAGCCGGGTGGCGACGATCACCCGGCTGAACACATCGCGCCCCAAATGGTCGGTGCCGAAAGGATGCGCCCAGCTCGGCGGCTTCAGATTCAGCGCCGCGTCGGTCGCGAGCGGATCGTAGGGCGCGAGCCAGGGGCCGAACAGGGCGAGAAAGACGATCAGCAGGAACAGCGAGAAGGCGATGACGGTCACCGGGTTCTCGCCCATCACGTAGCGGAAGTGTTTGAGGAAACGCGTCATCGCCGGCCCTACCTCATGCGTCCATACCGACCCGAGGGTCGATCAGGGTCAGGATCAGGTCGATGATCAGGTTGACCGCGACGAACAGCAGCGCCATCGACAGCACGAAGCCCTGCACCGCGGCGTAATCGGAGGCGACCAGCGCCGAGATCGCGAAAGAGCCGATGCCCGGCCAGGAGAACACCTTCTC
>CAZPFL010000189.1:0-9663 GCA_964585785.1 uncultured Rhodospirillaceae bacterium
CCATGCACGGGTGTTTCCGCGGCGGCGGCATAGGTTGCGCTGCCCGCGGCCAGGGCCGCCCCCAGCAACGCGACAGGCAATACCTTGATATTTGGGCGTTTCATTCTCCCAACCTCCTCCTGTTTTAATTTTATGTGATACCGGACGGTCCGGATCTGGAGAGCCGGCGTTCATGCTTGTCATTAAGCGGAGGTACATAGTGTAGGCCTTTTTTCATTACGCATACAAAACGGGCGCCGGCGTGCGCCCGGATTGCGCGCGCCTGCCGCGGCGGGAGCGCGGTTCTTCGGGTGCAAAAAAAGACCGCCCCGGCGAGCCGGGGCGGTCGTGGATCGGTCCATTGCCGATCGTTACTTCAGTTTCGGGTCGATCCAGACGTTTTCGAGGCCCTGGTTGATGTAGTGGCTCGGGCCGATCTTCCAGCCCTTCACATAGCTGCGATAGGCAATGATGCGGTACCACCAGAAGGCAGGAATGTAGTCAGCCTCATCCTTGAGAACCTGTCCCTCATAGGCACGCATTTTTTGGGCCTGTTTCGCGGGATCTGGCTCGTTCAGCATGGCGAGATAGAGCTGCGTGGTCTTCGGATCGGTATTGTTGGAGTAGTTGTTGCCGGCGCCGACGATCCACTTGGAGACGTCGATCGGCGGGTTGATGACCGTCTGCGCGTTGATGTCGACCACGACGTCCTTGTCGCGCGTCTGACGCAGGCCCGCATACCACGGACCGGACGGGACGACCGACTGATCGGCGTCGATGCCGACCTTACGCCACTGATCGACCGCCCAGGTGCCGAGGATCTTGTAGGGCTGATCGACGGCGCGGTTCCACAGCGTCACCTTGAGGTGCGGATAGCCCGCCGCCTTCAGCAGTTCGCGCGCCTTGGCCTTGCTCGCCTTGGCGTCCGGGCCGTAACCCGGCATCGTCTGCAACCATTTCTTGCTGCCGGCAAGCGGATGGTCAGGGAAGACAATGCCGCCGACAGCCTTGATGATGGCGATTTTCGACAAGAACTTCGCGCTGCCCCAGCGGTCGAGCGCATAGCCCAGCGCCTGGCGAACCCGCACGTCCTGGAAGCGCTTGATCTTCTGGTTCGGACCGTAGCCGAACAGAACGTTCCAGTTGCTTTCCTGCACCTTGATCTTGTTGCCGAGGGCATGGACAAGGTCATCGCGGGCTTTCGGCGGGAAGCCGCGGAACTCGATCGCTGCGCGATCGCCGCGGATGGCTTGCAGGCGGACCGACATCTTCGGCGCCTGGATTGCCTTGAAGCCATCGAGGTAAGGCTCGCCCTTGACGTAGTAGTTCGGGTTCTTCTTACCCTCGACGAAGGCGCCCGGCTGCTCCTGCACGAAGATGAACGCACCGGTGCCGTTTACATGCGTCTTGTGCCAGCTGTAGCCGTGGGTATCGAGGTCCTTCTTGGAATAAATGAAGTTGAAGGGCGAGGCGAGTGCCGGAAGAATTGCCGACAGGGGCCGCTTCATCTTCACGACCACCTTGTACGTCTCGGGCGTTTCGACCGACGCCACCTGGGTGTACCACGCCTGACGCGAGCTCGGCACGCCCTTCGGCGGGAAGATGATCTTGTCGAGCGACGCCTTGATGTCGGCGGCCGTCAGCGGCGTGCCGTCATGGAACTTCACGTTCTGGCGGATATTGAAGGTGTAGGACATGCCGTCCTTGGCCTTCGAGAAGGTCGTGCAAAGGTCGCACACGAAGTCCGTGGTCGACGACGGATTGTTCGGATTGACCCGGATCAGCAGGCTGTAGAACGGCCGGATCGGATGGATCATGCCGAAGGTCGTTTCCTGATGCGCGTCGTAGGACGGGATCGTGCTGCCGACGACGAAGTTCAGGATGCCGCCATGCACGGGTGTTTCCGCGGCGGCGGCATAGGTTGCGTTGCCCGCGGCCAGGGCCGCCCCCAGCAACGCGACAGGCAGTGCTTTGATACGTGGGCGTTTCATTATCCCAGCTTCCTCCTATTTCGATTTTATGTGGCGCCGGATGGTCCGGATCTGGACCTCGGCATTTAGGTGTGTGAGTAAACAAAGATACCTATTCTAGGCTCTTTTTCGTCACGGATACAAAACGCACAGTGGTGGGCGCTGCAAGCACCGTCAATTTGCTGCGCCGCTTTCGCTTCGGCTACCATTTGGGAACACGCAGCCGGAAACATCATCGTCGAACAGAAATGCGGGCCGATTCGGACAAGCCGCAGGGAGGAGATTTTTCGATGGCAGGACAGCGCGAAGAGACACGCTACGAGGTCGTCTGGCCCCGCAGCGAACGTCAGCAGAAGCGGCAGCCCCTGGCCAGGCGCCTCGAAAGCCTGAACGGCAAGACGGTCGCCCAGTTGTGGGACCTGCGCTATCGCGGCAACGAGGTCTTTCGCATGCTGGAAGAAGATCTCAAGGCGCGTTTTCCCGAGGTGCGCTTCGTCAACTGGCGGGAGTTCGGCTCCACATACGGCTCGAACGAGCGCCAGCTCCTCGCCGCGCTGCCGGAGCGGTTCAAGGAACTGGGCGTCGACGCCGCCGTCTCGGCGATGGGCTGTTGAGGAAGCTGCACGCCCGCCGTGTTGCGGGCAAGCGCGGCTTCCGAGAAAGCCGGTTTTCCCACGTCCTCGATCGTCTGCGAAGGGTTCGTCGGCCTCGCGAAAACCACCTCGGTGGGCCTCGGCCTGCCCAATCTCCCGCTGGCCGTGGTGCCGGGCCATGTCGGCAACCAAAGCAAGGAGCAGCTCCGCGCTCATATTCGTGACGTGACCAGCGGGGCGGTGATCACGAACCTGCTGGAGCAGCCATCGGAAGCAGCGGACGACAGCGAGCCGCAATCCCGGGATATCGTGTTCGCGGGAAGCCTCGAAGCGGTCAACCAGCACTTCTACGAGAAGGAATGGAGCGAGGGCCTGCCGATCATCCCGCCGACGCTCGAGCGCGTGGAGGCGTTCCTTCGCTTCACCGATCGCGGCCCCGACGAGATCCTCGGCGTGCTGCTGCCGGACAACCGCGCGGCGACGGTCTGGAGCGTCGCGGTCAACGGCGTGATGGCGGGCTGCCGCCCCGAATACATGCCGGTGCTGGTGGCGCTGATCGACGCGATGGCCGACCCCGACTACGGCGTCGAGCACAGCGGCAACACGCCGGGCGGCGAGACGCTGATCACGGTCAATGGGCCGATCATCAAGGAGCTCGGCTTCAACTTCCAGCAGGGCGTTCTTCGCGACGGCTTCATCGCCAACACCTCGATCGGGCGCTTCTGGCGATTGTATCTCCGCAATGTCGCGGGCTTCCTGCCGCACAAGAACGACAAGGCGACCTTCGGCAACACCTGGCGGGTCGTGCTCGCCGAAAACGAGGACGTGCTCGCGCGCATCGGCTGGCCGCCGCTGAGCGCCGATCTGGGCTTCGAGGCCGGCGACAACACGGTGACGATCGCGCGCTACACCGGGGGCAACCTGATCGCCTCGGTCTTCGGTGATACGCCGGAACGGTTGATGCCCTATCTCGCCGACGCCGTCGTCAAGCAGAACACCTGGCATCTCAGCTTCACCGTCGGCAATGCGATGGGAACGCTGCGCCCCTTGCTGCTGCTCAGCCCGATCCTGGCCCAGACCATCGCCGTCGGCGGCTGGTCCAAGCGCGACGTCAAACAGTATCTGTTCGACCACGCCCGGATACCGGCCTGGCAGTTCGAGCGCTATCTGGGCGAGTGGACGGACAAGCCGATCCGGTCGCTCGCCGAACAGGCGGCGCTGGGCGCGATTCCCAAGACCTTCGTCGAGTCCGACGACCCCGAGCGTCTGGTTCCGCTGGTCTTCGAGCCGGACCATTTCATGATCGCCGTCGCCGGGGACATGCTGCGGAACAACGCTTACGCCTTCGCGCATAACGGAAATCTGGGCTTTCCAGTGGCGAGGAAGATCCATCTGCCGGCCGATTGGCCGCGGCTGCTGGCGGGCGCACAGTCGAAGCCTTGAGCCGGTTCGAGGGCTGCCGGGCAAGGTTGCGCCCTGGCCTGGCAGCCCGGGCCGCCCACAGATTCATGTTGATCCCACCGCCGATTGCACAAAGACTGGTGGCAACGACAAAGGGTGGCCCCCACGGCGGGGCGCCCGCCGGCGCACAAGCGTCCGGAACAACATGGGTAGGAAGCGCGTAGGCCATGATCGGCAGCTGGGGCGTCCTGGCGTTTTCGATCGGCTATGTCGGCCTTCTGTTCGCGATCGCCTATTACGGCGACCGGCGGGCGAAGGCGCGTGGCCGGCCGACCTCGCGTCCGCTGGTCTATGCCCTGTCGCTGGCCGTCTACTGCACCTCCTGGACCTTCTACGGCAGCGTCGGCCTCGCCGCCAAGACCGGCTACAACTTCTTGCCCATCTACCTCGGGCCGATCCTGTTGTTCGCGCTCGGCTGGCCGCTGCTGCGCCGTATCATCCGCATCTCGAAGCGCCACAACATCACCTCGATCGCCGACTTCATCGCGGCGCGCTACGGCAAGAGCCAGCGCCTCGCCGCGGCGGTCGCGGTGATCGCGGTGATCGGCACGCTGCCCTACATCGCGCTCCAGCTCAAGGCGGTCTCGACCAGCTTCGCGGTGCTGATGAGCTTTCCCCATGTCGGCCCGCCGCCCACGGACATGGCCCCGTCGATGTGGGGCGGCAGCGCGCTGATCGTCTCCGTGATCCTCGCCGTCTTCGCGATCCTGTTCGGCACGCGGCACATCGACGCGACCGAGCACAACGAGGGCATGACCCTGGCGATCGCCTTCGAATCGCTGGTCAAGCTCCTGGCCTTCCTGGTCGTGGGCGGGCTGGTCACCTGGGGCGTGTTCGGCGGCTTCCACGATCTCGCCGGCCGTGTGAGCGCCGATCCGCGGCTGCACAAGCTGTTCCTCAGCGGCGTCGATGGTCCGACCTGGGTCACCATGACCGGCCTGGCGTTGCTCGCGATCCTGTGCCTGCCGCGCCAGTTCCACATGTCGGTGGTCGAGAACGTCGACGAGCGGGACGTGCGCAAGGCGGCCTGGCTGTTTCCGCTCTATCTCGTCGCGATCAACATCTTCGTCATTCCGATCGCGATTGCCGGGTTGACCCTGTTCCCGACCGGAACGGTCGATGCCGACATGTTCGTGGTGGCAGTGCCGATCGCCGCGGGGCATCGGATCATAGCGCTGCTGGCCTTCCTCGGCGGGCTCTCGGCGGCGACGGGCATGGTAATCGTCGCCTCGGTCGCGGTCAGCAACATGGTGAGCAACGACCTGGTGATGCCGATCGTATTGCACGGCCGGCGGCTGCGGCTGGCCGAGCGCGAAGATATCGGGACGCTGATCCTCAATATCCGCCGCATCTCGATCATGAGCTTCATGCTGCTCGCCTTTTGCTACTACAAGCTCGTCGGCGACGCCTTCGCGCTGGCCTCGATCGGGCTGCTCAGCTTCGCCGCCACGGCGCAGTTCGCGCCCGCGCTGGTCGGCGGCCTGATCTGGCGCGGCGCGACCGAGCGGGGCGCCTTTGCCGGCATCCTGGTCGGTTTCGGCGTCTGGTTCTATACGCTGCTGCTGCCCTCGCTCGTGCAATCGGGCTGGCTTCCGACCGACTTCCTCAGCCAAGGGCCGTTCGGGATCGGCCTGCTGCGGCCCCAGCAGCTCTTCGGGCTGCGCTTCGATCCGCTGTCCCACGGCGTGTTCTGGAGCCTGATCGCGAATGTCACGACCTATGTGGTCGTGTCCGTGATGAGCGTGCCCAAGCTTATCGAGCACATCCAGGCCGGCGCCTTCGTCGATGCCGACGGCGATCCCGCCCATTTCGGCTCCAGGCCCTGGCACGGCTCGATCCGCGTCGGCGACCTGATGGCGCTGGTCGGGCGCTACCTCGGCGTGGAGCGCGCGCAGCGCTCTTTCGCCGACTGGAACCTGCCGCGCGGCAAGGGGCCGGACCCCTCGGCGCCGGCCGACACGGCGATGGTGCGCGAGACCGAACGGATGCTGGCGAGCGCGATCGGCGCGCCGTCCGCGCGGCTCGTCATGGCGCTGACCTTCGACCGGCAGAACCTCGGCGCCGACGCGGCGCTGCATCTGCTCGACGACGCCAGCGCGGCGATCCAGTACAACCGGAACGTCCTGCAATCGACCTTCGAGAACGTCCGGCAAGGCATAAGCGTGTTCGACAAGGACCTGAAGCTGGCCTTCTGGAACAGACACTTCCGGGAGCTTCTTGACCTTCCGCCGGAGTTCGGCCGGGTCGGCATCACGCTGCAGGAGATCATCCGCTTCAACGCGGAGCGGGGCGAATACGGCCCCGGCGACATCGACGCGCTGGTGGCCGAGCGGCTCGAAATCTTCATCAGCGCGGAGGATATGGCGTTTCAGCGCCGGCGCCCCAACGGCAAGGTCCTGGAGATCCGCACCAACAAGCTGCCGGGCAGGGGCTACGTCACGACTTACTCGGACATCACCGAGCATGTTCAGGCCACCGCCGAGCTGGCCGCCGCGAACGAGCGGCTCGAGGAGCGCGTGCGCGAGCGCACGGCGGCGCTCACCCAGCTCAACGCCGAGCTGACCAAGGCCAAGACCGTCGCCGAGAACGCCAATCTCGGCAAGACCCGCTTCCTCGCCGCCGCCAGCCACGACCTCCTGCAGCCGCTCAACGCGGCGCGGCTCTACGTTTCGAGCCTGATCGAGCAGCAGGTGCGCCGGCCGGCGTCGGACGCGGCCGGCGCGGATCTCGCCCGGAAGATCGATGCCTCCCTGGCCTCGGTCGAAGAGCTGCTCGGCACGTTGCTCGACATTTCGCGGCTCGACGCCGGCGCGCTCACGCCGGAGCGCCATCACTTCGCGCTGGGCGATCTGCTCGACGCGCTCAAGGTCGAGTTCGCGCCGATGGCCGAGCGCAAGGGCCTCGACCTGCGCATCGTGCGGACCACGCTTGCGGTCGAGAGCGACCGACGCCTGCTGCACCGGCTGCTCCAGAATCTGCTGTCCAACGCGATCCGCTACACCGCCCGCGGCAAGGTGCTGATGGGCGTGCGCCGCCGGGCGGACCGGCTGGTCATCGAGGTCGCGGACACCGGCTGCGGCATCCCGCCGGAGAAGCACGCCGTCCTGTTCCGGGAGTTCCAGCATTTCTCGCGCGAGCCGGACGTGGAGCACGGCCTGGGCCTCGGCCTCTCCATCGTCGACCGTATCGGGCGGATGCTCGACCATCCGGTGACCTTTCGCTCCGAGCCCGGGCACGGCACCGCGTTCGCGGTCGAGGTGCCGCGCGGCGACCTGTCGGCGGTCCTGCGCCGGCCCGTCGCGGCGTGGCCGGGGACGCTGCCCGCGCCCGCCGACATGCTGGTGCTCTGCGTCGACAACGATTCGACCGTGCTCGACGGCATGCGGACCCTGCTCGAGGGCTGGAGCTGCCGGGTCCTCCTCGCGACCGGGGCCGACGAGGCCGAAGCCTTGATGCACACCCGGTGGGGCCGGCCGGATCTGCTCGTCGTCGACTACCATTTGGACTCGAGCGCCGACGGGCTCCGCTGCATCGAGCGGGTGCGCGCGGCCTGCGGGGCCGAGGTGCCGGCGATGCTGATCACCGCGGACCGCTCGAAAGCGATCAAGGAACTGGCCCTCAACAGCGGGCTGCCCGTGCTCAACAAGCCGGTCAAGCCGGCCGCGCTTCGGGCCCTGATGATGCGCCTGATGGCCGCGCGCCAGGCCGCGGAATAGGGGCGGGGCCTCAGGTCCCCGCTTCGGCGGGGCTGTCCTGCGTCATTTCCGGCGGCGTGATGTCGCTCATCAGCCGCCGCGCCGCGATCACCGCCTGGGTGCGGTTGTCGACGCCCAGCTTCTCCAGGATGGCGGAGACATGCGCCTTGATCGTCGCTTCGGAGACGCCGAGGGCATGCGCGATTTGCTTGTTGAGCAGGCCGTCGCTGAGCATCATCAGGACGCGCACCTGCTGCGGGGTGAGGCGGGCGAGCCGCGCCGCCAGCGCGACGTCGTCGTCCGAGCTGCTCGGGTTCAGCTCGATGCCCTCGGGCAGCCACATCTCGCCCGCCAGGAAGGCGGCGAGGGCGGCGCGGATCTCGGCCCGCGCGGTGGATTTCGGGATATAGCCGACCGCGCCCAGCTCGAGCGCCTGACGGATGATGCGCGGCTCCTCGTTGCCCGAGATGATCGCGATCGGCACCGCGGCGAAGGTGGCGCGGAGGAAGAGCAGGCCCGAAAGCCCTTGCATGCCCGGCATGTTGAGGTCGAGCAGCACGAGGTCGGCGTCGGGATTGCTCTCGAGCGCGTCCTTCAGGCCCTGGAAGGAGCCCGCCTCGACGATCTCCGCGTCCGGCAGCGTCAGCGCCACGGTCAGGCGCAGCGCGTCGCGAAACAGCGGATGGTCGTCGGCGATAATGAGGCGGCATGCCGTCATGGCGTTCCTCGCGTCGGACGGCGCCCGGCGGGGCGACCGCTCGCATTTATGATAGGCGCGTCAGGCATCAGCGCCCAGCCCGCCGGCTTCAAGCGAAAGTCTAACGCCGGACCGCCGTCATTGCCGGGCCGGAAGCCGCGCTATTAGTCGAAAGTCTAATACCGACCGTGGGTATCTGTTGATAGCCTCGACGGATACCAGAAGGCGTATCTGACCAAGTTGGCACGCCGGGAGGAAAGCTTCTGGCCGCTGTGGTTGGCCAGCCATATGGGACCAGTTTGGCCGGCTCAATCAGAGTGCAGGCCGGCGGCCGTTGCAGCGCCTGAATGCGCGGTCGTCCGCGGACGGTGGTTCGATGCCCTTCGGGGCCTGCCCACAGGCAAATCAACGGGAGGAAAACAAAATGACAGATCAAAATTCAAAAGATAAGACGCGCTCCGGCGGCTTGTCGCGCCGCACCGTGCTGATCGCCGGCGCGGGCGCCGGCATGGCGGCCGGCGGCAGCTTGCTGATGCCGGACTTTTTCCGTCCGGCGCTGGCCGCTGATCACCCGCCGCTCGGCACGTGGCCGGCGGGCACGAAAGGCTCGAGCGTCACGATCGGCGCGGCCGTGCCGCGCACAGGCGCCTACGCCGTGCAAGGCGAAGACGAGCTCAAGGGCATGCAGCTTGCCGTCGAGCACATCAACGAAGGCCATGCGCTGATCAAGAAGATCGCGCCGAAGGTCAAGAAGGGCGTGCTCGGCAAGCAGGTGAAGCTGGTGGTCGCCGATTCCGGCGCCAAGCCGAACAATGCCGTGCAGGCGCAGCAGCGCTTCATCAACGAGGACAAGATCATCGCGATGACCGGCTCGACCTCGTCGGCGGTCGCGGTGGCGCTCAACAAGTTCGCCGAGCGTGAGAAGATCCTGTATCTCGTTGCGATCTCCGGCTCCAACGACACGACGGGGAAGGACTGCGCGCGCTATTCGTTCCGCCAGTGCTTCTATGGCCAGACGGCCGCGTCGGCGATCGGTCCCGTCCTCATCAAGCATTTCGGCAAGAACCGGAAAGCGGCGTTCATGACGCCGGACTACACCTACGGCCATACGGTCACCAAGTCCGTGGACGACTATCTCAGCACCCATGCCGGCTGGAAGATGGTGACCAATCAGGTCTCGCCGCTCGGCACGCAGGACTTCAGCCAGTACCTCACCAACATCGCCAACTCCGGCGCCGAGTTCATCGTCAACGTGAACTGGGGCCGCG
>CAZPFL010000190.1:0-9585 GCA_964585785.1 uncultured Rhodospirillaceae bacterium
CTATCAGGCGGGCCAGTTCAGCCTGTTCGCCTACATCACGCTGTTCATGCGCGAGACGATGGCCGCGAGCCAGCCGCTCGCCGCCGCCTGCCTCGGCATCGCGCAGGTCGCGAGCGCGACGGGCCGGCTCGGCTGGGGCGCGCTCAGCGATTTCGCCTTCGGCAGCCGGCGGAAGCCGGTGCAGGTCATGATCGGCTCGATCGCGACGGTGGCGCTGCTGCTGTTCTTCGCCGTGCCGGCGGGCTGGGGCCAGTGGCTCGCGGCCGCGATCGCCGCGGTCGCGGGGCTCACCGTGGCCGGGCATGTCGCGCTGTCGCAGACCATCGTGGTCGAGAATGCCGAGCGCCGTCTCGCCGCGACCGCGATCGGCTACAACCGCATCCTGACCGGGCTCGGCGGCATGGCCGGGCCGCCGCTGTTCGGCCTCGCCGTCGACCTCACCGGCGGCTATCGCGCGGGCTGGCTCGTCACCGCGGTCCTGGTCGGCGCCGGCACGCTGATCGTCGCGCTGTTTTTCCGCGAGCGGGCGCGGGAGGGGCAGTAGTACCCCCCACCCCGACCCTCCCCCGCAAGGGGGGAGGGAGCAAAGAAAAACACGCGCCACGACCGCTCTGGCGGCTTAAACGATTCCGCTTTCCGAAAGCCCTCCCCCTCGACGGGGGAGGGTTGGGTGGGGGTGACTTACGGCACCGCCTAAACCGGGCGGTCGCCGAGCAGCACGGTGCGGTGCATGAGGCGGCGGCCGGCGGGGTCGAAGGCGTCGCGCTTGTGCATGACGCAGCGGTTGTCCCAGAGGATCAGGTCGCCGGTCCGCCAGACCTGGGTCCAGACGAAATCCGGGTTCTCGGTGGCGTGCGCCCAGAGCGCGTCGAGCAGCGCCTCGCTCTCGTCGATCGGCAGGCCCATGACGTAGGACCGCGCGCGGCGGCCGAGATAGAGCGCCTTGCGCCCGGTCTCGGGATGGGTGCGGGCGATCGGATGGATCGCGCCCGGCACCTCGGTCACGTCCTTGTAGTGCACGTCCTGGAGCCCGCGGCGCAGCGCGCCCGAGCTGTTATGCGTGCGGTCGTGCTTGATCTTATGCGTGTCCGCCGCCTTCTTCAGGTCTGCCGGCAGCGTGTCATACGCCTTATACATATTCAGGAAGCTGGTGTTGCCCCCGGCCGGCGGCACTTCCAGCGCGTGCAGCAGGCTGCCGGTCGGCGGCGTGTCGATGTAGGACATGTCGGTGTGCCAGACCAGCTCGCCGCTGCCCAGCGTTCCCGTCGGCTGGCCGTCCTTCATGATGTTGGTGATCCGGCTCATCTCCGGGAACTCGGGCAGCCAGGGCTTATTGAACTTGGTGGACGGCGCCATGTCGAGCGGCCCGAAGCGGCGCGAGAAGTCGCGGTGCACGCGGTCGTCGAAGTCCTGGCCGCGGAAGCGCAGCACCAGATGCCGGAGCCAGGCGTCGCGGATGAAGGCCATGTCCGCGTCGCTCACCCGGCCGATGTCGAATCCTTCCACATCCGCGCCCAGCGCCGCGCCGGTCGGGATCGCGCGCAGCTTCGATGTCGTTGCGGTCGCCATGGTCGTGAGCCTCCATTTTGGGGCGGGAAAGGGGGGTTGGAAGCCAAAGTATAGGGCCCGCTGCCGGGCGCTGGCAAAATGCCGGCGGCGGGCGTATGACAGCGCAGCCGGGCGCGGCGGACGGGCCGCGGCGCCTCGGCTGACCGGATAACGGCCCGACGGCAAAGGGAAAACGCCCATGTGCAGATGGCTGACCTATATCGGCGAGCGGACCTTCCTCGACACCCTGCTCTACCATCCGGAGCACTCGCTGGTCCGCCAGAGCCTGCATTCCAGCCAGGGCACCGTCGCGACGAACGGCGACGGCTTCGGCATCGGCTGGTACGGCGAGCGCGACGTGCCCGGCATCTATCACGAGGTCCTGCCGGCTTGGAACGACCGCAACCTGCGCAGCCTGTCGCATCAGCTCGCCTCGACGCTGTTCTGCGCGCATGTCCGCGCCTCCTCCGGCACCGAGACGTCGCGCGCCAACTGCCACCCCTTCGGGCACCGCCAGTGGCTCTACATGCATAACGGCGAGATCGGCGGCTACGAATGCATCCGCCGCGCGCTGGAAGCGATGATCCCGGACGACCTCTACCTGCACCGGCACGGCACGACCGACACCGAGGCCTTCTTCCTGCTGCTGCTCGCCAACGGCGTCGACGACGATCCCATCGCCGCGACCCAGAAGACAGTCGCGTCGGTGCTGCAGGTGATGCGGGCGCATGGCATCGACGCGCCCTTCCGCATGACTTCGACGCTGACCGACGGCCGCCACGTCTACGCGCTGCGCTACGCCAGCGACCATCTGCCGCCGACGCTCTATTGGTGGCCGACGACGCAACGGCTGATCATCGTGTCGGAGCCGCTGGATTCCGACGCGGACCATTGGCGGGAAGTGCCGCCGTCCAGCATGCTGGTGTCATCCGGCCACGGGAACACCGCGGTGGTGCCGTTCCACCTCGCGGACGCGGCCTCCGCCTGACGGCGGCCGGCCGGCATCGGCGCGCAAGGCGGCCCTCCCCCTTTACTCTACTAGTAGACTAGGCCGGCTCCGGGGCAGGGGCACCGTGCTATTCCGCCGCCGCGCTGGCCGCATCGCCGCGCGTCGCGACGAGGTCGGTGAAGGCGCGCATCGCCTTCAGGCTCTCGAAATGCTCGAGCGCGGCATAGAGCGCCGCGACCCGATCCGCCGGCAGCACCATCGCGGCGCAGCTCTCGAACTTGACCTTGAGCTTGTCGGCAGGCAGCGGCGAGTCCGCCCCTCGCCCGCGCGCGCGGTCGACCCATTCGCTGAGCACACGTCCGTCCTTCAGCTCGACCCGGATCTCCGCGCCCAGATACTTCTCGTCGGAGCCGTCGAGCATGTCGGGATGGGGCGCGGCGGTGACGCGCTGCATCAGCGCGCGCACGTCCTTGTCGCGATAGGCGGTGTCGTCGAAATGCTGCATCACGACCTTGCCATGCATCAGCGCGCGGGCGACGCAGTACTGCACGCTGAACTTGGCGTCGAGCGGGCTCTGCGGGTCCGGGCGGTTGGTGTGCGCGAGGCGGCGCGGATGGGTCCACGAGTCCACGTGTTTGACCATCTCGGGCGTCAGCCCTTCGCGCTCCACCAGGTTGATCATCGCGTCCACCGGCGGATGCGTGCTGCCGCAGCAGGGATACTGCTTGATCGCGATCGCCGGGTAGACGATGTCGAAGGGCGCCGCCCAATCGGCCATGATCTTTTCCGGCCAGTAGTTACCCTTGCCGTTGAACACCTCGAAGAAACCCTGCTTGTGCTCGAAGGCGCCCTGGTTCGCGGTGAAGCCCCCCTTCGCCAGCAGCGCCGCGAACAGGCCGTGGCGCGAGCAATGGCCGACATGCAGCGGCTTCACCATGGTGCCGAAATTCGCCTTCACGCCGGACGACAGCGACACCGCGATGGCGAGCGCGGTCGCGGTCTGGTCCGCGTCAAGACCGAGCAACTTGGCGCAGGCCGCGGTCGAGCCGAACACGCCCAACGTCGCGGTCGGATGCCAGCCCTTCTCATAGTGATAGAAGTGGACGCCGCGCGCGATGCGGGTCTCGACCTCGAAGCCCAGCACATAGGCCAGGATCAGGTCGCGCCCGCTCGCCCCCAGCTTCTCGCCCAGTGCGATCGCCGCCGGCAGGATCGGCGCCGAGGGATGGCCGCCGATGGAGTTGCTGCAGTCGTCGAAATCCTGCGCATGCGCGGCGGTGCCGTTGATCAGCGCCGCGTTGAGCGCGGTGGTGCGGGCGTTGCCGCCGAAGATCAGGCTCGGCCCCGGCTGCTCGGCGGCTTCGATGGCGGTGGCGACGATCCTGCCGCTGGGCTCGGTCGAGCCGGCGAGCGTCACGCCGGTATAGTCGATCAGCCCGACCCGGGCCCATTCGATCGCCTCTGCCGGGAGATCGCCATAATTCGTCGCTACAACCTTCTTCGCCAGCTCGACCGTCAATGTCATGGGGATGTCCTCTGGAAGATGTCTGCCGGCGCCGCCCGACACGCTTTATTATATCATGCGACGCCCTGCCCGCCGGCCGCAACCGCGGGCGGGCATGGATGAGGGAGCAACGCCCCGCCGTGAGAGTCAGCCCTTCACCCCCACCTAAATCCTCCCCCGTCAGAGGGGGAGGACTTTGTAAGGTGCTCCGGCAACACTGTTTTTTCCCTCCCCCCTTGCGGGGGAGGGTCAGGGTGGGGGGGACCATGATGACCCGGGCTATTTACCTCCTCGCCGCCCTCGCCTGCCTCTTCACCCTGCCGGCGCGGGCCGCCGAGTCGGCGAAACCGGCGGCCGGGTTCGACCGCTACGTGACCCAGGCCATGACCGCCTGGCAGACGCCCGGCCTCTCCATCGCCGTGGTCAAGGACGGCAAGGTGGTGATGGCGAAGGGCTTCGGCGTGCGGCGGCTCGGCGGCGACGCGCGCGTCGACGCGGCGACCGTGTTCGCCACCGGCTCGATCAGCAAGACCTTCACGGCGGCCGCGGTCGCCGCGCTGATCGCCCGCGACCGGATGAACTGGGACGACCGCGTGATCGACCACCTGCCCGGCTTCCGGCTCTTCGATCCCTATGTCACGCGCGAAATCCGCATCCGCGACCTGCTGTGCCACCGCAGCGGCCTGCCGCCCGGCGAGATGCTCTGGTACTACTCGAATTTCGACCGGCGCGAGATCCTGCGCCGCCTGCAGTATCTCGAGCCGGTGACCGGCTTCCGCACCCGCTTCGGCTATCAGAACTTGATGTTCGTCGTCGCCGGCGAGGCGGTCGCCGCCGCGGCCGGCATGAGCTGGGACAGCTTCGTCGCGGAGACCTTCTTCCGGCCGCTCGGCATGACCTCGACCAGCACCTCGATCGACGCGCTCGGCAGCGACGTCGCGACGCCGCACGCGCGGGTCGGCGGCAAGTACGAGCCGATCCCCTGGCTCAACGTCGACAATATCGCGCCCGCCGGCGGCGTCAACAGCAGCGCCGCCGACCTCGCGAAATGGATGCTGTTCCGGCTCGCGAACGGCGTGCATGGCGACGACGCGATCCTGCGCCCCGCCGACGTGAAGGAGATGCGCACGCCGCAGACCATCATCCCGGTGACCGAAAGCCGCCGCGCCGCCATTCCGGAAACGCTGTTCCGCGCCTACGGGCTCGGCTGGTTCCTCGAGGACTATCGCGGCGTCCGCCTCGTCTATCACGGCGGCCGGATCGACGGCATGTCGTCGCGGCTCACCCTCGTGCCGGAGAAGCGTCTCGGCATCGCCATCCTGACCAACCGCGGCCGCTCCAACCTGCCGGACGCGCTGACCTACCGCCTGCTCGACGCCTATCTCGGCGCGCCGCCGCGTGACTGGAGCGCGGACATGCTGAAGCTCGCCGACGACTACAACGAGACGCGCGACGAAGACCGCAAGGCGATCCTGGCGCAGCGCGTGCCCGACACCAAGCCGTCGCTGCCGCTCGCGCGCTATGCCGGCACCTTTGAGAGCACGCTCTACGGCCCGCTCGACGTGACCTATGACGGTAAGACGCTGACCCTCACGCGCAATGCCGATGCAATCGCCACGCTCAGCCATTTCAACTACGACACCTTCCTCGCCACCTTCCCCAATCCCGAGCTGCGCGACCGGCTGGTAACCTTCGAGCTGGACAAGCTCGGCCATGTCGCCGCGCTCGAGCTGGAATACGCCGGGCGCTTCGTCGCTGACAGCCCGCCGCTGCCCAACGACCTCGCGCTCACGGGCGAGCCCAAGGATGCGGCGGACAGCCTGCTCGGCCTCTGGTCGGGACGCTGGAACGGCGTCCAGCCAATCACCGTCGCGGTCGAGCGCATCAAGGGCCAGACCGCGACGATCGTCTACGCCTGGGGGCGCGCGCCGACCTGGGGCGTCGACGAAGGCGGCTGGAAGCGGCTGACGGCACGGGTCGCGAAGGACACGCTCACCGCGTCCCTCCCCGGCGGCGCCACCGCCAGCTTCAGCCTGCGGCGGGACGGCAGCCTTCGGGGGCATTACCGTGACGGCGGCCGCAAGCGGCGGACCTCCCTGCACCGCATGCCCTAGCGCGTCGCGCACATATATCAATAAGGTCAAAACTATCTATTGATACTCGCTTCACGTGTGGCCGACCCCCTCAAATCCGTGCCGAAGCGGCGGAAAATGCGGCCCTGCATCACCCCCGGCAAATCCGCGACAGTCTTTCCTTTCTCTTAAGACATTTCCGCTCAACTTGGCCGTTGCGATACAGCTCTCGGTTCCGGATTCCGCCTTGAAAATCAAGCTCCGATATATCCTCACCATCGCCTTCACGCTGGTCGCCGCGGTTCCGGTTCTCGTCCTTGGGTTTTGGGTCGAGCGCACCGCCTTGCATAAGGAAGTCGATGCGGTGTGGGAGAAGCATCTCCTGCTCGCCGACCAGACGGCGGCGCTGCTGCAGCGCTACGCGCTCGACGTCGAAAGCGCCTTCGCCTATTTCGCCACGCTCAATGCCAAGGACGCGGCCTCCAGCGCGGTGGCGCTGGTCGCGCATCGCGTAGGGCTGCGTCAATTCAGCATTCTCGACGACAAGGACCGCGTGCTCACCGACATCCGGCCCGACCCGATGCCCGGCAAAGGCTTCGACCGCGCGACCATCACCAGCCTGCTGCCGATGGCCTATAACGGGATCGCCTTCAGCCCGGTCATGGCGGACAGCAGCGGACAGCCGACGATCTTCCTCGTGCAGCGGCTCAGCAAGAACCGGATCGCGCTGGCCGCGCTGAGCACCGACTATCTCGTCCAGCTCCAGTCCACGATCTCCTTCGGCGCGCAGGGTTATGCGGCGATCGTCGACCAGCGCGGCGGCGTCATCGCCCATCCGGTCGACGCCTGGCGCACGGCAATCAAGAACATCGCCCTGCTCGATCCGGTCAAGCGGATGATCGGCAAGAAGCGCGGCGTCACCACCTTTTATTCGCCCGCGCTGAAGACGAAGGTCATCGCCGGCTACACCGAAGTGCCGGAGACCGGCTGGGGCGTGATGGTGGCCCAGCCCTACCAGGAGCTCGTCGCCAGGGCCCAGGACGTGAAGCGCGTCGCCTTCATCCTCATGCTCTGCGGTATCGCCGCGGCGGCGATGCTGAGCTGGGTCTTCGCCGAGCGCCTGACCCGGCCGCTCGATGCGGTGCGGACCACGGCACGGCGCATCGCCGGCGGCAAGCTCAATTCCCGCGTTCCGCCGCTGCCGCGCCTGACGTCCTCCGACCTGCGCGAGCTGGCCGACGACTTCAACGAGATGGCGGACCGCATCCAGAACGGCCAGAAGACTCTCGCCGACGCGCTCAGCCGCGCGCAGAGCGCCGACCACGCCAAGACCCAGTTCCTCGCCAATATGAGCCACGAGCTGCGCACGCCGCTGAATGCGGTGATCGGCTTTTCCGAGACGATGGAGAACCAGCTCTTCGGGCCGATCGGCAACGAGCGCTACGTCGCCTATGCCGCCGATATCCGCCGGTCCGGCGAGCATCTGCTGTCGATCATCAACTACATCCTCGACCTGTCGAAGATCGAAGGCGGCGACATCGAGGTCGAGGACAACTGCGTCGATGTCGCGCGGCTGGTGAACGACGTGCATCGCATGCTGGAGCGGCTCGCCGCGGGCGGCCTTATCGATTTCAAGATCGACATCGCGGTCTCCCTCCCGCATGTCCGCGGCAGCGAGCTCAAGCTCAAGCAAATCCTGGTGAACCTCGCCTCGAATGCGCTCAAATACACGCCGCCCGGCGGCCATGTCGCGATCTCCGCCTGGCAGGACCGCGGCGGCGGCATCTCGATCGCCGTGACCGACAGCGGCATCGGCATGTCGAAGGCCGACCTCGCCGTCGCTCTGCTGCCGTTCGGGCGCGCGGACAACGAGGTCGTGCAGCGCATCAACGGCACCGGGCTCGGCCTGCCGCTCGCGAAGCGCTTCACCGAGATCCATGGTGGTCGGCTCGAGATCAAGAGCGAGCGCGGCGCCGGAACCACCGTCATCGTCCATCTTCCCGTGGCCCGCACCATCGCCGACGTCGCCTGAGCGCGCGCCGGCGCAACGGATAGGGCACCGAGGCGACAGACCGCGCCCGTGCGTGTAGGATCGCCCTATGGGCGATTCCGATCTTCTCGTTCTCGACAGCGTCACGCGGATGGACGAAAGCCATCGCGGCAAGGTCCTGGTCGCGGGCTCGCACGGCGCGGCCTACGCGGCCTACCTCGCCGCGCTCGGCCGGCTGCGCGGCGTGATCCTGAACGACGCCGGCGTCGGCAAGGACGAGGCCGGAATCAGCGGCCTGCCCTATCTCGACGAGGCCGGCATCGCGGCCGCCACCGTCAGCCACCGCTCGGCGCGCATCGGCGACGGGCGGGACATGCTGACGCGCGGCGTGATCAGCCACGTCAACCGGCTGGCGGCGGCGCTCGGCTGCAAGCCCGGCATGGCCTGCGCCGATTGCGCGGCGCTGCTGACGCAGGCCGCGGTCCCGGCGACGGAGCCGCCGCCCAAGCGCGAATCCCGTTTCCGGCTGCGGGCGAAGGCGGGCGAGCCCGAGGTCTGGGGCATCGATTCCGCCTCCCTCGTCACGCCGGACGACAAGGACAAGATCCTGATCATCGGCTCGCACGGCCAGCTGCTCGGCGGCCGGCCGGAGACGGCGCTGAAATACGACGCGATCGCCGCGGTCTACAACGACGCCGGCTGCGGCATCGACAATGCCGGCACAAGCCGCCTGCCCGCGCTCGACGCGCGCGGCATCGCCGCCGCCACGGTCGGCCATGACAGCGCCCGCATCGGCGACGCAAGGTCGAGCTGGGACACCGGCGTCATCACCCATGTCAACGAAACCGCGGCGACGATGGGCGGCAAGCCGGGCATGACGACGCAGGCCTTCATCGACGCCATCGCACGGGCCCGAGCGGCGAAGCGCTAATGATGCGGGCTTTCTTCGTTTCATCCTTCGACAGGCTCAGGATGAAAACGCACGACACCAAAAGGGTCGAATAACGGGAGACGTCCATGGCGAGCGAGGAATTCAAAGACCGGCCGGTGGCGGTGCTGGGCGCGGCATCGGGGATCGGCTGGGCGACGGCGCTGGCCTTCGCGCGATGCGGCGCGAAGGTGGCGGCGCTGGACGTCAATACAGGCCCGCTCGACGCGCTCACCGGTGAGATGCGCAGCGCCGGCGCGGCGGATGCGCTGACCGGCGCCACCGACGTGCGCGACGGCGCGTCGGTGCAGGGCGCGATGCAGCGGGTCGTGGGCGCGTTCGGCGGCCTCGACCACCTGATCTTCACCTCGGGCATTCTGCGCGTCGGGCCGTTGATGGAGATGCCCGAGTCCGATTTCGACGCCGTGTTCGCGGTGAACATGCGCGGCTTCTGGATCGCCGCTCGCGCCGCCCTGCCCCACCTGCAGGCCGGCCCGGCGCGCCGACGGACGATCACCGCGCTTTCCTCCGCCGCCGCGCTGCGGCCGAAGGCGTCGAGCGGCGCCTATGCGGCGTCCAAGGCGGCGCTGTCGC
>CAZPFL010000191.1:0-5950 GCA_964585785.1 uncultured Rhodospirillaceae bacterium
GAAATTGGCCAGGGCCTGGGTATAGGGGTTCTCTCTCACACCGTCGTGCGCCATGGGATCCTCGTGGAATTTGCGGATGCTGTTGTCACGGTCATACTCTTTCCCGTGGCATGAAATCAAATGGGAGCAAGGCGATGGCCGAAACGCACGAGTTCGACGTGGTCGTTGTGGGCTGCGGCGTCGCCGGGCTGACCGCCGCCGTGGCCGCGCAGGAGGCCGGCGCCCGGGTCGCGGTGCTGGAACGCGCCCCGGTCGAGGAGCGGGGCGGCAATACCCGTTACACGACGGCGGCCATCCGCATGGCGAGCGAGACCGAGGTGTCGCCCGATTTCGAGGAGCAGTTCGCGCAAAACGGGGGCTATCACCTGGACCCCGAGATCGTGGCCGAAGCGGCCGGGGACTACGCCAACTGGCCCGGCATCCTGAAGACGCTCTCCTTCGCTGACCCGGAGCTGGTCTCGACCTTCGCGGCAAGCGCACCGCCGACCATCGCCTGGCTCAAGACACAGGGCGTTCCCTTCGGGCCGATCGGCTTTTACGGCCTGACGCCGCGATCGTCGCCGCGGATCTCGATCGCGGGCGGCGGGCTCGCGCTGATCGAGGCGATGGCGCCGCGCGCCGAGCAGCGGGGCGCGCGGTTCTTCTACGAGACGACCGCCCAGAGCCTGATCCAGGACGAGGACGGCCGCGTGGTCGGGCTCATGGCGGCGGGGAAGGCCAACCGATCGATCCGCTTCACGGCGAAGGCCGTGGTGCTCGCCTGCGGCGGCTTCGAGGGCAACCCGGAGATGGTGGCGCATTATCTCGGCGAGAGCGGGCGCTATCTCCGCCCCGTCGCGCGCGGCGGCTATTACAACAAGGGCGAGGGCATCCGCATGGCGTTGGCTATCGGCGCGGCGCCTGCGGGCGACTTCAGCGAGTATCACGCGCAGCCGATCGATCCGCGCTCGGGCGCGACCGAGCCGCTGGTGATGATCTTCACCCAGGGCATCCTGGTGAACCGCCTGGGCCATCGCTTCATCGACGAGGCGCCCGGCTCGATCGACGCGCATTACGAGGACATCACCCGCATCATCCGAAAGCAGCCCGGCGGCGTCGCCTGGTGCATCCTGGACAGGGGCGTGGACGAGATCGAGAACTGGCAGCGCTGCGTCCGGTCGGACCAGCCGCCGGTCGAGGCCGGCACGCTCGATGCGCTTGCCAAGGCCACCGAGTTGCCGACGGCGGCGCTGAAAGCGACCGTGGATACCTATAACGCGGCCTGCGTTGACGGCTATTTCGATCCGTATGCGCTCGATAAGCTGGCGACGCGGGGCCTGACTCCGCCCAAGTCGAACTGGGCGCGGCCGATCCGGCACCCGCCGTTCAAGGCCTACCCGGTCATCTCGTCCAACACCTTCACCTTCGGCGGGCTCAAGGTCACGCCGGACGCACAGGTGGTGAACACCAGCGGCGAGGTCATCCCCGGCCTCTACGCGGCGGGGGAGACCATCGGCATATATTACGGCCGCTATCCGGGCGCGACCTCGGTGCTGCGCGGCGCGGTGTTCGGCCGCATCGCCGGCCTGCATGCCGCCGGCGCTAACATGGCAGGTTAGCCGATCCGGCGCGAGCGCACGGTGGAGAGCGTATAGCCGGCGAGGTCGGACATGATGTCCGGAGGAAGCTGCGGCCCGGTCCACTGGAAGCGCTTGACTGTCTTCACGTCGACCGGGTCATAGGCGGCAAGGCGTTCGAGCAGGCCCTCGACGGCATTTTCAAGCTGGTCAGGCGGGAAGACGCGGCTGACAAGCCCCGACGCCAGCGCCGTCTCCGCGTCGATCTCCTCGCGCGAATACACCATGTCGATGACCGTCTTGGGCGCGACCTTGGCGAGCGCCGCCATGGCGAGGGTGGGCGCGGTGCCGTGCGCCATCTCGGGCAGCGCGAAGCGTGCCGCCGTCGAGGCATAGGCGACGTCCGACCCGCCGACCAGCGCGCAGCCGAAGCCCAGCGCCTTGCCGTGCACGACGCTGATGATCGGCACCGGACAGTTGCGGAAAGCCGTGTAGACAGCGAGGATCTTGCCCATCGCGCGGTTGTGCATGTCGAAGGCGTTCTTCGGCGGCCCGCCCGGCAGCTTCTGTTCGCGCCCGTGACAGAAATCCTTGCCGTTGCCGCGCAGCACGATCGCGCAGGTCTTGTCGTCGCGGCCGAGCTCGTTGGCCATGTCCGCCAGGAACTCCTGCATCCGCATGCTCATCAGGTTGCCCTTGCGGGGCCGGTTGAACGTGAGGTGGACGATGCGTCCCTTTCGCTGGACGAGAATTTCCTTGGCCATCGGGCCCTCCCTTCAGGGTTTGTTGTCGTGCGCGGCTTCGATCAGGCCGAGCAGGTATTCCGGCGTCACCGGCACCTGGGTGATTTTCACGCCGAACGGGCGCAGCGCGTCGTCGATCGCGCTCGCGATCGCCGCGGCGGCCGGGTTCGTCCCGCCCTCGCCGGCGCCCTTGACGCCGAGCGGGTTGAGCGGCGTCGGCGACTGCATGTGGACCTGTTCGACGCGCGGGGTCTCGGTCGCGAGCGGCATCAGGTATTCGCCGAAGTTGACGGTCAGCGGCTGGGCGTTCTCGTCATAGAGCATGCGCTCGAACAGCGCGTTGCCGATGCCGTGCGCGACGCCGCCCATGACCTGTCCCTCGACCATCATCTCGTTGATCACGGTGCCGCAGTCATGCGCGGTGACGTAGCGCAGGATCTTTACCCCGCCGGTCTCGATGTCGACCTCGACCATCGCAATGTGACAGCCGTTCGCGTAGGTCGAGCGCTCTGGCGTGAAATAGCTGGTCTCCTCGAGGCCCGCGGTGATCCCAGCCGGCATGGAAAAGCCGGGCATGCCGTTGGCGAAGGCGGCGATCTCGCCCAGCGACTTGCTCATCGCGGGCACGCCTTTTACGAAGACGCGGCCGTTGGCGAGGTCCATGTCTTCTTCGGATGCTTCCAGCAGATGCGCGGCGATCTTGATCGCCTTCTCGCGCACCGACCGTGCGGCAACATGCGCCGATGAGCCGCCGTTGACCGCAACCCGGACGGCGAAGGTGCCGATGCCATGCGCGACGGCGCCGGTGTCGCCGACCCCGACGGTGATGGCCTCCGGCGCTACGCCGAGCTGGTCGGCGACGATCTGCGCGAACATGGTGCGGTGGCCCTGACCCTGGTCGGACGAGCCGATGCGGGCGATGATCTGGCCCTGCGGGGTGACGCGGACCGTCGCGCCCTCGAACGGCCCGAGGCCCGTTCCCTCGACATAGCTGGCGATGCCGATGCCGAGATAGCGGCCTTGCTCGCGCAGCGCCGCCTGTTCGGCGCGGAAGGCGTCGTACCCCGCGCGATCGAGGGCGAGCTGCTGGCAGGCCGGGTAGTCGCCGCTGTCGTAGATCACCGGGCTGCCGTCGCGGAAGGTGAGGCCGACCTTGTAGGGCATCCGGTCGGCCGGGATGTAGTTGCGCCGCCGCACCTCCGCCGGGTCGAGCCCGAGCTCCCGCGCGACCCGGTCGATCAGCCGCTCCATGGCGAAGATCGCATGCGGCCGGCCGGCGCCGCGCACCGGCGTGGTCGGCACCTTGTTGGTGAAGGCGCAGGTCACGGCGAGGCGATAGGCCGGGATGACGTAGGGGCCCGGCATCGTCGTCGCCGAGATGAAGGGCGTGATGATGCCCCAGGGCAGGTAGGCGCCGGCGTCGTGCAGCATCGAGCCGCGCACGCCCAAAATCTTGCCGTCGCCGTCGACCGCGACTTCCACCTCCCAGAGCTGGTCGCGGTCCTGATGCGTGGCGAGAAAATGCTCGCGCCGGTCCTCGATGTACTTGACCGGCCGCTTCTGCAGCAGCGCCGCGGCCGCGGTCGCCAGATGCTCGGGATAGGCCATCACCTTGCTGCCGAAGCCGCCGCCGGTGTTGGGCGCGATCACGCGCACGCTGTCATTCGCCGCGCCGGTCATCCGGCAGTAGATGTCACGGAGCTGGTGCGGCGCTTGCGTGTTGGCCCAGATCGTCAGCGTGTCGGTGCCAGCGTCGTGCGCGGCGAGCATCGTGCGGCACTCCATCGGATGTCCGGCGCCGCGATGGACGAATAGTTCTTCCTGGAAGACATGCGCCGCCCGGGCGAAGGCCTGATCGACCTCGCCATAGCCGACGGCGAACACCGCGGCGACGTTGTCGGGCCGGCCTTCATGCGCGATGGGCGCGCCGTCCCGCATCGCCGCGCGGAAATCGCCGGCGGCCGGCAGCGGCTCGAAATCGACAAACACGGCGTCGGCCGCGTCCTCGGCGAGGTAGCGGTCGTCCGCCAGTACCATCGCGACCGCCTCGCCGACGAAATGCACCGCGTCCTTCGCGAGGACATGCTGAATGATCGGATAGCGGATCGTTGGATTCGGAACGAGGAGCGGCAGCGGTTGCTGCAACGCTTCCGGCAGGTCGGCATGGGTGAGGACCGCATGCACGCCCGGCATGGCGAGCGCCGCCGAAGTGTCGATGCCCGTGATGCGCGCATGCGCGTAGGGACTGCGCACGAAGGCCGCCTGCAGCAGGCCCGGCAGGTGCATGTCGTCGACGAAGCGCCCTTCGCCCTTGAGCAGCGCCGGGTCTTCGACCCGCCTCACCTTGCTGCCGACCCAGCTCATGACGCAGCGCCTTTCTCGCGCATCGCCTTCGCCGCGGCGAGAGCGGCATCGACGATGCCTTGGTAGCCGGTGCAGCGGCAGAGATTGCCCGACAACCACGCGCGCACCTCGGCCTCGCTCGGGTCGGGGTTCGTCGCCAGCAGTTCGGTCAGGGTGGCGAGCACGCCCGGCGTGCAGAAGCCGCATTGCAGTCCGTGATGGTCGATGAAGGCTTGCTGCAGCGGCGTCAGCGCGCCGTCCTTCGCCATGCCTTCGATGGTCACCACCGACGCGCCGTCCGCCTGCGCCGCCAGCATCAGGCAGGAGCGCACCGCATGCCCGTCGACCAGCACCGTGCAGGCGCCGCAGACGCCATGCTCGCAGCCGAGATGCGTGCCGGTGAGCTCGAGCTCGTGGCGCAGGAAGTCCGCGAGGGTAAGCCGCGCCGGCACCTCGCGCGTGAGCTCTTTGCCGTTGACCGTCAGCAGGACCAGGACGCGCTCAGCCATCCGTGATCTCCTCGCCGCGCGCGCGGGCCCGCGCGGCCAGAAGCGCGCGCCGGGTCATGACGACCGCAAGCTTGCGGCGGTATTCCTTCGACGCGTGGACGTCGTCGAGGCCGGGAACCGCGGATGCGGTCTCGGCGGCTGCGGCAATACGCGCGTCATCCGGCATCTGGCCGAGCAGCATCGCTTCCGCGTCGCCGAGGCGCACCGGGCCGGTATCGACGCCGGTGAGGGCGATCGCCGCGCGCGCAACCGCGCCCCGGGCATCGAGCGCGAGCAGCACGGCAGCGCCTGCCATCGCGAAGTCGCCGTGCCGGCGGGCGAACTCGGTGAAGGCATAGCCGTGCCCTTCGGGCCAGAGCGGGATGGTGACGGCGGCCAGCAGCTCGTCCGGCTCGATATTGGGCGTCATGAAGCCCATCGCCCAGTCCGCCATGGCCACGTCACGGTCGCCGCGCCGGCTCCGCACCCGTAGCGTCGCGTCCATCGCGCGCAGGACTGCGGGCAACTCCGCCGCCGGGTCGAGATGCGACAGGCTGCCGCCGATGGTGCCCCGGTTGCGCGTCTGGACATGGCCGACGTTGCGCAGCGCCTCGTGCAGCAGCGGGCAGCGCGCGCGGATGAGCGGCGAGAGCTCGAGGTCGCGCTGGCGCGTCATCGCGCCGATGACCAGCGCGTCACCGCGCGCTTCGCTGCCGCTCAACTCGGGGATCCGGTTGAGGTCGATGAGGTTGGCAGGCATGACGTAGCGGAAGTTCATCATCGGCATCAGCGACTGGCCGCCCGCGAGCAGCTTCGCGTC
>CAZPFL010000191.1:6050-9459 GCA_964585785.1 uncultured Rhodospirillaceae bacterium
CCCAGCTTGACCTGCATCTTGCCGGCGTAATGCCGGTCGTCGATGACTTCGGTAAGCTGCGCCCCCGGCACGCAGGGCGCGACGCGCTCGACGTCGGTCAGGATGCGCCAAGCATCGGCCGGCGCCACCGGCACGTCGAAGGAATTTTGGAGCTGCACTCTCGGGTCCCTGAAAACGTCTTCTTGTTGCCGGCGAGAGTAGCACCCGGCGCGCAAGTGCCAAAGTCTCCGTTCGGTGCTATAGAACCCGCCGGACCGGCCGCGAAACCCTGCCGCAAGGAGTGCACGCCATGGCCTTCGAGACGCTTCATCTCGACACGGACGGCACGACCGGTGTCGCCACGCTGACGCTCGACCGGCCGCCGCGCAACGCGCTCGAGAAGCAGATGGCGGCGGAGCTCGACCAAGCGCTGGCCGAGCTCGCCGACGACGATCGCGTGCGGGCGGTCGTGCTGACCGGCGCCGGGCCGGGCTTCTGCGCCGGCGGTGATCTCAAGGTCCTGGCGAGCGAGCTTGCGGACCCGGCGGCGGCGCGCGCCTTCATGCGCGCCTGCCATCGCTCGATCCTCGCGATCGCAACCATGGAGAAGCCGGTGATCGCCGCCGTCAACGGTGATGCGGCGGGGGCGGGCTGGAGCATCGCGCTCGCCTGCGACCTGATCGTCGCCGCCGATACCGCGCGCTTCATCATGGCCTTCGTCAAGGTGGGGCTGGTGCCCGACCTCGGGGGCGCCTGGTATCTGACGCAGCTCGTCGGTGCGCACAAGGCGCGGGAATGGATGATGCTGGGCGACGTGGTAACGGCGGCCGAGGCGGCGCGGTTCGGCGTTGTGAACCGCGTCGTCGAGCCCGCTGCGGTGCTGCCCACCGCGCAGGCGCTGGCCGCGCAGCTCGCGGCGGGGCCGACTAAGGCGCTTGCGCTAATGAAGGGCATGGTCGGACGCTACGGGTCGATGCCGCTCAATTCAGCGCTCGAGGACGAGGCGGAAGCGCAGGCGGTCGCCTCGCAGACCGAAGATTTCCAGGAGGGCGCGCGCGCCTTTCAGGAGAAGCGCCCGCCAGCATTCAAAGGTCGCTGACCCGCGACCGTAGCGTCTCATGGCACGCGGATTGCCTCCCTGAGGAAGCGGTGCCGGCTGGCGCAATTTACAGGGCAGGTACAGGTCCTTTCCCAGGCTATTGATTTAGCGCCCTAAAATTCGCTCCAGCAGCGCGACGATCGAAACGCGGTCGTCCGGTCGATTTTGCCGTCCACCGCGTCGTGGCGGCAAAAGCTTCCGGCGCGACCGATGACTCAGTTGGATTGGGGCGTGGGCGGAGACAGGGATCATGAGTATTTCAGGTATCGGCTCCACCGGCTCGCTCGCCTATGACTTCGCGATCAGCAGGCCGAACACGCAGAGCCAGCCGTCCGGTTCCCAGGATCCGGCGTCCGGCGCCGCGTCGCAGGATGCCAGCGTCGAGCAGCAATTCCTCGACTACATGAAGAAGTCGCCAGCGCAGCGATTCGTCGATGCGTGGCTCAAGGCGCATCACCTGACGCAGAAAGACCTCGACGAGATGTCGCCCGAGAAACGCGAGGCCGTGATGAAGCAGATGGCGCACGACTTCAAAGAGGAAATGAAGCGCAAGGCCGAGTCGGATTCGACCCGGAAGGCCGGCGTCCTGGTCTAGCTATCCCACGGCGTCTGCGCCGCCGCATTGCGCGCGGCGATGCGGCCGCCGACGAAGCATTCGGTCAGGTTGGCGCCGCCGAGATAGAGGAATCCCCAGATACCGCCGCACTCACCCGCTTCGTAGAGGCGCGGAATCGGCTCGCCGAAGGCATTGAGCACGCGGTTCTTCGCGTCGTGCACCGGGCCGCCTTGGGTGTTGGAGACGACGGGCCAGATCTCGCCCATGTAGTAGGGCGGCTTCTTGATCGGCATCATCGTCTTCGGCCCGCGTGAAAAGTCGTTGTCTCGCCCGGCGGCGCAGGCGGCGTTCCAGCGGTCGACCGAGGCCTGGAGGACGGCCGCGTCGCAGCCGATCAGGGCGGCGAGCTCGGCGATCGAATCGGCCTTCTTGAGGATGCCGTTCTGCACTTCCTTGAGATTGTCGTTGCTCCAGAAATAGGGCTCGACCTTGGGGTCGTTGAAGATCGTCGTGCCGAGCCGGTAGGTCTTTCGGCCGTCCTCATCCACGATCATGAAGCAGGGCACGTAGGGAAAGCTCATCGTTGCGGGGTCGTAGACGTCGAGCGGCCGGTGCCCGGTGTCCTGCGCGTAGGGCATGTATTCGTTGGTGAAGCGCTTACCGGTCTTGTCGACCAGGATCCACGCCATGCCGACCTCGGGCTCGCGCAGGGTCGGCGCCCAGTCGGGCAGCCGCTTGACTCGGATCCCGAAGGGATAGGCTGGATCCGGGTGCCGGAAGCCGTAGGACCCGTGATAATGCCACATGTGCCAGAGGTCGGCGCCGAGATCGAGCGCCATGCGGATGCCGTCGCCGGTGTTGCCGCGGAAGGCCGCCGTCGTCACCGGATAGACCTGCCAATATTGCCGCTGCATCTCATAATTCGCTTCGAAGCCGCCGCAGGCGAGGATGACGCCGCGCCGCGCCTTGATCGCCTTACGGCCGTCTTTGCCCTCTATCCAGACGCCCTGCACTTGCCCGTCGCCGCCGGCGATCAGGCGAAGGGCGGACGTGCCGAGCCGCAGATCGATGCCGCGCTCGCGTACGTTGTCGTGCAGCACCTTGAACAGCGTCGTGCCGTTCCGGTGCGAGCGCGCGTGGGGATATTCTTTGGTACCGTCGAAACCGGGGATCTGGTCGACCTCGATGAAATACATGTCGTCGTGGCCGGGGAAGGGATAGTTGGCGGGCCGGCCGATCCGCTTGATCTCGCCGCCGTTCACCTTGGCGAGGCCGCGGACGTAGTCCTCGATGCCCATCATCTCCTCGACGAAGGCCTCGTGCACCGCGCGCGGCGTGGTGCCGTCGTTGGTGCTCTCGAGATAGCGGAGCATGCCGTCCCGGTCGGTCGACAGCCGGATGCCGCCGCCGGCGCAGATCGAGATGCCGCCCGGCGTGTCCATCTTCTCGATCAGCAGCACCTTCGCGCCGGCGTCATGCGCGTCGATCGCCGCGACGCCGCCGGCGAAGCCGAACCCGATGACCACGACGTCGAATGTCTCGTCGAACCGGTCGACGATTTTGGGCGGCAGCGATGGCTTCGGCATGGTCGGGGCCTCTCGAATGGATGCGCAAGACGGGGGTCGGCGGTGAGGCCGTCATTGCATGCCGAGGGGCCGCGCCTGTCAAGGCGACGCAAGGAAACCGTGCTTTGCGCGACGGAAAAGACAATCAAGCGAGGCGGTTGATGCCGTCGAAGGCGGCGGTCTTGTAGCACTCCGCCAGGGTCGGATAGT
>CAZPFL010000192.1:0-9427 GCA_964585785.1 uncultured Rhodospirillaceae bacterium
TACGCCTTCCAGGCGGTGAGCGCGGCGCTCTACAAAAAAGCGCTCCAGGGCAAGGGCAGCCATATCGAGATGAGCCTGATGGAAGCCGCCGCCGCGCTGCAGACGGGGCCGATCCTGGAGCACCAGCTCGGCGTCGGCCGGGCCGAGGGCCTCGGCGTGCCGATCGGGACTTTCCGCACCAAGGACGGCTTTATCAACATCAATGCCCGCCGCGACGCCACCTTCGCGCGTTTCTGCAAGCTGATGGGGCGGGAGGAACTGATCGCCGACCCACGCTTCGCGACCCCGCGCGCCCGTATCGAGAACGAAGCGGCGATCCTCGCCATCATCGAAGCGGAAACGGCGAAGCGAACGACGGCGGAATGGGACCGCGATCTCACCGAGATCGACATTCTGCATGCCCCGGTGAACGACCACGCGGCCTATCTGGCGGACGCGCATGTCAAAGGGGCGGGCGTCGTCTCCTGGGTCGAGCACGACACGGTCGGGACGGTCCCGATGCCCAAGATCCCAGGAATTGCCGCCTTGGAGAACGGCGATCCCTTGGCGCACGCGCCGCATATCGGCGAGCACACCGCAGCAATCCTCCGCGGGCTGGGCTATGACGACAATCGCGTCGAGCGGCTGGCGGGGAACGGCGTGATCCGCCTCTACGATCCCGACGCCGCGCCAGCCAACGCCGGCGTCGTCGCACCCTAAGTTCCGGTTTCGAGAGAAAAGCCGCCCGGCACACGCTTCCCGGCACATGCCTCGTGCATGGCGCCGCGTTCGGGCGTATCGTTTTTCGACCTGTGAGATAATCGAAAATTTATCGCATCGGGGAGGAAAAATTGAGCGCAGCCAAAAGAAAAACGATTCGGCTGGACGCCAACGACAATCTGGTCGTCGCCCTTGAAGCGCTGACGGCCGGCGACGATTGCGGCCAGGATGGGGTCACGGCGGTCAGCGACATTCCCGCCGGCCACAAGATGGCGACGGCGGCCATCAGGAACGGCGAGCCCATCTACAAGTTCAATCAGATTATCGGCTTTGCCGCCGGCGACATTCGGCCGGGCGAGCATATTCACACGCATAATTGCGACTTCAGGGGCTTCGAGCGCGACTATGCCTTCGGCGCCGACGCCAGGCCGACCGCCTTCGTACCCGAAGCGGAGCGCGCGACCTTCCAGGGCTTTCGGCGCGCCAGCGGCCGCGTCGGCACGCGCAACTACATCGGCATCCTGTCCAGCGTCAATTGCTCGGCCACCGTCGCCAAGCAGATCGCGGAGCGGCTGGAACGAAGCGGCGTTTTCGAACGCTATGCGAACGTCGACGGCGCGGTCGCGCTGACCCATGGCGCGGGCTGCGGCATGGACCCGAACAGCGAGGGGTTCAAGAATCTGCAGCGACTCATGTTCGGCTATAGCGGGCATCCCAACTTCGGCGCCGTGGTCATGATCGGCCTCGGCTGCGAAGTGTTCCAGATCGCCACCTTCAAGGAGGCTTTCGGGCTGGAGGAGGGCAAGACCTTTCTCACGCTGGTGATGCAGGAAATGGGCGGCACGCGGCAGACGATCGACGAGGGCGTTCGCCGCATCGAGGAAATCCTGCCGATGATCAATGCCAGCACGCGCGAAGCGGTGCCGGCATCCGAGTTATGCGTCGCCCTGCAATGCGGCGGCTCGGACGGTTATTCCGGCATTACGGCCAATCCCGCGATGGGCGCGGCCGCGGATCTGCTCGTTCGGCACGGCGGCTCGGCCATTCTTGCGGAGACGCCGGAGATTTACGGCGCCGAGCATCTGCTGACGCGCCGCGCAGCCTCCCGCGAGATCGGCGAAAAGCTGGTCGAACGCATCAAATGGTGGGAGGACTACACTGCACGCAACGGCAGCGTCATGGACAACAACCCGACCCCGGGCAACAAGGCGGGCGGGCTGACGACGATCCTGGAAAAGTCGCTCGGCGCCGCCGCGAAAGGCGGCACGACCAATCTCAACGGCGTCTACAAGTATGGCGAGCTGATCGACGCCAAGGGATTTCTGTTCATGGACAGCCCGGGTTACGACCCGGCCTCGGTCACCGGCGAGGTGGCGTCGGGCGCCAACCTCGTCTGCTTCTCGACCGGGCGCGGCTCGGCGTTCGGCTTCAAGCCGGCGCCGAGCGTCAAGCTCGCCACCAACTCGGCGATGTTTGCCCGGCTGGAAGAAGACATGGACATTAATTGCGGGCAGATTGCCGATGGCACGAAGACAGTCGAGGCCATGGGCGAGGAGATCTTCCGGCTGTGGCTCGACGTGGCCAGCGGTGGGAAAAGCAAATCCGAGCTGCTGGGCTATGGCGACAACGAGTTCGTCCCCTGGCAGATCGGCGCGGTGATGTAGCGACGGGGCGACGCGTGCGCCGCGTCAGCTTTCGAGGAAACGGGTCAGATCGGGCGCGTCGCGCCATGGGGTGACGCCGTGAAGGCGGGGGACGATGGCGATCTTCACCGCGGGAAGGAAGCGTTGAATGGTCGCACACGTCTCTTCCGGCGGGACCGGGCTCGCTTCGGATTCGCTGATCACGAGCCCGGCGATCGGCGCCCGGCGCCCGCGCAGCGCCTCGACGGCCGTCAGCGTGTGGCTGATCGTCCCGAGATAGCTGCCGACGACGAGCAGGCACGGCGCAACGACGGCGTCGATCCAATCCAGCACGGTCCTGTCCCGGGTCAGCGGCACCATGACCCCACCGACGCCTTCGATCAGCAGGATGTCTTCGGGGCCGGCGGCGGCGTCGCGACAAAAGCGCAGCAGCGCCTCGAAATCGAGCCGCCGCCCTTCACGCGCGGCGGCCATGTCGGGCGACAGCGGCGCTTCGAAGCGGAAGGGCGACATCCGGTCGATCGCATCGGGCGAAGGGTCGCTGCCAATACTGTCGAGCAAGACGGCCGTATCGCTTTCACCGTGTGTCGCTTGTGTGTAACCGCTGATCACTGGCTTGACGGCGCGGACGGTCCGTCCGGCGCGGATGAGCTGATGGCCCAGGGCTGCGGTCACCAGCGTCTTGCCGACGCCGGTTCCGGACCCGGTCACGAACAGGCGTTTCACGCGGCCGCGCCGCTGGCGGGCCGGAGCCGGCGCACCGCGTCGATGAGGCGGCGAATGTCTTCCTCGCGATGCTCCGCGGTAAAGGTGAAGCGGAGGCGGGCCGTGCCTTCCGGCACGGTCGGCGGACGGATCGCCGTGACCAGGAAGCCCTGGTCGGCGAGGCTGCGGCTCGCGGCCATGGCCGTGTCCGGATCGCCCAGGACGAGCGGCACGATACAGCTTTCCGGCTCGGGCAGGCCAAGCGCGCGGGTGAATAGGCGGGCGTTCGCCATCGGCCGTGCCACGAGGTCCTTGTCGGTCTCGATCAGATCGAGGGCGGCAATGCAGGCGGCGACGGCGCCCGGCGGCAGGCCGGTCGTGTAAATGAAGCTGCGCGCCCGCGTCTTGATGAAATCGACCACCGCCTGGCTGGCGCAGAGGTAACCGCCGTAGACGCCGATGGCTTTCGACAGTGTTCCCATCTGCAGCGGCACCCGCGCCTTCGTGCCGGTGACGAAGCTGCTGCCCTTGCCCCCCGCGACGACGCCGAGGCCGTGCGCGTCGTCGGTCATCAGCCAGCTGCCATAGCGCTCGGCGAGGTCCGCCAGCGCCGCGACCGGAGCGAGGTCGCCATCCATGCTGAACACGCCGTCGGTCAGGATCAGGCAGTGCTGATAGGCATTCCGGTGTGCCGCCAGCAGTTCCTCGCAATGGGCCAGGTCGTTATGCCGGAAGATTTCGAGCCGCGCCCGGCTGAGCTGCGAGCCCGCGAACAGGCAGGCATGGCACAGCTCGTCGCCGATAATGAGATCGTCGCTGCCCATGAGGCTCGGGATGACGCCGATATTGGTCAGGTAGCCGCTGCCGAAGACCACCGCGGCCTCCGTCTCCTTGAAGCGCGCCAGGCGCTGCTCCAGCTCGGTGTAGAGGGGGTGATTGCCGGTCACCAGCCGCGACGCGCCCGAGCCCGCGCCATAGCGGCGGGTGGCCTCGATCGCTGCCGCGATGACCGCCGGATGATGGGAGAGGTTGAGGTAGTCGTTGCAGCAGAAGGAGATCATCTCCCGCCCTTCGCGCACGGCCAGGCCGGCGGCGAAGCGGGCCGTCTCGGACAAGGTTCGTCTCAGCGACCGGACCTCGAGATCGTCGAGCTTGCCGCGTACGAACAATTCCAGAGAGTCCATGGGTCTCGTGTCCAAGCTGATGCGAATTGGCGGTGTAAGGGCATTCTCTCCCCGGCGGCGCCGCTGTCAACGGGGGTGGGAAGCCGGTCCCCGGGTTTGACTTTGACCGGGCGCTCGCCGAATATGCGCCACCGGTCCGCCGCGGCGGGCCCTCCCAGATAAAAACATGCCGGAACTGACACCTTGGAACGCATGGATTCGATGAGCATTGCCGATCCGATCGTGGCCGCGCCCGACTGCGCCCGACCCGCGAAAGCCGACGGTCTCCGTCACGATTGGACGACGGATGAGATCGAGGCGCTGTTCGCGCTGCCGTTCAACGACCTGTTGTTCCGGGCGCAGACGGTGCATCGCCGGCATTTCGACGCCAATCGCGTGCAGATGAGCCGCCTGCTGTCGATCAAGACCGGCGGCTGCCCCGAGGACTGCAAGTATTGTCCGCAATCGGCGCATTTCGATACCGGCGTCGATGCGGGAAAGCTGATGGCGGTCGAGGCGGTGCTGACCGAGGCGCGGCGGGCGAAGGAAGGCGGCGCCAGCCGTTTTTGCATGGGCGCTGCCTGGCGCAATCCCAAGGACCGCGACCTGGACGCGATCGTCGCGATGGTCCAGGGGGTCAAGGCGCTGGGCCTCGAGACCTGTATGACCCTCGGTATGCTGACCCGCGAGCAGGCGGCGCAGTTGGCGGAGGCCGGGCTCGATTACTACAACCACAACATCGATACGTCCGAAGAGTTCTACGGCGAGATCATCACCACGCGGACGTATCGCGACCGTCTGGACACGCTTGAGCATGTGCGTGATGCCGGCATGAATGTGTGCTGCGGCGGCATCGTCGGCATGGGCGAAGGCCGGCGCGACCGGGCCGGGATGCTGAAGACGCTCGCCAACATGCCGAAGCATCCGGAGAGCGTACCGATCAACCTGCTGGTCCAGGTCGAGGGAACCCCGCTCGCCGGCACGGCGGCGCTGGATGTGCTCGAATTCGTCCGGACCATCGCGGTGGCGCGCATTCTGATGCCGGCGTCGTTCGTGCGGTTGTCCGCTGGCCGCGAGGCGATGAGCGACGAGGCGCAGGCACTATGCTTCCTCGCGGGCGCGAACTCGGTCTTCTGCGGTGAGAAGCTGTTGACGACGGCGAATCCCGAAGCGGATCGTGACAATGCTCTGTTCCAGCGTCTCGGGGTCGAGCCCTACGAGGCGCCCGCCGAGGAATGACCGCGCCATCCCGCCCGGATTGGAGCGAGGCCGGTTACCGGCATATCTGGCTGCCCTATTCCCAGATGAAGACCGCGCCCAGGCCGGTCGATGCCGTCCGTACGGACGGTGTACGCATACACCTGGCGGACGGGCGGGTGTTGATCGACGGCGTCTCTTCCTGGTGGACGGCCTGCCACGGCTATAACCATCCGCATATCCGGGCAGGCGTCGCGCGGCAGCTCGAGCGCATGCCGCATGTCATGCTGGGCGGCCTCGTGCATGAGCCGGCGCTGACCCTGGCGACGCGCCTGGCGGCGTTGCTGCCGGGCGATCTCAACCGGGTGTTCTTTTCGGAGTCCGGCTCCGTCGCGGTCGAGATCGCGATGAAGATGGCGGTACAGTTCTGGCTCAACCAGGGGGCATCCGGCCGCTCACGCTTCATCAGCTTCCGGCACGGCTATCACGGTGACACCACGGGCGCGATGTCGGTCTGCGACCCGGACGAGGGCATGCATGCCCTGTTCCACGGCATCCTGCCGGCCCAGCACGTCCTGGAGCTGCCGCGCGACGAGGCGACGTTTGAGGCCTTCGAGCGGTTCCTGGCCGGTCATGCCGACGACGTGGCGGCGGTCATCCTGGAGCCGCTGGTGCAGGCCGCGGGCGGCATGAAATTCCACACACCGGCCGTCCTCGGCCGCATCGCGGCCCTTTGCAAGCGTTATGACGTCCTGCTGATCCTCGACGAGATCGCGACCGGATTCGGACGGACGGGCTCGCTGTTCGCCTGCGAGCAGGCCGATGTCTGCCCCGACATCATCACGCTGTCGAAGGCCCTGACGGGCGGCACGGTGCCGCTGGCGGCGACGGTGGCGTCCGACCGGATCTTCGAAGGCTTCCTGTCCGATCGCTTCGACCATGCGCTGATGCACGGCCCGACCTTCACGGGCAATCCGCTCGCCTGCGCGGCCGCCAACGCCTCGCTCGACCTGTTCGAACGCGAGCCGCGGCTGGACCAGGCGCGGGCGATCGAAGCCGCGCTGGCCGACGGTCTGCGGGATTGCGCCGGCCTTCGAGGGGTCGTCGATGTCCGCTGCCGCGGCGCCATCGGCGTGGTTCAGCTCGACCGGGTGCCGGACCTGAACGCGCTGCGCGGACGCTTTATCGCGGAAGGGGTCTGGGTCCGGCCTTTCGCCGATGTGGTCTATCTCATGCCGCCGCTGGTGATCGGCATGGAGGATCTGGCGACTTTGACGGCCGCGGTGCGGCGCGTTGTCTCGGCATGGTCGGAAGGCCGCTGACGGCGTCCGTGGGCTCGACGCCGGTCGCTTGGTCAGATCGCCTCGATCAGGCGGATCGCGCAGAAGCGCTCGATCGTCCTTGACAAGGCGTCGTTGTCGCCATGCGCCTCGATCGCTTCCTCGGCGGTGAAGAAATCCTGGGGCAGAATCCATTCCGCGACCCGCGCTTCCTCGGGCGAAAGATCGCACCCGCCCTGCGGCCGGTCGAGCCGCCAGCCTGGCCCGCGCCGCACCAGCCGGGTTCGCAGCGAGCGGACGCGAAAGATCTGCTTCGGCTGAGCCGAGGGCAGCGCATAGGACGGAAAACAATGCGCGAAGGCGCGCCGCCGCTGCTGCTCGCGGATGCTGTCCGCCAGGCTCGATTGCAGCATGAAGGCATGCACGTGGTCGGCCAGCTTCTCCATGTGGGCGCGATGGGCGTCTGGCTCGTCGAAGCGCGGCAGGACCTGGCGGAAGAAGGGCTCGTCCTGCAGGTTGTTGGCAATTGCGCCGAGGAGATAGCAGCCGCTGAGGAACTCGACGCCAAAGGTGAGATGCAGCGTCGCCTCGCTGGTGGCGAGCGCGTCGTGGTATCGCCCGCGCGGAATGTACAGGACGTCGCCCGGCGTCATCGTGACTTCCATCTTCACCGGGCCCTTCGCTTTCCGGACGTACTCGTCGGAAAAGCTCGTCGACCGGTAGCCCTCGATATTCGCGGATTCTTCGAATTGGCCCTCATAGATGTTCCAGACTTTCTTGCCCGCGATCTGCAGCACGAAGACGTCGTGGAAATCGAAGTGGCTCTTGAAGCCCTGGTGCCCGCTCCACGAGCAATAGATATTGCAGACCGCCTCGCCGCTCAGCCAGCATTGCAGGGCGGCCGCGATGCCGGCGATCTCCGGCGAGATCGTCTCCACGAAATTGAGCGAGATCGTGGCACCCCGGCGGATCAGCGCCTGGACCTTCACGGGGTCGGGCTGCTGGATCGGCGTGCCGTCCCGGGTCTGGCTGGCGAAGCAATACTGCGACGGATGCGCGAGCTCGCCGTCCAGCACCACCTTCAGCGTGGATGCGGACCAGATCGTCGTCATGTCCAGCAACGCCGCGGCGCGATCCCAGGAGAAGACCTCGGCGAACCGGTCCGCCGGCCCTGGGAAGTGGACCGGCTCGCGGCCGAAATAGCGATCGAAGAATTCCTCCGGCGCCATCGGCTGCAGGAGGTCGCGGAATCGAACGCGCCGCGCCGGCGCGGCTGTGTTCGTCAGGGTCGGCATGCTCTGGGACATGGGATCCTTGGGCGTTTCTCTCCGCGGTCGATCAGCTGCTTCCGGCGCAGCGCGTCATTCGTCCGCGCTGCCGCCGGCGCCGCCCTCGTCGGTACCGGCTGGAGCGCCGTCTTCCGGCTCGAGGTTCAGCGCGGCCGAATTCATGCAATAGCGCAGTCCCGTCGGCTTGGGGCCGTCCGGAAATACATGGCCGAGATGGGCATCGCACACGGCGCAGAGCACCTCCGTTCGCCGCATGAAAAAGCTGCGGTCATCCTTCGTCGCCACGGCTTCCGCGTCGAGCGGCTGGAAGAAGCTCGGCCAGCCGGTGCCCGAATCGAACTTCGTGTCGGACGAGAAGAGCGGGTTCCCGCAGCAGATGCAGGTATAGGTGCCCTTTTCCTTGCTGTCGTGATATTTGCCGGAGAAGGCTCGCTCCGTGCCATGTTTGCGGGTGACATGGTATTGCTCGGGCGACAGCTGCTGCCGCCATTCCACATCGCTCTTCGTCACCTTCCTAGCCATTCTCACCCGTCCCCGTTTGGTTGGTCGGCTTCTTGCCGGTTCGGCTTCGGCGAATGCCCGAGCACGCCTCAGCATATCGTGCATGGAGATATCGCGGAACCCGCACTGATCAAGACAAACGGCGCTTCCTTCCAGGCATTCTCGGCGAGGCTCGTGCTTTGCTTCCGTAGGGTCAAGTGGAACTGCGATCGGAATCGGCCCGCGCCTGCCGGAAGGCCGCATTTGATCGCCAACCTCACGCCGTACCTTCGATGATATTCATGGATCCGCGCGCGGCCTGGCTTGGCGGCATGGACAGGGGATTGTCCCGAACGGCGATCGCGGTTCCGAATGTGCCGCCGGCCGCCTCTGACGCGTGCAGCGAGCAGCGTAACGTCGGGAGCAAGAGGGCCCGCCTCGACGCGTCCTTTCATCGAGCGTCGGCAAACCGTCACGATCAGGAATCTGTTGGTGAATCCCGGCCTTAGAGAATATCGGCCAGGGGGCAGTCACGATCCGGTCCGTGGCCTTCAAACGTGATTTTGGGAGGGCGGGCCTCGACCTGGCAATGGTGGCGAGAGAAACAAAACCGCAATATTAAATTTATCGATCACATCAATCGAAAATATTGATCAGTAAATCTCATCCACACGTTAATGAACATCCACATTATGGACCTATAAGCAAGAACTAATCGATCAGAAAATATGATTAATATGATCTATGTTTATGATTTGTAGTGATTTTTTGTGGCTAAACCGCAACAACGGGTTCGTAACTTTTATTCTCAAAGCTTTTTACCTTGGTTTGCCGGGCGATCGGATGGTTATTCTAACTGGCGAACTGCAGTTTTCCTGTTTTAAGCGGCGCAGTGTGGCAATTGCGGCGGTCAGCGGGGGGCGGTTCGGCACGTTTCTTGGGGAGTTTGCGAGTTTATCAGTGTGGAGGTT
>CAZPFL010000193.1:0-9270 GCA_964585785.1 uncultured Rhodospirillaceae bacterium
AGATCTGGTTCGGCGTGCCGGACAGGCTGTAGCCGGCGCGCTTGTACTGGAAGGATTTGATCTCCTTCAAATCCTTCTTCACCAGGTCGGGCAGCTCGAGATCCTCGAAATAGATGTCGAGGAACTCCTCGCGGCTGAGCGCGAAGGTGAAGGCGTCTTCACCCTCGCCCTGATCCGAGGCCTGCTTGCCCCCGTCGCCGCCGCCACCGCCCTGGGTCGGCTTCTGGATCTTGTCGCCGGAGTTGAACTGCTTGTTGCCGGTGAACACCCGCTCGCGGTAGCCGCCATTCCGCGACAGCACGAAGCGGGGCTCGGCGATCCCCTTGGTCGGGATCGAGATGGTCTCGCCCTCGTCCGCGTTGGAGATCTTGCGGTTCTTGATCGAGTCGTTGACGACCTTCTTGATCTGCGCCCGCGCGCGACGCATGAACCGCTGGCGATTGCCAAGGTTTTTGTCCTTGGGATTGAGGCGCCGGTCTATGAAATGGTGCATGGCTGTAAGCCCGGCCTTAGCCGGCCTTGTTCACCCGCATGTACCATTCCACGAGCCGCCGGACCTGACGCTCCGTGTAGCCGCGGTTCGTCATGCGGTGCACGAATTCCGTGTGCTTGGCGTCGGTGTCCGAGTCCTTCTTGGTCCCGAAGCTGATGACCGGCAGCAGGTCCTCGACGTTGCTGAACATCCGCTTCTCGATGACCTCGCGCAGCTTCTCGTAGCTGGTCCAGTCGGGATTGTGGCCGTCGTTGCGGGCGCGCGCGCGCAGCGCAAACTTGACGACCTCGTTGCGGAAGTCCTTGGCGTTGGTGATGCCGGCCGGCTTCTCGATCTTCGACAGCTCCTCGTCCAGGATATTGCGGTCGAACATCTGGCCGGTGTCCGGATCCTTGTAGGTCTGCTCCTCGATCCAGGCGTCGGCATAGGCGATGTAGCGGTCGAACAGATTCTGGCCGTACTGGGTATAGGACTCGAGATAGGCCTTTTGGATCTCGGCGCCGATGAACTCCGCGTATTTCGGCGCCAGCTCGGCCTTGATGAATTCCAGATAGGTGTTCTGGATCTCGTCCGGGAACTGCTCGCGCTTGATCGACTGCTCGAGCACATACATCAGGTGGACGGGGTCGGCCGCGACCTCCTCGGTGTCGTAGTTGAAGGTCTCGGACAGCACCTTGAAGGCGAAGCGCGTGCTGATCCCGGTCATGCCTTCATCGACGCCGGCGGTGTCGCGGTATTCCTGCATCGTCTTGACCTGCGGGCCCGTGTCTTTCAGGTTCTCGCCGTCGTAGACGCGCATCTTGGTGTAGAGGTTCGAGTTCTCATGCTCCTTGAGGCGCGTGAGAATGCCGAAGCGGCCGAGGATCTCGAGCGTCTCCGGCGCGCAGGACGCCCGCGACAGCTCGCTTTCCCTGAGCAGCTTCCTGTAGATCTGCGTCTCTTCCGTAACGCGCAGACAGTAGGGCACCTTGACCACGCACAGGCGGTCGAGGAACGCCTCGTTGTTCTTGTTGTTCTTGAACTGCTGCCACTCGGACTCGTTCGAGTGCGCCAGGATGATGCCCTGATAGGGCAGCGCGCCGAGCGATTCGGTGCCGATGTAGTTGCCTTCCTGCGTCGCGGTCAGCAACGGATGCAGCACCTTGATCGGCGCCTTGAACATCTCGACGAATTCCAGCAGCCCCTGCGTCGTGCGGTTCAGGCTGCCCGAGTAGCTGTAGGCATCCGGGTCGTGCTGGCTGAAATGCTCCAGCTTGCGGATGTCGACCTTGCCGACCAGCGTGGAGATGTCCTGGTTGTTCTCGTCGCCGGGCTCGGTCTTGGCGATCGCGATCTGGCGCAGCTTCGACGGCATGAGCTTGACCGCCGAGAACTTGCCGAGGTCGCCGCCGAACTGGTCGAGCCGCTTGATCGCCCAGGGCGACGCGAGGCCGGTCAGCCGGCGGCGCGGAATGCCGTATTTCGTCTCCAGAAGATCGCCGAACTTCTCGCGGCTGAACATGCCGAGCGGCGATTCGTAGATCGGGCTCAGCTCGTCGCCGGCCTTGAGCACGTAGATCGGCGTCATTTCCATGAGCTGTTTCAGGCGCTCCGCCAGGGTCGACTTGCCGCCGCCCACCGGACCGAGCAGATAGAGGATCTGCTTGCGCTCTTCCAAGCCCTGCGCGGCATAGCGGAAGTAGCCCACGATCCGCTCGATCGTGTCTTCCATGCCGTAGAATTCACTGAATGCCGGATACCGCTTGATGGTGCGGTTCATGAAGATCCGCCCCAAACGCGGATCGGTGCTGGTGTCGATCAGTTCCGGCTCTCCGATCGCGGCCACCATGCGCTCCGCGGCGCTGGCGTACATGATCGGATTGTCGCGGCAAGCCAGGAGATACTCTTGAAGCGACAGATCCTCTTGCTTTTCCCGTGCGTAGACTTCGGAAAAGACGTCGAAGATGTCCATAGCTCAAACCTTCCCGATACTTATCAAAGTTGCTGATCTAGACTACCCGCAAAAACCCTCTCATATTTGTTCTTTTATTGCCCACCAGTTCACTTTTCTTTGGCGAATCGTGCGCCCGTATATTTAATATATACTTACTGACGCAATCTTGTTGGTAAAAAATTTCAGTAACACTTTTGAATACTGAAACTCCCACCAACACTTCACCGAACCGGCATATGCCTCGTTTTGCAAGCGGCATTTTGCCGTAACCCTGCAAATAGTCTGCCGAACCTCTCTAACTGTTTTCCGGGCAACGATATTTTTCTTCACGCCCCGAATTCGCATCCGCCTTTGGCGGTGTTTTTGCCGGCGTCTGCCCAATAAGAGAGCAACGCCGATTAGCGAATCGTTGTTCCGTGCGACGGAACGCCACATTCGTTTTTTGCTGAAATTTTTTTGTGCGACGGGCGGCGCGCCGTGTCCTAGTGCAACGCCTTCGGCAGCCAGAGCGCGACCTGCGGGAACACGACGAGCAACGCCAGCATCAGGAACATCGTCGCCGCGAAGGGCAGGGTGCCGATGATCACGTCGTTCAACGCGCCTCTCGCTCGAACGCCTTGCACCACGTACAGATTTACGCCGACGGGCGGCGTGATCAAGGCGGTCTCGAGCAGCACGGTGAGCAGGATGCCGAACCACACCGGGTCATAGCCGAGCGCGATCACGATCGGCGTGATCAGCGGCGCCGTGGTGATCAGCATCGACAGCGTCTCCATGAAGCAGCCGAGCACGAGATAGAAGACGATGATCACCAGCAGCGTGTTCGTCGGCCCCAGCCCAAGCCCCTGGATGAAGCGCGTGAGCTGTTCGGTCAGCCCGATGAAGGCGAGGATGAAGTTGAGGAAGATCGCCGCCAGGATGATCAGCATGACCATGGCGGTCGTTTTCATCGTGCCCTCGACGGCTTCGCGCAGCATGTCGAGCGACAGCGACTTGTAATAGCCGGCGAGGATGAGCGCGAAGACCACGCCGAGCGAGGCGGCCTCGGTCGGCGTCGCCCAGCCCGCGTAGATCGTGCCGACGACCACGACGAAGACCAGCATCGGCGGTATCAGGTTCGGCAGGCTCTTGATGCGGCGCTCCCAGGAGGTCTCGATCGGCGTGCCGCCCCATTCCGGATACATGATGCAGAAGACCAGCACGGTCATCATGAACATGCCGGCCAGCAGGAAGCCGGGGATGAAGCCGGCGAGGTAGAGATCGGGCACCGAGGTGTCGGTCAGCAGGCCGTAGATGATCAGGTTGATCGACGGCGGGATCAGGATGCCGAGCGTGCCGCCCGCCGCCAGCGTGCCGAGGAAGAGCCGCTCGTTGTAGCCGTGCCGCTCGACCTCCGGCAGCGCGACGGTGCCGACCGTCGCCGCCGTCGCCACGCTCGAGCCCGAGGTGGCGGCGAACATGGCGCAAGAGCCGATATTCGAATGCATCAGCCCGCCCGGCAGCCAGGACAGCCACTGCGCCAGCGCGGCGTACATCCGCCCGGCGATGCCCGAGCGCAGCAGCAGCTCGCCCAGCAGGATGAACATCGGGATCGCCATGAGCAGGAATTCGGTGCCGTTCTGCCAGAATGCCTCGCCGATCGCGAGATGCAGCGGCATCAGCGAATAGATCTGGCTGAGGGTGAGCCCGAGCGTACCGAGGGCCGCGGCGACCGGGACGCTCATCGCCAGAAGCCCGAGCAGGAGGACGAGGGCGGTGATCAGCATGCTTTAGGCCTCGCCCCGTTCCGACTTCACCCGCAGCTCGCTCAGATGGACTTCCTCGTCCACCTCTTCGATCTGCGTGCGCGCGCCGGCGAGCCGGGCGACCGTGGCGATGTCGCGCTGCCCCATCGCCACCGCGCAGCGCAGCAGCACGGCGATCAGCGTCACCGAAAACAGCACCAGCCCGACGGCCCAGAAGAACTGCGGGATCGCGAGCGGCGTCTGCATCGGCGTGATCGACTTCGCCCAGTATTTGGCCGAATGGATGAACAGCTCGATCGCCCGCCAGGTGACGATCAGCATGAAGGACGTGAGAATCAGCAGGCCCGTTAGGTCGAGGATGGCCTGCAGCGGCCGGCGGAAGGTCAGATAGAGCGCATCGACCCGGACGTTGATGCGGTGCAGCAGGGCGTAGGACAGGGCCCAGCTCGTGCTGATCGCGAGAAGGTAACCGGAGATCTCGTCCGAGCCGCCCATCGAGTGGCCCGTGGTCGCCCGGACCAGGACGTCGCCCGTTACCATGAAAGCGGCGAAGAACAGCATCGCGCCGCCGGCCCAGACCGCAAACCGAGAGACGGTTTCCAGTCGTTTGATGAAGCTATCGAGCATATCGGAGAACCTTCGGGCGGCCGGCGCCGGCGGTCAGGCCGCCGGCCCCGCGCCGCCCGATTCGAGGCTCGTTCAGCTGCCGGCCTTGATGCCGACCAGCTTACCGACCGTTGCGTTCCAGTTCTTGACGCATTCCGGGCTGCAACGCTTCGCCCAGCGCTTCAGGATGTAGTTCCGCAGAATCTTGCGGCGCTCTTCGATGTCCGCCTTGGACGGCTTGACCAGCTTCATCTTGCCGGGCTCGCCGACCGTGCACTTGCCGCCGACGCCGGTGTTGCAGATGACGCCCATCTCGTCCTCGTCGCCGATGCCTTTCCAAAGCTGGTTTTCCAGCTTGGCCATCTCCTTGGTGAAGAAGGCCTGGGTCGGCTTGTCGAGCTGGTTCCAGCGCTTCAGGCTGAACGCGCCGAAGGAGATGCCCCAGCCGACGCGGAGCGCGTACATCGTGTTCGCCACCTGCCACCACTTGGCCTTGTAGGCTGGCATGGTGCCGGTGATGCCGCAATCGACCACGCCCTTCTGCAGGGCGGGCACGACTTCCGCGAAGGCGACCGTCACGCTGTTGGCGCCGACGCCCTCGACGAAATCGCCGAGCGTCGTGCTGTAGACGCGGATCTTCTTGCCCTTGAGGTCCTTGATGCCGTCAACTTTTCCGTTGCAGAACAGCATCTGGCTCGGGAAGGGATACATCAGCATCAGCTTGGCGCCGAAGGTCTTCTCGAACGCCTTCTCCAGCGTCGGCCGGTAAACCTCGGTGATCTTGCGCGCGGTCTTGATGTCCTGCGCGACGGCCGAGAGGTCAACGCCCTCGAACAGCGCGTCTTCCGAGGCGACATAGCCGATCACGCCGAAGGCGAAGTCGAACACGCCGAGCTTGAGCAGGCGCATGACCTCGAAGCCCTTCAGGCCGAGCTCGGTGAGCGGTTGCGCATGCGCGGTGATCGCGCCGTTGGAGTCCTTCTCGACCGTCTTGTTCCAGAACGGCCCTTCATAGTCCTGGTAGTTGGTCAGGTTGCCCCAGGTGCCCACCACCTTGAAACTGTTCTTGGGAAGATCCGCTGCGGATGCCGTGGCGGCCGCCAGCCCCATGGCGCCAGCGAGGGCCGCCGCAACGACAACTTTGGAAACGGTTCGGAACATAAAATCTCTCCCTGTATTCGTTTTTCTTATCCCCGGCCCGCGGCGGTACCGGCGGGCGCTTCTTGCCACCCAGCGCCGTGCCGCCCGTCCTTGTGATTCCCCAGGCGGGCAGCCTACGGCTTTGAATTGGCGTCGTGATCAGCCTAGCCGAGGCAATGGCCGTCGTCCACACTAACCTGTTAGTGTGAGTGCCCGGAGACTCACGAGGACGGCGGAAGGAGCGACGGGAAGCGACATGATCTGGTTCATCGGCGTCGATGTCGGCGGGACCTTCACCGACTTCTACGCCTTCGGCGACGACAGTGGCGGCGGAGATGGAGGCGGCGGCCGCGAGCGCGTGCACAAGACGCTCTCGACCCCGGACAACCCGGCGCGCGCGATCCTCGACGGGCTCGACGCGCTGTGCCGCATGGAGGGCATCGATCCGGCGGCGATCGGCCGGCTCGGCCACGGCACGACGGTCGCGACCAACGCGCTGATCCAACGGCGCGGCGCCAAGGTCGCGCTGATCACCACCGCGGGCTTCCGCGATCTGCTTGAGATCGGCCGCCAGGTCCGCCCCCGCATGTACGATCTCAAGGCCGACTATCCGCCGCCGCTGGTGCCGCGCGAGCGGCGCTTCGAGATCGCCGAGCGCATCGGCCCGCGGGGCGAGGTCATCGAGCCGCTGGACGAGGCGGCGCTCCAGGACGCGGTGGACGCGGTGCGCGCGGCGGATGTCGAGGCCTGCGCGGTCTGCCTCCTGTTCGGCTTCCTCAATCCGGCGCACGAGCGGCGCATCGGCGACGCGCTGCGGGCGGCGATGCCCGAGCTGCATCTCTCGCTGTCGTCGGACGTGCAGCCCGAGTTCCGCGAGTTCGAGCGCTTCTCCACGACCGTGCAGAACGCCTATCTCCAGCCGGTGCTGAGCCGCTACATGCGCCATCTCGCGCAAGGGCTGGCCGAGCGCGCGCCCAAGGCGACCATCGGCATCAACCAGTCGAGCGGCGGGCTGATGTCGGTCGCGCGCGCCGGCGATTATCCGATCCGCACCGCGCTCTCCGGGCCGGCGGCGGGCGCGGTCGGCGCGGTCCATATCGGGCGGCTGGCCGAGCGGCCCGACGTCATCACCCTCGATATGGGCGGCACCAGCGCCGACGTCTGCCTGATCCGCGGCCACCGCGCCGGGATCAACAATGAGCAGGAGGTTGCGGGCTTTCCCGTGCGCCTGCCCATGGTCGATATCAACACGGTCGGCGCGGGCGGCGGCTCGATCGCCTGGTTCGACCGCGATGGACTCTTAAAAGTAGGGCCGGAGAGCGCGGGCGCCGATCCGGGGCCGGCCTGCTACGGCCGGGGCGGCGACCGGCCGACCGTGTCGGACGCCAATCTCCTGCTCGGCCGGCTTTCGCCGCGCGGGCTTCTCGGCGGCGCCATGGCGCTCGACGGCGACGCGGCGCGGCGGGCGATGGCGCCGGTCGCCGAGCGTCTGGGCTTTTCGGTCGAGAAGACGGCACAGGGCGTCCTCGGCATCGTCGTCGCCAACATGGTGCGCGCGATCCGCGCGATCTCGGTCGAGCGCGGCCATGACCCGCGGCGCTTCAGCCTGCTGGCGATGGGCGGCGCGGGGCCGCTGCACGCCGTCGACGTGGCGCGCGCGCTCGGCATGCGCGAGATCATCGTGCCGCCCGCGCCCGGCATCCTCTGCGCGCAGGGCCTCGTGGTCTCGGACCTGAAGGAGGATTTCGTCGCGAGCGGCCGTTTCCTCGTCGCGGCGGACGGGCTCGCGCCGGTCGCGGCGGCGGTCGCCGATCTGGCGGGGCAGGCGGGCGCGTGGGCGAAGGCGAGCGCCGGCGATGCGATCGGCCACGCGCTCGAGCTCAGCTTCGACATGCGCTATGTCGGGCAGAATTTCGAGCTGCGGGTACCGGCTGGGGAAAGCACCGATGCCCGGCGCGCGCCGGCTTTGCCGAATGCGGAGACGCTGCGCCGGCTGTTCTTCGAGGCGCATGAGCGCAACTACGGCTTCCACAATCCCGACGACCCGGTCGAAATCATCAACATCCGGCTCACCGCGCATGGCCGGCTGCGCCAGCCGGGCACGGCGCCGGCCGCGCTGGGACCGGCGACGCCGCCCCCGCCGGTCGAGACGCGGTCCGTCTGGTTCACCGGCGAGGATCCCGTCGCGACGCCGGTGTTCGACCGCGCCGCGCTACGGCCCGGCTGCGTCATTACCGGGCCCGCGGTGATCGACCAGCTCGACGCGACCACCATCGTCTTCCCGGGCGACCGGGCGCGGGTCGACGGCCACGCCAACCTGCTGCTGGAGCTCGCGCCATGACCGGGAAAAATGCGGCACTCGACGCCGTCACGCTGGAGATCCTGTTCAACGCGCTGCGCTCGGTGACCGACGAGACCTTCATCGCGCTGATGCGGAGCGCATACTCCACGAACATAAAAGAGCGGCGCGACCACTCGACCGCGATCTGCGACCCGGAGGGCCGGCTGATCGTCCAGGCGGAAAGCTCGCTGCCGATCCATCTCGCCTCGATGATCGGCATGATGGCGGCGATCCGCGCCAAGGTACCGATGGACGAGATTGCCGAGGGCGATCTGTTCGTCGCCAACGACCCGCACGCCGCGGGCGGTACGCATCTGCCGGACATCAACATGGCCATGCCGGTCTTCGTGGACGGCGGGCTGATCGCCTTCATGTGCAACATTGCCCATCACGCCGATGTCGGCGGCATGGCGCCGGGCTCGATGGCGGGCGGCATGTCGGAGATCTACCAGGAAGGCATCCGCATTCCGGTCGTGCGGCTGTTCCGCAAAGGGGAGCTGCAGCGCGATATCCTCGATTTGCTGCTGCTCAACGTGCGCCTGCCGGAGGAGCGGCGCGGCGACTATTACGCGCAGATCTCGGCCTGCCGCCTCGGCGCGCGCCGGCTGGGGGAGATCACGGGGCAATACGGCGCGTCCGTGCTCGCGCAGGGTTTCCGCGACATCGTCGCCCGCACCGAGCGGCGCATGCGCGACGCGGTCGCCGCCATCCCCGACGGCGTCTACCGCTTCGAGGACGTGATGGACGACGACGGGCTCGGCGCGGTCGACATCCCGATCCGGCTCGCGGCCACGGTGGCGGGCGACCGCATCCGCTTCGACTTCACCGGCACCGCGCCCCAGGTGCGCGGCAACATCAACGTCACGCAGAACGCGACAAAGGCGTCGGTCTGCTATTCGCTGAAGGCGCTGCTCGACCCCGAGGTGCCGAACAACCAGGGGGTGCTCGACGTCTGCGAGGTCGTGACCGAGCGCGGCAGCCTGCTCGACTGCGTGGCGCCGTCGCCGGTCGC
>CAZPFL010000194.1:0-9259 GCA_964585785.1 uncultured Rhodospirillaceae bacterium
TGATCGGCCTGTACCGCTTCGGCGACATGACGATCTACGGCTTCGCCGACAAGCATGCGACGGATTCGAGCTGCGCGCTCTACGACTTCAAGAAGATCCACAAGCCGTTCGGCGGCACCGACATCGAGCCGCCGAACAACCCGCGTTCCTGGGACCACTGCCTGATCGTGGTCGAGACCGGAAATATCCGCATCGTTCACTGGGGCGACAACCGGCACAACCCGCCGGACGCGATCTGGAAGGCGCTCGGCCGCATCGACATCGCGCTGCTGCCGGTCGACGGCTCGCAGCATGTCATGGGTCACGTCCACACCGCCTCGATCATCGACCGGCTCGCGCCGCGCGTCGTCATCCCGCACCACTATTACATCTGGGACGTGCTGCAGCGGCAGAGCACGCTGCAGACCGCCGACGCCTGGGTCGAGGCCTATCCAGCGTCCGAGCGCATCCTCAAGCCAACGCGGACCTACACCATCGCCGAGGTCGACAAGCTCGACCGTGTCGTGCATTTCTTTGGCGACAACGTGGCCTTCGACAAGGAGGCCTGGCTCAAGGGCGGACGGTGAGAAAGCCGCCGCGGGCTTTCAGGCGGCGCGAAGAATAGGGAGAAAAAAATGACAGGCGTGCTCGACGGGATTCGGGTGCTCGACTTCGGGCGGTATATCGCGGGGCCGTGGTGCGCGGCGCTGCTGGGCGATTTCGGGGCGGAGGTGATCCGCATCGAGCGCATCGGCGGCGGCGAGGACCGCTTCGTCCTGCCGCTCAGCGAGACGGACGACTCCGGCGCGATGTTCCTGCAGGTCAACCGCAACAAGCGCGGCATGACCCTGGATCCCGTGAGCGAGCAGGGGCGGGAGATCGTCCGCCGCCTGGTCGCGACCGCGGATGTCGTCGTCGCCAACCTGCCCGAGGCGGCGCTGAAGCAACTCGGCCTCGACTACGCGACGCTGTCGGCGATCAAGCCCGATATCATCCTGACGACCGCCACGGCCTTCGGCTATGGCGGTCCCTATGAGCGCAAGGTCGGCTTCGACTCCGTCGCCCAGGCGATGAGCGGCATCATGTATCTGAGCGGGCATCCGGGCGACCCGGTGAAATCCTTCTCGCCCTGGGTCGACTATTCCACCGCCGCGCTGTCTGCTTTCGGCACGGCGATGGCGCTGATGAACCGCCAGAAGACCGGCGAGGGGCAGGAGGTGCAGGGCGCGCTGCTCGCCACCGCGCTGACCGTCACCAACGCTGCGCTGATGGAGCAGGCGGTCAAGCAGACGAACCGCGTCGCGACCGCCAATCGCGGCCAGCTCAGCGCGCCGTCGGATGTGTTCAAGACCAAGGACGGCAGCGTGCTCGTCATCACCGTGGGCCAGCCGATGTTCAACCGCTGGGCCGCGCTGATGGGCGAGGAGCATTGGCTCAGCGACCACCGCTTCAAGGACGACGACGCCCGTGGCTGGAACGGCGAGGCGATCAGCGAGCGGATGCAGGAATGGTGCGGCGAGCGCACGACCGAGGAGGTCATGGCCGCGCTGGAAAAGGCGCGCCTGCCGGTCGCCCCGGTCTATTCCCCGCAGCAGGCGCTGGAAGACCCGCATGTCCGCGCGGCGGGCTTCTACGAGGCGATGGACTATCCGGGCATGCCCAAGCCGGGGCCGGTGGTGCGGACGCCGGTCAAGGTCACGAAGACCCCCGGCGCTATTCGTCACCGCGCGCCGCAACTCGGCGAGCACACGGACGCGATCCTGGCCGAGATCGGATATTCGGACGTCGAAATCGCGGCGCTGCGGGAAGACGGCGTGGTCTGATCTCCAGGGCGTCGCCCGGCGGCCTGGACTTACGCCCGTTCGCCCGGCAGCCGCGTGATCGCCGGGTTACCGGGACGATCGCCGGGCCGGACACTCGCGTAGTCCGGCGTCATGAAATAGATCAGCACGGTACGGCCGTCGGGCCCGGCGGTGATCTGATGGAACTGGTCGCCGGGAAGGCAGATGAGATCACCCGCCTTGAAGGGGAGATCGGGGCGACCCTGGAAGCTGACCGTTCCCTGGCCTTCGACGATGTAAAAGATCTCGTCCTCGCCCGGGTGCATGTGCATCGGCGTCACCTGGCCCGGCTCGTAGCAGTTCATGCGCGTGACCATGGTGCTGGTCGCCATCAGCTCCTCATTGACCCTGGCGTCCGGTGAGAAATGCGCCGCCTCGGCGACGTTCACGCATCGTGCCGCATCCTTCGCGCCCATCGTCATCTCCCTGGTTCGAAATCGTCGATTGTCATTGTCCGGCCCCGCGTCATTTCGCCAACAGCCCCTTGTCCTTCAGCGTCGGGTCCTGGCCCTTCGGCGGGTTCTGGACGGCCTCTTCCAGGCTGAAACATTCCTTCCACTCCTCGGGCCGGCGGGACTTCTCATGCGGGCCGATGCGGTCGATGCACCAGCAGATCTCGATCTGATGCTTGTCGGGGTCGGTGAACTCGAGCGCGATCTGCTGGCCGGCGCGGCGGCGGCCCTCGAAATGGATCGGCACGCCGTGCTTCCGCAGGTGGTCGCGGGCGCGGAAGATCTCGTCCACCGTGTCGACCTCAAAGGCGAAATGGTGCAGCTCGCTGTTGTCGGCCGGGCCTTTCTTGCCGCCGATCAGCGCGACGCTGTGATGGTCGCCGTTGGCGCAGCGGAGAAACACCATGCGGCCCGGCATCATCGTCTCCGGATAGGAATCCGAAACGCGCATGCCCATAACCTCGGTGTAGAACTTCACCGAGCGCTCCAGGTCCGTCACCTTCAACACGACATGGCTGATCTTGCTGAGGCTGAACGGCATGTCGTCCGGCGTCTTGGCGTCGCGCAGCTTGACGACGTCCGCCCGTTCGAGGCCTTCGTAATCGACGACGTGGCGCGTCATGGTGTCCTCCTTTTTTTATTCCGCCGCTTGCGCGAACCGGCCGGTCGGGTCGGCGATGCTGGCGAGCGCGTGCCGATAGACCTCGGGCCATCCGAGCGCCTTCGGCGCCAGGAACTCGCCGCCGCGCGCGCCGAGGTAGACCGACGGATCGTCCGCGGCCGGCGGCGCTTCGCCTTTATCCCGTAGCGCGCGGGCGGCGCGCAGCAGCCGGCGCCGCGTCTGGGTGATCATCCGGTCGCTCGGCGCCAGGTGCTCGAAACCGTGGTCGGTGATCGGCCCCATGCTCTCGGTCACCGCCTGATCCTGCATGATGATGCCTTCGATGCCGGTGTAGCTGCCGTTGCGCTGTACGTCGCGGTCGATCAGGTAGTCGTTCGCGGCGTTCTGCACCGGCCGCCAGCGGCCGTACCAGTCGGTCGTGTTGGGCTGCAGGGGAATGCCGCCCGGCTTCGCGCCGGGGAAGGGGTTGCCCTGGCGGTCGACACGCGCGTTGGCGCGGCGGCCCTTCCACACGACGGCCAGCATCATGGTGTGGGTGTCATCCATCGGCACCCAGGCGCGGTGCGCGACCTGGTGGCTGAACGGGCTTTCCGGCGTGATCGTCCAGAAGGGGAACATGAAATGCGCGACCCGCCAGTAGGTCTGGTCGTCCGCAGCCACGCGCCACGCGCCATACATGGTGCCCCAATCGGTCTCGGTCGAATAGTACTCCGGCGCGCGGTTGAGCGCGTTGTAGCGCGAGGTTGAGGCGGGGTCGATGTCCTCCGGCTGGATCGCGCCGAAATGCAGCCAGGAGAAGTGCGAGGTATCGATGTCGCCTTCCAGCGCCTGCAGCCAGTTGCATTCGCGCTGGATCATGGTGAGTTGCACGTCCTCGGCCGGCAGCAGCGTCGCCTCGAGCTCCGGCAGCGGCGGCATCACCGTCTCGCGGCCCATATAGACCCAGATCAGGCCGTTGCGCTCCGCCGTGGGGTAGGCCCTGGCCCGGACCTTATCCTTGAAGTCCTGATGCGCCGGCAGGTTGGGCATGTCCGTGCAGCGGCCCTCCGTGTCGAACTTCCAGCCGTGATAGACGCAGCGGATGCCGCCTTGCTCGTTACGGCCGAAGAACAGCGAGGCGCAGCGATGCGGGCAGCGGTGGTCCATGATCCCGACCCTGCCCGCGTTGTCGCGAAAGGCGATCAGCTTCTCGCCCAGCAGCATGAGCCGCATCGGGTCGCCGTCGGCCGCCAGCTCCGAGGACAGCGCCGCCGGCACCCAGTAGCGCCGCATCAGCGCACCCATGACCGTACCCGGGCCGACCCGGGTCAGCTCAAGTCCTTCTTCGGGTGTCGTCATTTCCGTCCCTTTACCGCTCGCGGCCGTCTTCGTGCGGCCGTCACGTTGGCAGTATAGCGGAACGGTCAGGGGACAGAAATCGCGTTGCCGCCGCGCCTAGCCCCCGGTTTTCGGGGGCGTATAGGGGTCCGGCGCGCCGGGCGGCACCGGCGGGTAGGCCATCAGGCTCTCCTGGAACTCGCGCACCATCTTGAAGACGACCGTGCGCACCCAGTTGGCCTCGAGCGCGACGTTGGTCTCCTCCTTCGGGTCCTGGATCAGGTTGAAGATGTAGGGCGCCTCGAGCTTGATCGCGCCGTCGTTGACCTCCGGCTCCCAGACGAAATGGACTTTCCAGTGGCGCCATTTCGCCGCGCGCATCTCGCTCTTGATATAGAAGACGAAGCCTTCGCGGTTCGACTTCGCCTGCTTGCCGAGGAAGAAGTCGAGCTGGTCGACGCCGTCGATCGGCCGGTCCGCGGGCGCCTCGGCGCCGACGAGGCCGAGCAGGGTTGGATAGAGGTCGGTGATGTGCACGATCTCGTCGCTCACCCCGCCGGGCGCGATCTTGCCGGGCCAGCGCATCATGAAGGGCACGCGCAGGCTGCCTTCCATCGCGGTGTGATAGGTGCTGCGCCAGTAGCCGGCGGTGCCGCGCCAGGGCTTGCGGAACTCCGGGCCGTTGTCGGAGCCGAAGAGGAGCAGCGTGTCCTCGGCGATGCCGAGCCGGTCGAGCGCATCCTCGATCTGGCCGACGCGGTGGTCCATCTCGACGAGCGAGTCCGCCATCTCGCCATGGCCCGTCCGGCCCATGAAGTCGGGATGGGCAAGGCTCGGGAAATGCAGCTGCGTGATCGGCACGTAGGCGAAGAAGGGCTTGCCCGCCTTCACGCTGCGCTCCATGAAGTCGATCGTGCGCTCGGTCACCTCGCCGTCGATCAGGCGGCGCGAGTCATGGTTGAGAACTTTGACGTTGCGCGATTCCGATCCCTTCTTGCCCTCCATGATGTAAGGGATGTCGACGACCTCCGGATCGTAGCCGTGGCTGGTCAGGAACATCGCTTCGTTCATCGTCCGCGGGATGCCGTACCACTCGTCGAAGCCGCGGTCGGTCGGCAGGCGTCCCTCGCGGTCGCCGAGATGCCATTTGCCGTAGAGCGCGGTGGCGTAGCCCTGCTGGGAGATCTTCTCCGCCATCGTGACTTCCCAGCGCGTCAGCCCCTGCGGCAGCCCAGCCGGGACCGACTGGAACGCGCCGGTTCGGATCGCCTGCCGGCCGGTCATCAGCGCGGCGCGGGTCGGCACGCAGTCGCTCTCGACGTTGAAGTTGAGGAAGCGCAGCCCCTGCGCGGCGAGCGCGTCGATGCGCGGTGTCGGCGCGCCCCGCAGCACGCCGCCGCCGTAGCAGCCAAGCTCGCCCCAGCCGAGATTGTCGGCGAGGATGAGCACGATGTTGGGTTTCTTCTGTGGCATGGGGGTCCCTTTCACGAGTCAGGCACCGGGCACGGTGCGCGGAAGGCCGTGAATTTATACGGGACTCAAACCCCGAATGTGAAGCGGCTGCCGACGTTCGACGTGACGAGACGGTCCGGCATGCGCCGGCGCATCGCGTCGATGAAGTTGCTTCCGGTGCAATGCATCGGCACCACCACGTCGGGCTTCAGTGACTCCAGCTCGTCCACCGTGTGATCGATGTAGTCGAGCGGGGCAGGGCCCAGATGGAAGCCGCCGAGCACGGCGTGCAACTTGTCGACATTCGCCACGGCCATCGCCGTTCGCACCGTATTGATGATGCCGGCATGGCCGCAGGAAGAGATGACCACGAGGCCGCGGCCCTTCACGATGTAGCAGGCGGCGTGCTCGCCCGGATGCAGGTCCTTGACCAGCTTGCCGCGGCGCTCCGCTTCGGTGAAGTGGTCGTCGACGTCTTCGACCAGCGAGCCGCCGCTCACTGTCTCGAAGGAGTTGCGCTCGATGTAACCGGTGGTGAAGCAGCCGTCGAGCGCGTGCGGTGTGCCGCAGCAGCAGGGCGCGACATGCTGCGCGGTCAGCGACGTGCGGTCGAGCGCGCCGACGGATTCGGGGTCCTCGCCTTTCTCTTGGTTCCATTTTTCCGAGAACACGTCCTCCCCGCCGACGAAAAGCGAGAGGTCGTCGCGCATGCGGCCACGGTACTGACGCACGAAGCCGTCGAGCCCGCCGTAATGGTCGCGATGCCCGTGGCTCAGAATGAGCCCGTGGATGCGCGTTGGATCGATGCCGAGCAGGTCGAAGTTGCGGTTGAGGATCTCGGGCGTGTAGCCGAAGTCCAGCAGATATTGCGCCTTCGCGCCTGCGTTGGCGGATTCGAGATGAAGCGACAGGCCCCATTCGGCGGCCAGCGTGGACATCTGGCGCCCGCGGATCCGCTTGATATGCTCGATCGTGACGGACGGGTGCGTGGCCGGCGGGAGGAAGCGCTCATAGGCCGAGTCGACGACGACCCGCACGGTGAGCTGATCCACGACCGGCGCTGCGAAAGGGGCTTGGGCCGTCAGGTCTGCGCTCATGCGTCTTTGTCCTGTGGGTTGATCATAAGGCGCCTCACCCCGTTGCGACCTGGAAGCGCTGGTCGTCGTCGGTGCGCATCTGGTTGACCAGGTCGATCTCCCAGGCGAGGTATTCGCGCATCGCCTCTTCGCGGTTCTTGCCGAGCTCGCGCGCGGACAGCCAGACATCGTCCGCCTCGTCCGCCATGTGCGTCGGCCCTTCCTCGAGCGGATAACCCGCTGCGCACCAGGCCTTGGTCCCGCCGGAGAGCACCATCACCGGAACGGATGTTTCCTTGGCGGCGTCGGCCGCGGCCAGCCAGGCCAGCGCGCCGTCCGGCGAGGTGAAGACAATCGCGTTCCCTTTGGGCAGCTTGTGCAGGGCCTTGCCGAGCCGGGCGCGGGTGGAGAAATAGGCGCCCGGGATGTGGCCCCGGCGGTATTGCCGGCTGTAGTCGAGATCGACGACGACCGTCTCGCCCGAGGTCAGCCGGTCGCGCAGCGTCGGCGCGTCGATATAGCTGACCGAGGTCGCGTCGAGACCGAGTGCGTTCGGCACATGCGGACCCGTCTCCAGCTCGCCGGTGGCCTTGTCCATCGTCAACACGGCGACGTCGCTCCAGCCCATCTGCTTCAGCCAGGACGCGGTCATGGTGGCGCGCACGCCGATATCGTCGATCAGCACGACCCGCGCGCCCCAGACCGCCATGTGGTTGTCGGTTTCCTGGACGAGCTGTCCGCCCGGCGCCGAGCGCGCGCCCGGCAGGTGGCCGGCTTCGTATTCCTCCGGCGTGCGCACGTCGAGGACATAGAGCGTGCGCGTGTCCGCCTCGGCGCGCCAGGCGGCGAGCGTCTTCTGATCGATCCGGGCGACGTCGCACAGCTTCGCGACGGTCGCCGCGCCCTTCAGCGCCGCGTCGAATCCTTTGTCGGAGACCTCCGGCGGCCGCCGCGTCGCGCCGTTCACGACATCGTAGCCGCCTAAATGCCAAGCCATCGTGCCGTCTTTGAGCGACACGATCTTGTTGGGGAAGCCCGCGTTGATCAGGGATTGCGCGCCGATGATGCTGCGCGTGCGGCCGCCGCAATTGACGATGACCATCGTGTCCTTCGACGGCGTCAGGTCGGTGAAGCGGTAGACCAGCTCGGCGCCCGGCACGCTGATCGCGCCGGGAATGCTGTTGTTGTTGTATTCCTCGTAGGAGCGGCTGTCGTAGATCGCGATGTTGGCCTTGCTGTCGATCAGCGACTTGAGCTGCTGGGCGGTGATGTAGGGCGTGCCGGCGTCGTGCTCGACCACCTCGGCGAAGGCCTTGCTCGGCACATGCACGCCGCTGTAAATGCGGTAACCGGCCTTCTCCCAGGCCGCGAGGCCGCCGTCGAGCAGCGAGACATCGGTGTAGCCCAGCGCCGCCATGCGCTCGGCCGCCGGCTCGGCCAGCCCGTCGCCGTCATCGCACCAGACGACGCGCGTGCCGCGCCGCGGCACCAGGTCGTCCACCATGAGCTCCATCCGGCTGAGCGGCACGCAGGACGCCATGAGGATGTGGCGCTTGCCGAAGGTCCATTCCTCGCGCGCGTCAAGGATGGCGATCTCGCCGCCGTCCTTCAATTGGGCTTTCAATTCTTCCGCGCGGATGCGCGTGACGCCGTTGCTCACGCTGTGGCCCTCCCTGGCTATGAAAGAACCGGGCGCGACATCCGCCGCGCCCGGTTTCGTTTTTCTCGCTACGCGTTGACGGCGTCGACCGGCTCGATGCGTGTGCGGGTCAGGTTATCCGCATTCTCGCCTTCGATGCGGATCAGGCGGGTCGGGCCTTCGCGCATCGGCGCATGAATAGCGCCGACCGGATAAAGATGTGCGTCGCCGGGCTTTAGGTGGTAGCTCCGGGTCATCTTGACCTTGCCCGGCTTATTGCCTTCGGGCCGGGTCACGAACTCCCAGTCGGTCATCTCGGTCTCGCCGACTGCCTGGCCATAGATTGCCCAGGTCGAGCCGTGATCGTGCGGATAGCCCTTCTTCGCGCCCTTGTAGACATGCGCGCAGATGCAGAAGCCGAGCTCCGGATCCTCGTAAATGATGTTGCGCTCTTTATCGGCTTTGTCGCCGAGATGGGTGGCGACGAACTCCTTATCTTTGAGCGCCTTCTTGACGTATTCCAAGACCTTCTTGCGCCCGGCCTCTCCGGGGTCCGCTTTCAGCGCGTCGTGGCAGTCGGCTGCAAACTGATCCAACGTATAGGACATGGGAAAGGGCTCCTTCGCATCTGTCCAATGAAAATCGCGTGGCACATTAATTATGCCTATCCGCGAATATAATAGTAGGGCGCCCTACGCGGCAAATTGATGTACGTCACCGCTCCGAAGCCAGGATTCGGCCGGATTTCCGGCATCCAGCGGCTAAAACCGGCGGTGCTGGCCCAATCGTTAGCGGTCCGCCGGCGCCCTAAATCGCTTCGATCGGGTTGCCCTCGATCGCCGTCGAGGCGCGCCCATCGACGCCGACAGGAACGTCGCCCA
>CAZPFL010000195.1:0-9208 GCA_964585785.1 uncultured Rhodospirillaceae bacterium
GCGTCGATCAGACGGCTGTCCGGCACCAGCGCCGCGGGCTGGGCGAGCCAAGTCGGATACCAGAAGGAGCGGATCTCGCGCCGCGCCTGATAGCGCGAACCGGCGCCGCCGTCGAAACCGTCGAAGGACGGCGGGTTCAGGAACAAAGTCTTCATGTCGTCTCCAATGTCTCCGCTTGGATCATGGTGCCGTCGCGCTTGGCGTGGAACCGCTCGCCCCGCCAACGCACATCCCTGCTCAAGAAACTCGCCGCCCAAACCACGAAGCTCATCAGGTCCCGGAGCGGGATCATCCAATAGGGCGCGGCGCGCGGCACTTCAAGCGCTCTCGACACCACGTCGTGCAGCACCAGACGCAAGACGACCGCGAGCGCCAGCAAGGCATACTCGAGCGGATCGACATCGAGCGTCAGGTCGATGACGGCGGCGCCAATAAGCGCGACTGATATGGTGTTCATCAGGAAGGAAAAGGAGTGGCCCGCCGGATTTAATATCCGGATGGTCCGCGCCCAGCGCAGCTCATGCGCGAACAGCGCGGTGAAGGACTGCTCCTTGACCACGTTATCGACCACATAGGTGGAGAGCTCGACGCGGTATCCCTGGTCGAGCGCGACCTTGCCGAGCATGTGGTCGTCCGCCAGCACGTCGAGCAGGGATTCGAGCCCGCCCGCGCGCGCCAGGATCTCGCGCCGCACGGCCATGCTCGCACCGAAGCAGTAGCGGTCGCCCTGGATCAGCCCGGACACGAGCACGGAGGGCAGGAACCACTCGTTGATCTGCAGGCACGCCATGTCCGACAGATAGTTGCCGGCGGAAACGCCCCGGTAGAGGCAGGTGACAACGCCCACCTTCGGATCGCCGAACGGCCGCGAAACGCTGGCGAGATAGTCGGGGCCGACCCGCATGTCGCTGTCGGAGATGATGAGGACGTCGTGCTTGGCGGCGGAAAAGGCGTTGACGAGATTGGATACTTTCAGGTTCGGGCCATGCACCCGAGGGTCCACGACCAGCGAGACGTCGCGGCCCGGCAGCTCGGCGATGATGCGCTCGACCACGGCGACCGCCGGATCGTCCGCCGCGCGCACCGCGAAGAGGACCTGGTAGCTGGGATAATCCTGCTCGCAGAAAGAGCGCAGGTTCTCATAGAGCTCGAAGTCGAGGCCGCAGACGGGCTTCAGCATCGTCACCGGCGGCGCGAAACCGTCCGGCAGGCGGCGCGGCGCGCGCCGGCGGAACCGGCGGATGCCGACGAAAGCGACGGTCACATAGGCGCAGGCGGCAACGCAGATAATTGCCGAGAGAGCGAAGAGCCCTTCAGAGAGAGTCCCAATCATCCGGCCGATTACTCGCGCGCTTCAAAGGTCCACAAGAGAGGTCGGATATTAGGTCGGGTGCCCCGAAACCACAAGGAACGCTGCGCCAAACGTGACGGTTGTCGCATTTTTGCGTCAGTCGGCCGGCGGTAGCGGAATGCCGCCCGGCGCCTAAGCCGATGGCGTTGAAGGCCGTTCCCGCTTCACCGCCTGCGCCATCGTCTCCAGCGCGTTGAGAAAGCGCGAGCGGTCCTGCTTGGTGAAGGGGCGCGGGCCGCCGGTAATTTCGCCGGTTTCGCGCAGATGCGTCATCAGGTTGCGCGTGGCGAGCGCCGCGCCGACCGATTGTTTGTCCAGGGGCTGACCGTTGAAGCGCAGGACGCGCGCGCCCTTGGCGATGCAGCGCGCGGCGAGCGGCGTGTCGGCGGTAATCGCGATGTCGCCCGCGCCGATATGTGCCTCGATCCAATCGTCCGCGGCGTCCATGCCCGGTGAGACGATGACCAGCTCGACCAGCGGGTTGTTCGAGGGCCGCACGCCCCCGTCGCTCACAATGTAGGTCTTGAGCCCATGCCGTTCGGCCACGCGCAGGATCTCGTCCTTGACCGGGCAGGCGTCGGCATCGACATAGATCGCGGGCATGGGCGGCCTCGTCACGCCGGCTCGGGCACCGGCGCCCGCTCGACATCAGGCGCCGCGCCCGCCGCGGTCAGATGCTCGATCAGGCGCTGCGCATGCACAGGCAGCGCCGCGAACCGGCGGCAGCAAATGATCAGCCGGCGCAGCGCCCACGCCTCCGCCAGCGGGATGCTGGCGATGTCCATCGATTTCCGGCAGCGCAGCGCCGCGGAATCCGGCAGGATCGCCAGGCCGACGCCTTGCTCGACCATGCGGCCGACCGCTTCGAAGCTGTTGACGCGCACGCGCAGCCGGGGCTGCCGGCCGAGCGGCGCCGCCTGGTGGCCGAGATACTGCTGCAGCGCGCTGCTGTAGGACATGCCGACCAGCTCCTCGTCCAGCACTTCGTGAAAGGCGATCGTGCGCCGTTCCGTGAAGCGGTGACCGTGCGGCACGATAACCACGAGCTGGTCGTGGCCGAAGGGAAAGATCTCCAGATCGCCGAGATCGACCGCGTCGGACAGGATGCCCGCATCGGCGAGCCCTTGCGAGATCGCTTCGACCATCTCGTAGCTCGGCCGCTCCTCGATATCGACGTCGATGTTGGGATAGGCGGTGAGGAAGGCCGCCAGCGTCTCGGGCAGAAACTCCGACAGCGCGCTGGTGTTGGCGAGCAGCCGGACATGGCCCTTGAGGCCCTGCGCATAGTCGCCGAGCTCGCCCCGCATGCGCTCCGCCTGCTGCAGGATGACGCGCGCGTGGTGCAGCAGAGCGCGACCCGCCGGCGTCAGCCGCACGCCCCGGCGGCCGCGCTCCAGCAGGGCAATGCCCAGCGTTTCCTCCATGCCGCGGATGCGCGCGCTGGCCGAGGCGAGCGCCATGTTCGCCCGGCTCGCGCCATGGGTGATGCTCGCGGAATCGGCGACTTCCACGAACAGCCGCAGGTCGGTCAGGTCGAATCGCATGGGCGGGGGGCTCCCGGGACGCGGATTATGAGCCTTCGTCTCATCCGAAGGCTCGCTTCAACTCTTCCAAATTGTGCCTGAAACCGGGCGCTGTCAACTTACCGGCCATGATCGAGCACCACCTCATCGTCGCCGCGCTGGTTTTCCTACTGGCCGGATTTATAAAGGGAACGACGGGCCTTGGCCTGCCGGCGACGGCGATCGGCCTCTTGGGGCTGATGATTCCGCCGGCCCAAGCCATCGCGCTGACGATCGTGCCTTCGTTTGTGACGAATGTTTGGCAGGCGATGGCCGGCCGGCACCTGCGCGAGCTTTTCGCCCGCTTCTGGCCCATGGTCGGCGGCGTCTGTTTCGGAATCTGGCTGGGATCGGGGCTGCTGACGAAGGACGGCAGCGGCCGCGGCGCGATCGTGCTGGGCGTCGTCCTGGCGCTTTATGCGGCGCTGGCGTTGAGCCGGCTGCAGTTCTCGGTCCCCGCGGTGGCCGAGCGTTGGCTGTCGCCCGCGGCGGGCACGGTCACGGGGCTGCTGGCGTCGGTCACGGGGCTCAACGTCGTCCCCGCGGTGCCCTATCTGCAGGCGACCGGGATGGAGCGCGACCGTCTGGTTCAGACCCTCGGCCTGTTTCTCACCGCCTCGACCGTGGCGATGGGCGCCAACCTGGCCCATGCGGGTATTTTCCAGCTGTCGCTCGCCGGGCTGTCGGCGGCGTCGCTGTTGCCCACGCTCGCCGGCGTGCTGGTCGGCCAATGGGTGCGGGGCCGGGTCTCGGAAGCGGCCTTCCGGCGCTGCTTCCTGGTCGGCCTGTTCATTCTCGGCAGCTACCTGGCGCTGCGCGCCATCCTCTAACGATCATCGCCATAGCCTCCCGGCCGGTCGCTGGCCAGCGACGGGCGTTTGCGCCAGACTGTCTCCAAAGCGATTGTGGAAAACACCATCGGTGATCGCCGAACGGGAGGAAAGTCATGGCGCTCGATCTGTTGATCAAGAACGGGACGGTCGTCGACGGAACCGGCGCCGCGCGCCGCACGGCCGACGTCGGCCTGCGCGACGGCCGCATCGTCGAGATCGGTCGCATCGGGGAGGCGGCGGAACGCACGATCGACGCCGACGGGCTGATCGTCGCGCCCGGCTTCATCGACGGCCACACGCATATGGACGCGCAGGTCAATTGGGACTCGCTCGGCAGCTGCTCCTGCTGGCACGGCGTCACCAGCGTGATGATGGGCAACTGCGGCTTCGCGCTGGCGCCCTGCAAGCCCGAGGCGCGGGAATGGTATGCGCGCTGCCTCGAGGCGGTGGAGGACATTTCGACCGACGCGATGCTGGCCGGCATCGACTGGAACTGGGAGACCTTCCCCGAGTATCTCGCCAATGTCGAGCGCCTGCCGAAGGCGATCAACTACGGCGCCTATATCGGCCATTCGGCGCTTCGCATGTATGTCATGGGCGAGCGCGCGCTCAGCGAGACGGCGACCGAGGACGACATCCGGGCGATGGAGGCGGCGGTCGGCGAGGCGCTGAAAGCGGGCGCTATCGGCTTCTCCACCTCGCGCTCCACGACGCATGAGACGCCCGACGGCACGCCGGTGGCCAGCCGCGTCGCCGCCTGGGAGGAGATCGACCGCATCGCCGGCGTGATGGGCGCGCTCGGCGCCGGCATTCTGCAGGCCGGCCCGGACGTTTCCGGCGGCGCGGCGCAGCGGCGCTTTCTCGAGCGCCTGCGGCAGGTCGCGATCGAAAGCGGCCGCCCGGTGATGTTCGGCGTCATTTCCTCCCGCCAGGGCGACAATCCCAACCCGTGGCAGTATCAGACCGAATACATCGACGCGAGCACCGCGCTGGGCGCCAAGATGTGGGGCCAGGCGACGACCAAGTCGATCAACGCGGTGTTCTCGCTGAAATCCTATCTGCCCTTCGACGTGCTGCCGCACTGGCGCGCGCTGCGCGCTCTGCCGCTCGACGAGCAGCGCCGCCGTCTCGCTGACCCGGCGGTGCGCGCCGAGCTGAAGGCCGATGAGGCGCGGATGAAGCCGCGCGACAACGTCTTCCAGGGCGGCGCGGGCGCGACGACCGATCCGCGCAAGCCCGACTACGGCAACCTCTATGCGATGCAGGGCGTCGGCTGGGACGACGATCCGACGATCGAGCGGCTGTCGCGCGAGCGGCAGCAGGATCCGGTCGATGTCATCCTCGATCTCAGCATCGAGAACCCGGACCAGCTCTACGTGCAGCCGCTGGTCAACGAATCGCCGGAGGCCGTGCTGGGACTGCTGCGCCATCCGCGTACGCTCGCCACCTTCTCGGATTCCGGCGCGCATGTCTGCCAGGAGATGGGCTCGTCGCTGCAGACGCATATGCTGAGCTACTGGGTGCGCAAGCGCCAGGCCTTCACGCTGGAGGAGGCGGTGAAGATGCTGACCGCCGACAACGCCGACGCCTGGGAGATCGCCGACCGCGGCCGGATCGAGGAGGGTAAGGTCGCCGACCTGGTGGTCTTCGACTCGGACCGTATCAAGCCCTGCCTGCCGACGGTGGAGACCGACCTGCCCGGCGGCGCGCGGCGGCTGGTGCAGAAGGCCGAAGGCATCGCCTGCACGGTGGTGAGCGGCGTCATGACCTTCGAGGACGGCAAGCCGACCGGCGATCGTCCGGGCAAGGTGATTAAGGGACGGCTGGCCAGCGGCTGATCGGAAGGAAGGGGAGGCGGGAGAAAGGCGCATGTTGGATTTCACCGGAAAGACGGTCCTGATCACGGGCGCAGCCGGCAACCTCGGCAGGGCCGTCGCGACCGCCTTCGCGCTTCAGGGCGCGCGGCTGGTGCTGGTCGACATCGACCAGAAGCGTCTCGACGCCGCCTATCCGGGCGAGCCGGCGGACCGGATGAAATGCGCCGCCGATTTGCTGAAAGCCGATTCCGTCGGGGCGGCCGTCGCGGCTGCGTGCAAGCGCTTCGGCAAGATCGACGTCGTCGCGGCGATCGCCGGCGGTTTCTACATGGGCGACCCGGTGCACGCGCTGCCGCCGGCGGCGTGGGACCGCATGTTCGACCTCAACGCGCGCACGCTGCTCAACACGGTCTCGGCGGTGGTGCCCGGCATGCTGGAGCAGGGCGGCGGCAAGATCGTCACGATCGGCGCGAATGCCGCGCGCCAGGGCCTGGCGCAGATGGGCGCCTACATCGCTGCGAAGAGCGCCGTCATCCGCCTGACCGAGAGCCTGTCGGCGGAGCTGCGCGGCCACGGCATCAACGTCAACTGCGTGATGCCCAGCATCATCGACACGCCCGAGAACCGCGCCGCCATGCCGGACGCCGACCCGGGCAACTGGGTCGCGCCGGAAAAGCTCGCCAACGTGATCCTCTTCCTCGCCTCCGACGAGGCAAGCGCCGTCCACGGCGCCGCGTTGCCGGTCGTCGGACTGTCCTGAGCGTTCGGCCGCAGGTGCGCGGGAAGGCTTGACCGCGCTCGGCATCGTTCCTTGAACAAATCGTGCTTGCCGGTGTTTACGAACCGTGATGCGCCGGTGCGGCCGCGTTCGGCGCCATCTTCTCACCTGCCGGGGCGCGGATGTATCCTCGCGCCGGTCTTCCGCTGCACTGCCCCGGGAGGACCGCCGCGCGTGCCGGGTTCGATACCGGCCATGGCGCGCCGCCGGACCGGGCAGCGTAACGGGGACCTGTATGGCCTACCTCTATCCCATCATCATGCTGTCTTTTTCCAACCTGTTCATGACGACCGCCTGGTACGGGCATCTGCGTTTCAAGTCTGCGCCGCTGTGGGCCGCGGTGATGGTGAGCTGGCTCATCGCGCTCGCGGAATACTGGCTCGCCGTGCCGGCCAACCGCATCGGCATCGCCGTCTACCAGCCGTCCCAGCTCAAGACCATCCAGGAGATCATCACGCTGATCGTCTTCGTCGGCTTTTCCTATTTCTGGCTCGGCGAAGTGCCGACGCTGAAGACCGTGATGGGCTTCGGGCTGATCGGCGCCGGCGCGGTTCTCATCTTCAGCCGCTGAAAGCGCCGGCCGCGCGGCCCGCTCAACCGGGGTGCGGGGCGCCGTCGCCGTCGCCGATCGTATAGCCGGGATCGCCCGCCGCCATCGCCGTCGCGAAGTCGAAGTCCGCCTGGACGCAGGCATAGATGCGGTAGAGCGGATCGCCGGCCTTCACCGGCTCGCCGAGCTTCTTGTACAGGTCGATGCCGGCGCCCTTGTCGAGCGGCGCGCCCGCGAGGCGCGCGATGCGCGCGATCCGCCAGCAATCGATCGAGACGACATGCCCGTCCCTGGGCGCGACCACGTCCTGCACGATATGGCCGAGCGGCGATTCGGTCTTGTTGCGGCCCTGCGCGTCGATAATGTCCTCCATCTTCTGCAGCGCCCGGCCGGAATCGAGGATCTCGACCGCGTGCTCGTAGCCCGAGCCGCCGCGCAGCGCAGGATCGAAATCGAGCAGCTGTCCCGCGAGCATCAGTGATTTTTCCCGCAAATCCGCCGGCGCGTCGGGATCGCGGCGCAGCACGGCCATGACGTCGCGCGCCTCGAGCGCCGGCCCGATGCCGCGCCCGATCGGCTGGCTGCCGTCGGTCACCAGCGTTTCGATGTCGAGGCCGATGCTGTCGCCGACGAACTCGAACAGCTTGCGCAGCCGCATGGCGTCGGTGTGGTTGCGCACCTTGGCGCTCGGCCCGACCGGGATGTCGATCACCAGATGCGTGGACCCGGCCGCCAGCTTCTTCGACAGGATCGAGGCGACCATCTGTTCGCGCGTGTCGACGCTGAGCGGCCGCTCGACCGAGATCAGGATATCGTCCGCCGGCGACAGGTTGACGTGCCCGCCCCAGACCAGGCATCCGCCATGCCGCTCGACCACGGTCTTCATGTCCTGAACGGATAGGTCGACGCGCGCCAGCACCTCCATCGTGTCCGCCGTGCCGGCCGGCGAGGTGATCGCCCGCGACGAGGTCTTCGGGATCGGCAGGCCATGCGCGGCGACGATCGGGACGACGATCATCGAGGTGCGGTTGCCGGGAATGCCGCCGATGCAGTGCTTGTCGATGACGAGGTCGGTCGGCCAGTCGAGGCGCGTCCCCACATTCGCCATCGCGCGGGTGAGGGCCAGCATCTCCTCGGTCGTCAGGAAGCTCGCCGAGGAGATGAGGAAGGCCGCGATCTCCATGTCCGAATAGCGGTGGCCGGCGATGTCGCGGATGATGCTCTCGATCTGGCGCGGGTTGAGAGTATGGCCGTGAATCTTGGCGCGTACCGCGTCGAGGCTTTGCGGCGGCGCCGCCGGCCCGATCGTGACCAGCGTCGACTCGGGCAGGCCGAGCCGCTCGAACGCCTGCTCGGACAGGCCGATCTCGTCGTCGTCGACGAAGGCGCAGTCGTCCGAGATCATCAGGGTCGCCAGAAGCTGCCCGCCGTCATGGCTGATCTCGATCTTCTTCAGGGCTTGGTATTCCTCGGGGCGGTATTCGCCGCAGCTCCGCGAGATCAGCGCCACGTTCTCATTATAGGTATCGATCGGGATGCGTCGGATCTTGAGCATGTGAAGTCCTGGTTTCTTGGTTTGGGGACGGCGGCGCAGTCTATCCTTTTATGCAGACGATTGGCTCTAGTTTCGCGACCTTGCGGGCGAGCGCGGCCTTTTCCGCCGCGTCCACGACTTGGGTGACGTCCTTGTAGGCGCCGGGCGCCTCTTCCGCGACGCCGCGCGCCGACGGGCTGCGGATGATGATGCCCTGCGCGGCCAGCGCATCGCTGAGGTCGCGGCCGCGCCATTGCCGGCGCGCCTGGTGGCGGCTCATCTGCCGCCCGGCGCCGTGGCAGGCGGAGCTGAAGCCGCGCTGCTCGTTGCCCTCGACGCCGGCCAGCACGTAGGAGGCCGTGCCCATCGTGCCGCCGATCAGGACCGGCTGGCCGTAGGGCCGGAGCGCCGCCGGAAGGGTGGGGTGGCCCGGCGGGAAGGCGCGTGTCGCGCCCTTGCGATGGATGTAAACCGGGCGAACCGCGCCATCGATCCGGTGTTCCTCGACCTTGCAGGTGTTGTGCGACACGTCGAACAGCAGGTCGAGCCGGGCCTCGGGAAAGAATTCGGCGAAGACCTCGCGCGTCAGGTGGGTGATGATCTGGCGGTTGGCGAGCGCGCAGTTGATCGCCGCCCGCATCGCGCCGAGATAGCGCTGGCCGATCGGCGAATTGAGCGGCGCGCAGGCGAGCTCCCGGTCCGGCAGCGCGATGCCGTAATCGGCGGCCGCGATCGCCATGTCACGCAGGTACTCGGTGCCGATCTGGTGGCCGAGCCCGCGCG
>CAZPFL010000196.1:0-9124 GCA_964585785.1 uncultured Rhodospirillaceae bacterium
CTCGAATGGATCGATTCACGCACCGACGCGGATGCGCAGATCGTCTGCGGCGACTTCAACGCGCCGCCCGACCGGCCGTCGGCAAAGCGCATGGCGGCGACCTTCCGCCCGACCCAGAGCGCGCCGACCGCCTTCACGCCGCTCGCGGATGCGGACGGCAGCGTGACGCATCCCTATTGGGACCGCTTCGACCGCAGCATCGACTACATCTGGGTTCGCGGTCCGCTGGAATGCACCGGCAGCGCCGTCGCCTTCAACAAGTCGCACCCCGACGATCCCACGCTCTGGCCGTCCGATCACGCGGGGCTCTGGGCCGATCTGCAATGGGCGTAAGGCCGAAGCGCGCGTGACCGCCAACGCCCTCTACCGCTGGTTCGACGAGACGGTGCTCGACCTCGGGCGCGAGGTGCGCTGGTCCTACCTGCCGCCGCTGATGGTTTATCTTGCCTACGGCGTGTCGGGGCTGACCTCGGTCGTCGGCGCCTTCTTCATCAAGGACTATCTCGGCCTGTCGGCGGCCTTCCTCGCCGGGCTTACCTTCTGGGCCGGCATTCCCTGGGCGCTCAAGATGCCGATGGGCCATCTGGTCGACCTGATCTGGCGCTGGAAGGGGCTGCTGGTCTATCTCGGCGCGTCGCTGATCGCGGTAAGCCTCGCCATCATGTACGGCCTGATCGCGCACACCGATGCGATGCGCCATGTGATGAGCGCGGATGCCTGGTACGTGCTGAGCGCGCTACTGTCGCCCACCGGCTACGCGCTGCAGGACGTGGTGGCGGACGCGATGACGGTCGAGGCGGTTCCGATAACGGACGCTGAGGGCAAACCTTATCCCGAAGACTTGATCAAGCGCATGCACACCACGATGCAGACGCTCGGTCGCTTTGCCGTGATCGGCGGGCTGGTCCTGGTCGCCGCGGTGAACATCACCTTGTTCCAGGGCGTCGACACGATGACCCAGGCCCAGAAGGCGGCGATTTACGCCCAGATCTACCTGATGGCGATGGCCATTCCGGTGATCTCCGTCCTCGGCGTCGTGCTCGGCGGCGTCTCGCTGCGAATCCGCGCCCGCCGGCTCCGGCGGCACGGCTTCGACGCGGAAGCCATCAAGCGCCTGCTCTTCCAGCCGGCCGAGGAGACCAAGCCCAATTGGTGGATTTTCGGCGGCAGCATCCTGTTCGTCGCCTTCACGGTGACGATGGGTGTGGGTGAGGTGCCCTACGCACAGGAGATCATCTTCGCCGGCTCCATGGGCATCGTGGGGTTCCTGATGTATCGGCTGATCCTGGTGCTGGACGCTGAGGTGCGGTACGCGCTGGTTGGAACGGCGATCATCCTGTTCATCTTTCGCGCGACGCCGCTGCCGGGACCCGGCCAGACCTGGTTCGAGATCGACGTCCTCGGCTTCGATCAGCAGTTCCTCTCGGTGCTGTCGCTTATTACCTCGGTGCTGGCCTTGGCGGGCATGCTGGTGCTGCGCCCGATGATGGGCCAGCGCTCGATCGCCTATGTGGTGGTGGTGCTCACCATCGCGTCGGGCGTTCTCGCGCTGCCGAATATCGGGCTGTTTTACAACATTCAGCACTGGACCGAGCAAATGACGGGCGGCGTCGTCGACGCACGCTTCATCGCCATCCTGGATACGGCGCTCGAATCGCCCTTGTCGCAGATCGCCATGATCCCGATGCTGGCCTGGATCGCCAAGAACGCGCCGCCCAATCTCAAAGCGACCTTTTTCGCGGTGATGGCCTCCTTCACCAATCTGGCGCTCTCGGCCAGCAGCCTCGGCACGAAATACGTGAACGAGATCTTCCTGGTCACCCGCGAGGTGCGCGACCGCGCCACGGGCGCTGTCCAGGTGCCGGCCGACTACCGTCAGCTCGGCTGGCTCCTGATCACCGTCGCGGCGATCGGCGTGATCGCCCCGCTTGCGACGGTCCTGATCATCCAGCACTCCCGGCTCAGGACGGAGCAGTAGGCGGGGGCGGGCCGTCGCCGTGCCGTTCCTCATCCTTCGACAGGCTCAGGATGAGGCTAACAGTGTTCCCGCGGCGGAGATAAACAGCCTCATGCTGAGCCTGTCGAAGCATGAGTGGCGCCGCGCCTGGCCCTTACGCTTTCTTGGCGTTCGCCAGCAGCATTTCGGTCGAACGCAGCCAGTCCTCGGCGTGGCGCTGGCGGGGCTGGAACATCAGGTGCTGGATGCCGAGATCGCGGAAGCCGGCGACGTGGCGGCGCATCATGTCGGCGTCGTCCTCGAGCGCGTCCCAATGCAGGCGGAGCGAGAGCGCAAAGCTCTTCTCCGGCCGCACCTTGCGCAGGCGCGCGATGGTGGGCGCCACGTCCTCGGGCGTGGTGTGGCTGCCGTGCCAGCCGTCGCCGAGCCGGACCGCGCGGTCGAGCGCCGCGTCCGACTTGCCGCCGATCCAGATCGGGATCGCGTGGCGCGGGTGGGGCAGGGTGCGCATCGCCTTGAAATCCGCCGGCACGCGCTTGCCCTTCAGGTTGACCGGGTCCTCGGTCCAGCAGGCGCGCAGCATATTGATGGTCTCGTCCGAACGCGCGCCGCGCTCGTTGAACGGCACGCCCAGCGCGTCGAACTCGGCCTCCAGCCAGCCGACCGCGGCGCCGACGGTGACGCGGCCGCCGCTCATCAGGTCGAGCGTCGCCAACATCTTCGCCAGCACCAGCGGATGGCGCATGGGCAGCACCAGCACCGAGGTGCCGAGCCCGACCCGCGTCGTCGCGGCGGCGGCCCAGGTCAGGCTGACCAGCGGCTCGTAGATGTAGGCGGTCGGCGGGTAGGGCGCATCGACCGGAATCGCCAGATGGTCGCTCACCCAGATATCGTCATAGCCCTGCTGCTCGGCCTCCATGGCCGCTTTGCGGATCGTGTCGGGGCCGGCGGCGCGGCCGAACTGCGGAAGATGGATGCCGAATTTCATCGCTGTGGTCTCCTCCCTGGGGTAAGCGCCCCGCCGCCGTTATGTTGACCTGTATCATGGGGACAGGCAGACGCGGCGTGCTACAGACTTGGACAATAGCGCGAAATCGGTGGGCGGTTGGACTCCCGTCGCGCGGGAGCCGAAGGAGCTTTGTCATGAATCGGCGAGTCATTTCGATCTTTTCCCTGGCGGCCTGGGCGGCCGCCTTCGTCGCGGCGCCGCTGCTGTCGGGTGGCCGGGCCTTCGCCGAGGACATTCCGGGCGACGTGGTGGCCGGGCGCGTGCTCGCCACCAAGACATGCTCGAAATGCCACTCGATCAGCGCCGCGCAGCGCCGGACAAGGCTCTACGAAGCGCCGGGTTTCGACGAGATCGCCGCGAAGCCGCAAACGACGGCGATCAGCCTCCGCGCCTTCCTGCAATCCTCGCATCCGTCCATGCCGAACCTCGTCCTCACCACGGCGGAGCGGGACAACGTGATCGCCTACATCCTGAGCCTGCGGCAGCGGTCGAATTGACGCGGCCCGCCACAGCGGCGCGAGGCGCCGATGGGTGACGGCGCGCGAACGCCGGACGCCCCGGCGCCGGCTGGCAACGGGCTGGCGCTTTGGGTGGTGCTCGCCGGCGTTGTCCTGTTTTTCACGCTGCTGATCCTGCCGGCGCCCGCGGGCATGTCGAAAGCCGCGTGGCGCGTCGCGGCGGTGGGGCTGCTGATGGCCTTCTGGTGGGTGACGGAAGTCCTGCCGGTGGCCGCGACGGCGCTGCTGCCGCTGGTGCTGTTCCCCTTGCTCGGTATTGCCGGGCTGCGCACCGCCGCCGCGCCGTATGCCGACCCGGTCATCTTCCTCTTTCTCGGCGGCCTGGTGCTCGGCTTAGCTTTGCAGCGATGGGGGCTGCATCTCCGCATCGCGCTTCGGATCATCGCCTGGATCGGGCTGCGGCCCGCCAACCTGGTGCTCGGCTTCATGGCGGCGACGGCCTTCATCAGCATGTGGGTCAGCAACACCGCGACCGCGGCGATGATGATGCCCGTCGGCGTCTCGCTCGCCGTCTTGCTCGTGGGACCGCCGGCGGAGCTCGTCGCGGCTCCGCGGGAGAAGGCGGATTTCGCCCGCGCTCTGCTGCTCGGCATCGCCTACGCGGCGACGATCGGCGGCGTCGCGACGCTGATCGGGACGCCGCCCAACGCGCTTTTCGCAGGCTTCATGCGGCGGATCGACGGCGTGGAGATCGGCTTCGCGCAGTGGATGATGCTCGGCGTGCCGATCGCCGTGGTGTTGCTGCTCGGCACGTGGCTGTTGCTGACGCGCGTGATTTTCCGGGTGCCGGGGGCGGAAACGCCGGTGATGCGCGAGCGCATCGGCGCGGCGCTGGGCGGGCTGCCGCCGATGTCGCGGCCCGAGAAGCTGGTCGGGCTCGTCTTCCTCGCTGCGGCGGTCGCGTGGATCGTCCGGCCCGAGCTCACCCGGATCATCCCCGGCCTCGACGACGCGGTGATCGCGGTCGCAGCCGCTTTCGCGCTCTTCGTCATTCCGTCCGGCCGGGGCGGCTTCCTGATGGATTGGACGAGCGCGGCGCGGCTGCCCTGGGACGTGCTGCTGCTGTTCGGCGGCGGGCTATCGCTCGCGTCGGCGATCACGAGCAGTGGGCTCTCGACCTGGATCGGCGACGCGCTGTCGGCGCTCGGCGCCCTGCCGCTGGCCGTGCTGGTCGGCGCGGTCGTTCTGGTGACGATCGCGCTGTCCGAGCTCGTAAGCAATACGGCGACGGCGGCCGCGCTCCTGCCCGTGGCGGCGTCGATCGGCGGCGGGCTCGGCCTCGATTCGACCGCCTTGACGGTGCCGGTGACGCTCGCCGCGTCCTGCGCCTTCATGCTGCCGGTCGCGACGCCGCCCAACGCGCTCGCCTTCGGCAGCGGTTGCTTCACGGTCGCGCAGATGGCGCGGGCCGGCGTCCTGGTCGACCTTTTGGGTACGGCGCTGGTGCTCGGCGCTAGCTACAGCATTGTCTGGGCCGTGTTCTGAAGTGGGCGATTGCCTGTTATTCGGCTTTCCTTTGGGGGATGAAGAACGCCAGCGCCCCCGCCGCCACCGCACCGGAAACGGCGATCAGCCAGTCGTCGAGATGCAACGGCTTGAGATGCAATAAGGCGGCGGCCTGCGGAACTTGCACCAGGAGGACGGCGGTTATCACCGTTCCTGCGGTGAAGAGGATGCCGATACGGTCCCGCAGACCGCCCATGACGACGGTCACGACGACGCTGCCCAGGATCAGCGCGGCGAGTGCCATTGTCCGGGCGTGCTCGACCGCGACGGTCGTGCCCAGGCTTCGGGCATAGCCTAGCGTGACGAGAAGGGTCATTAGCGCGCCGACCGCGGCGATGATTGCCCATTCGCGTAGGTCGAAAACGCGGCGCGTCGCGCCCCGCCGGACCAAGCCGATGCTGCGCGATTCCGGCATGTGCTGGAAGACCAGAAGCGCGGTCGGGTGAATGATCAGTTCCAGCCACACGACGTGGACCGGCAGATAGAGCAGGGGGAACCCTGCGAACGGGATCAACGCGGCGGTCACGACCAGCGGCATGTGCACCATCAGGAGGTAGGCGAAGCTGAGCTTGAGGTTCTGGAAGAGCTGACGGCCTTCGGCGATGGCGCGCACGATAGTGCGGAAATTGTCATCGAGAAGGACGATGGACGCGACCTCTCGCGCGGTTCGCGTGCCGCGCTCGCCCATGGCGATCCCGATATCGGCTCCCTGCAGCGCCGGGACATCGTTGATGCCGTCTCCGGTGACGGCGACGATCTCCCCGTCCCGTTGCAGCGCGCGAACAAGATCGAGCTTCTGAGACGGGATCGCGCGGGCGATCACGTCGAAGTCCCGCAACCCATCGGCGCCGTTGCGCTCGATAAGGCCGGTCAGCTCGTCTCCCGTGATGACGCGCGGCGTCTCCCGTCCGATGCCGATTTCGGCGGCGATGGCGGCGGCGGTTGCCGGGTGATCGCCGGTGACCATGATGACCCGAATGCCGGCACCTTGCGCCTTGGCGACGGCTTCGGCGACGCCGTCCCGTACCGGATCCTCGAACGCGAGAAGCCCTGCGAACTGGAATCCCCGGTCGGGCTCACCGCCGGACCAGGCCTCGAGCGGCCGCGAGGCGACTGCGATGACCTTGTGCCCGGTCGCGGCGAGGTCTCGTGTCCGTTGCCGCCACGACTGCCGCTCGGCGTCGTCGAGCGCGACCATTGCCGATATCGTCTCCGGCGCGCCTTTGGCCGCGGCCCAAAGGGCGGCGGCCGGCGTGCGCAGGATCGTGGTTTCGCGCCGCCGGTCCTCCGTAAAGGGAAAGGTTGCGATGCGCTCGTCACCCGGGAGGGTTCGGCCGTGCAGCAGCGCAAGATCAAGGGGATCGGCGCTCTCCGCGCGTGATGCCAGGGCGGCGACGTCTACGAGCCGTTCAGGGTCGATGGCATCGGCGGCGATGCGATGCGCGAGCTGAAGCCGTCCTTCCGTCAATGTTCCGGTCTTGTCGGAGCAAATGCAGGTGACCCGCCCGATGTTTTCCACGACGACGGCGCGCCGGACCAGCGCTTGCTTGCGCGCCAGCCGAAAGACGCCGACGCCAAGGAAGAAGGTGAAAACGACGGGGAACTCCTCGGGCAGGGCGGCGACCGCGAGCGTTATCGCGCTCACGATCGCGTCGACCGCGCCGTGCCCCTGGTAATAACGGGTTGCCGCCAGCGCGATGCAGATGACGACCGCGGTTGCGATCAGGACCGTGACCAGGGCGGAAATCGCCATCTGCAGCGGCGTGCGCTCGCCCTGGCCCAGCCGGGCGGAGCGGACGATCTGCCCGTAGATCGTCTCAGGACCGGTAAAGACCAGGCGGACCATGGCTTCGCCGGTGAGCAGCCGCGTTCCCGCGGCGCCCCAGTGAGCGTCTTCGACCGGGAATTCCGCCGGCATCGCCGGCCGTGCCGCGAAGGGCCGCTTGCGCACCGGGAGCGACTCGCCGGTCAGCGTCGACTCGTCGACCTGCATCTCGTCGCCGCCCACGATCAGGCCATCGGCCGGAAAGGTTTCGCCGGTACCAATGCGGACGAGGTCGCCGGGTACGAGGTCCGCCGCCGCGACATCTTGCCAACTGTCGTTTCGCAGGACGCGGGCGCGCGGCGCCAGGCGCCCGGCCAGCCCTTCGGTCGTCGCCTGCGTTCGCCGGTGCAGGTAAGCGTCCATGGCGGCGATCGGCACCAGGGCCAGGGTCAGCACGATGGCTTCGGTATAATCCTTCATGGCGGCGAAGAGGACGGCCGTTCCGGCCAGGAACCAGACCATCGGATCGCGCAGCGTGTCGCGAAGCACGCGATCCCATCCGGACGGCCCGGCTTCCAGGATGTCGTTGCGGCCGTAGCGCGCCCGCCGACTTTCGATCTCCGCGTCGTCGAGCCCGCGGCGGTCGTTGATTAACCCCTCGATGCGCTGCGCCGGGATGAGCTGTTGCATGAGGTCGTCCTTCCAAGGCGCGCATTCCGAAGCGCTTTGCCGATGCGGTCCACGTAGTCACAGCGTCGCGCGATACCGCTCGGTATTAGACAGAATCGCGGTCTGGCCGCATTTGATGTGAATCACGAGGTCTAGCCGGCATCCCCCGGTACTGCTTGGACGCAAGAGGTCATTAAGACGCGCGCCGGCGTGAGACCTTTGCGAAGGCGTCGTAGAGGATCGCTATCGCCCGGTCGACTTCGGCGTCCGTCGTCGTCATCGGCGGCACGAGGCGGATGACGTTCTTCAGCTTGCGCACGCCGCGCACCTGGAAGATCAGGCCGGCATCCAGGCAATGCTCGAAGATCGCCTGTGTCTCCTTGTTGGCCGGCGTCTTCTTCCGGCGGTCGGTCACCAGCTCGATGCCGAGCAGCACGCCGCGCCCCCGCACGTCGCCGATCAGCGGGAACTCCTTCGCCATTTGCTTGAAGGCGCGTCGGATGCGCTTTTCGATGCGCGCCGCGCGGCCGGCCATGTCTTCCTCGACCACGATGTTGAGGCTTTCCTCGCCCGCGGCGCAGGCGAGCGGGTCCGTCGCATGGCTGCGCGTCGCGAAGTAGCCGTGGTCGACCGCGGCCTGTGCGACCGGCGCGGTGGCGCAGACGGCGCTGATCGGAATGCCGCCGCCGAAATGCTTGGAGATGGTGATGACGTCCGGGTCGACGCCGGCCTCGTGCTGATAGCCGAACAGCTTGCCGGTCTTGCCCAGCCCGGTCTGCGATTCATCGAAGATCAGCAACATGCCGCGCGCGTCGCAGGCCTCGCGCACCGCCTTGAAATAGCCGGGTGGCGGCACGATCACGCCGCCCGCGCTCAGGATCGGCTCGGCGATGAAAGCGGCAGGCTGGCTGGTGAAGTTGGCGTCCGCCATCTCCAGGCTGGTCGCCAGGCATTGCAGCTTGCAGCCCGGAAATTTCAGGTTCAGCGGACAGCGGTAGCAATAGGGCGTCAGGATCGACTGCGTCGCCGGCGCGACGACGCTGTGGTTGCGGCGGTCCCAGTTGAAGGTGACCGAGCGGGTGAGGTAGGAGGTCGAGCCGTGCAGCGCGGCGTGGAAGCCGATGACGTCGAGCCCGCCCGTCGCCTTGCGCGCGAGGTCGATGGCCGCCTCGATCGAATCGCTGCCGCTGACCAGGAAGAGCGACTTCTCCAGCGGCTTCGGCAGCAGCTTGCCGAGCCGCTCGTGCAGCCGGAGGCGCGGCACGTTGAGCATGGTGTTGGAAGCGTGCAGCATCGACTTTATCGTCTTCTCGATCACGGCGACGATGCGTGGATGCTGGTGGCCGAGCGCGGCGCCCATCTGGCCCGACTGGAAATCGAGATATTCCTTGCCGTCGGTGTCGACGACGATGCTGCCCTTGGAGCTGGCGAGGACGGGCCGTCGCTCCAGCCCGCCCATGTAGCTGCCGCCCTCCGTCGGGAACATCCACCGCTTGACGATCGTCTGCACCCGCTTCCTGTCCATCACGCGCCCCTTTTCCGTTCGGAAAAGCCTATCCGATCCGGTCGGAAACGGGAAAGGTGCGGCGCTAGAACGGGCGGTCGCCCTCGATCGTCACGCGGTGCATGGCGCGGCGCATGCCCTGGAAGTCGTCGATCGCGTAATGCGCGGTGCAGCGGTTGTCCCAGAAGGCGAGCGA
>CAZPFL010000197.1:0-9098 GCA_964585785.1 uncultured Rhodospirillaceae bacterium
GCGCGCTCGCCTGCGATCCGGTCAGCGCGTTCGGCGGCATCCTCGCCTTCAACCGAACCCTCGACGGCGCGACGGTCGAGCGGATCGGCAAGCTGTTCGCCGAGGTGATCATCGCGCCCGACGCGGACGCCGACGCGCGCGCGGCGCTCGCGAAGAAGAAGAATCTGCGGCTGCTGCTCACCGGCGCGATGCCGGATCCCGGCGCGGCCGGCATGCTGGTGCGGTCGATCTCCGGCGGCTTCCTGCTGCAATCACGGGATGATGGCCGGATCACCGAAGGCGACCTGAAGCTTGCGACGAAACGCGCGCCGAGCGCCGCGGAGACGCGCGACCTCTTGTTCGCGTTCACGATCTGCAAGCACGTGAAATCGAACGCCATCGTCTACGCCAAGGATCGCGCCACGGTGGGCGTCGGCGCTGGCCAGATGAGCCGGGTCGATTCGTCGCGCATTGCCGCGCAAAAGGCGCGTGATGCCGCCGAGGCGGCGGGTCTCGCACAGCCGGCGACGATCGGTTCCGTCGTCGCATCCGACGCCTTCTTCCCGTTCGCCGACGGGCTGATCGCCGCGTTCGAGGCGGGCGCCACCGCCGTCATTCAGCCAGGCGGCTCGATTCGCGACGAGGAAGTCATTGCGGCCGCCGACGACGCGGGCATCGCCATGGTCTTTACCGGGATGCGGCATTTCCGGCATTAACCGGTCGCCGCGTTTTCGCGGGATTGGCATGCATGCTGCAACTCTCTACCATGCGGTCAGGTCAACCGCCGCAGGGGAGATCCCGACAATGCTCGTCACGACCACGGACCTGATCGACGGCCGCAAGATCGTCGAGTATTACGGAATCTGCACCGGCGAAGCGGTCTGCGGCGCAAACCTGTTCCGCGATATGTTCGCGGGAATCCGCGACATCGTCGGCGGCCGGTCCGGCTCTTACGAAAAGGTCCTGCGAGAGGGGAAGAACGCGGCAATCGAAGACATGTGCGCGCAAGCGGCGGAGATGGGCGCGAACGCCGTCATCGGCGTCGACATCGACTACGAAGTGGTGGGCGAGAAGGGATCGATGCTCATGGTCGCGGTCAGCGGCACGGCGGTAAAGATCGCCTGACCTGCCCAACCGCCTATTCCGCGGGGACGATGTCGGCGCGCGCCGCGTCCCGGTTGCCCTGCCCCGTATCGAGCTGCAGCGAAAACAGCGACAGGATGGTGCCGGTGAGCACCACCAGCAGGAAGACGCTCACCACGGCGGCGAAGGATAGCGGGTAATACGCCAGCGTCGCGCGCGTCGCCAGCGCCGCCCTGTTGCAAAGCGCCGCGATCGATTCCATCGGCAGCATGACGAGCAGCGAGGCGATGACCAGCCGCCATCCATTGCCGGCCGACAGGCGCCACGCCTGGCGCAAAGGCCGTTTGCGGTCCACCGCCATCGCCGGCAGCACGAGCGACAGGCGTCCGGTTATGTAGCTCGCCATCGGCAGCGCGAAGAACACGGAAATCCACATCACGAGCATCAGCTGATCGCGCTGACCGACGACCAGCATCTTGCTGAGGCCGAGGAGAAGAAGAAGGAAATAGACACCCAGCATGGCGACGAACTGCACCGCGACCATCGCCGCCATCGTGGCGGCGAAGACGGCGACGAAGGCGACGCTGAGCAGAACCCAGACGACGAAATAGCGGAATTCGCGCAGGCCGATGCTGATCGGCGGCAACGTGCGGCGCGCGCCCACCTTGAGCATCACGACGCGATGCCAGGCGACCAGCACGATTGTGGCGATGCCGCCCCGCAGGACGAGGTCCGCCAGCGCGCGCATCGCCGTCGCGTTCAGTCCGTAGTGGGAGAGCGCGAACCAGTCGATCGAATCGAACGCGATGTGGATCAGATAGAAGGCGGGCACGGCGAAGAACGCGAGCCGCCGAAGCTCGCGCCGATGCGTGATAACGAAGCGGAAGCTCTCCACCGCGGTGGCGAAGACCGGCAGGTGAGCCTGGGAAAACATGCTTAGCCGTTGAAAATACCCGATTTTCTCCGCAACCATTATTCGGATAACCCGTTAACGATTGCTGAAGAGGGCAGGCATATCTGGCCGGCGGCCAATGCGGATCGGACCGGCGGGAGTGCTAAAGCGAGACCAGTCCCCTGAGCTCCCGGTTCGCCACGGTCAGCATGGCGAGATCGATCGCGCCATGCTGCATCAGCTCGTTGACGATCTCCTCGACCCGGGCGACGGACTCCTTGCGCTGGTCGGACCAGCCGTCGACGGCCTTCTTGCCGCAACCGCCGTTGCCGAGCACCCGCGTGGTCAGGTCGCTCTGCGTGCCCCACAGGTCCTCGATAATGGCGCCCAGCGCCATCTGGTACCAATGATTTTCCGGCGCCATGATGTCGGCGTTATGGCGCAGCCACTCGAGACGGAACCGGCTGCCCAGCATGAAGTAGGTCTCGCCCACCTCTTCCACCGAGCGGCCGACATTGCGGGCGATGCGGATGATGTCGCAGCCGGTCGACAGCGCCTTCAAACGGCCGACCTGGGCCGCCAGCGCCTCGGGTACGCCCGGAACCGCGAACGCCGCCGCGCGCACGCGCGTTTCCTCCAGTTGATCCGGCGCCATCAGCGCATCGAGATTGTTGCGCAGCGTCTCGATGCCACTGCCATACTCGTCCATGTACCGGCTGATTTCGAGCGGATGCTCGCCATTGCGCAGGAACCATGGCGTCATGCGCTCCAATGTCCGCCCGGTTTCGCGCAGCATCTTGATCTGGGCTTCCGCCGGCACCTTGTTGTCGAGCGCTTCGATGCTCTCCCACAGATCGCGCAGGCCGAACACCTCGCGGACGATCGTATACGCGCGCGCGATCTCCGGCGCGGCCATGCCGGTCTTATTCTGCATCTCGCTGACGAAGGTCGGCCCGACCCGGTTGATCATCGAGTTGGTCACGACCGTGGCGATGATCTCGCGCCGCAGCCGATGCCGCGTGATCGCCTCCGGATATTTTTCCTGGATCGGGTCCGGGAAATAGCGCAACAGATCCATCTCGAGCCGAGGATCGTCCGGCAGATCCGATTCCAGCAGCTCCGTGTAGGCCACGTTCTTCGCATAGGCCAGCAGCACGGAAAGCTCGGGCCGCGTCAGCCCCAGGCGGCTGGACTGGCGGCGGGTGATTTCCTCGTCATCCGGCAAAAACTCGATCTGACGGTTGAGCAGGTCCTCGCGCTCGAGCAGACGCATCATGCGCTGCTGCTCGTCCAGCCGTGCCGATCCATACGACTGCGCGACGGAAAGCGCCTGCGTCTGCTGATAGTTGTGACGCAGGACGAGCTCGGCGACGGCGTCCGTCATCTCCCGAAGGAGCGCGTCGCGCTGTTTCAGCGTCATGTCGCCGCGCTGCACGACATCGCCCAGTGCGATCTTGATGTTGACCTCATGGTCGGATGTGTCGACGCCGGCCGAGTTGTCGATGAAGTCGGTGTTGAGGCGCCCGCCCTTTTCGGCGTACTCGATGCGGCCGAGCTGCGTCACGCCGAGATTGGCGCCCTCGCCCAGCACTTTGCATCGCAGCTGCTTGCCATCGACACGCAGCGCATCGTTCGCGCGGTCGCCGGCGTCGCCATGATCTTCCATCGAGGATTTGACGTAGGTGCCGATCCCGCCGAACCACAGCAGGTCGACCTCGGCCAGCAGCATGGCGTGGATCAGCTCATTGGGCGTCAGGTGATCCGCCTTGATGCCGAAGAGCTTCTTCATCTCGGACGTGATCGCGACCGACTTGGCACTGCGCTCGAAAATGCCGCCGCCCGGCGCGATCAGCGTCGCATCGTAGTCGGCCCAGCTGCTGCGCGGCTTTTCGAACAGCCGCTTGCGCTCCTCCAGGCTCTTCGGCCCGTCGGGCGCGGGATCGACGAAGATATGCATGTGGTTGAACGCGCCGATCAGCTTGATATGCGGCGACAGCAGCATGCCGTTGCCGAACACGTCGCCCGACATGTCGCCGCAGCCGACCACGGTGAAATCCTCCGACTGCGTGTCGTGCCCCATCTCGCGGAAATGGCGCTTGACCGATTCCCACGCACCGCGCGCGGTGATGCCCATGCCCTTGTGGTCGTAGCCGGCGGATCCGCCCGACGCGAAGGCGTCGTCGAGCCAGAAGCCGTATTGCCGCGCGACCTCGTTGGCATAGTCCGAGAATGTCGCCGTGCCCTTGTCGGCAGCGACGACGAGATAGGGATCGTCATTGTCCTTGCGCACGACACGCTGCGGCGGCACGACCTTGTCACCGACCAGATTGTCGGTGACGTCGAGCAGCGCACTGACGAAGGCCTTGTAGACGGCGACGCCTTCCTTGAGATAGGCGTCGCGATCAGACGGCGGCGGCGCTTTCTTCAGCACGAACCCGCCCTTGGAGCCGACCGGCACGATCACCGCGTTCTTGACCTGCTGCGCTTTGGCGAGGCCAAGCACCTCCGTCCGGAAGTCCTCCCGCCGGTCGGACCAGCGCAGGCCGCCGCGCGCGACCAGACCGAAGCGCAGATGCACGCCTTCGAAGCGCGGGCTGTAGACGAAGATCTCGCAGAGCGGCTTCGGAAGCGGCAGCTCGTCGATTCCGCGGCTGTTGAACTTGAAGGAAATATCGGGCTTCGGTTCACCATCTTCGCCCGGCTGGAAGTAGTTCGTGCGCACCGTCTGCTGGGCCAGATTGAGATAGCGCCGGATGATGCGGTCTTCATCGAGATTGGTGACTGCTTCGAGCCCTTCGACAATCTTCTCGACCGTGTTGATTTCCGCCACTTGCCGCTTGCCCGAATAGTCGGGATCGAAGCGGATGAGGAACAGCTTGGCGATCAGCGCGGCAAGCGTCGGATTGCGGGCGAGCGTCTGCTCGACATATTCCTGGCTGAAGGGAATACGCGCCTGGCGCAGGAATTTGTAGAACGCACGCAGCACCACGACCTCCCGCCAGTCGAGCTCGGCGCCGAGCACCAACCGGTTGAAGCCGTCGTTCTCCATGTCGCCGCGCCAGATCCGTCGGAAACTTTCCTGGAAGTGATCGTGAATGCCTTCGAAATCGATGGGCCCACCGCTGCTCGTCACCAGCGCAAAATCGTAGATGCGAACCTTGCCGTCGTCGTCGCGCAACTTGATGTCGAAGGGCGCCTCGCTCAGCACCTTGAGGCCCATATTCTCGAGCACGGGCAAGATGTCGGACAGGCTGAGTGCGCTGCCCGTGTTGTAGATCTTGAAACGCAGCTCGTTCTCTTCGGCTTCGAGCGGCCGGTAGAGGTTCATGCCGAGCTCGCCGCTCTCTCGCGCGCGCTCGATCTTTTCGATGTCGAGCACCGCGCTCGCGGCGGCGAATTGCTCCCGATACCCGACCGGAAAGGCATCGCCATAGCGGCGGTAGAGGCGATTGCCCAGCTCTTCGCCGCAGTGCTCGAGCAGCGCTTCCTGCAGACGGTCGCTCCAGGTTCGTCCCGCTTCGCGCAGCCGCGCCTCGATCGCGCCCGTGTCATATTCGGGGATCGCGCCCGGATGCGTCGCGATCACGAAGTGGGCCCGGCCGAGCGCCTCGTCGCCGAACTGGGCGGTATAGTTCAGCAGCGAGCCGTCGAAGCTTTCACAGAGGATATCCTGGAACGCATGGCGCAGCGCGGCGTTGTAGCGTTCGCGCGGCACATAGACGAAGGCGGAGATGAAACGCTCGAAGGGATCGCGGCGCAGGAAAAGCGCGATGCGCTGGCGCTCGTGCAGGCTGACGATACCGACGGCGATCTCGGACAGCTCTTCCGCATCGATCTGGAACAGCTCGTCGCGGGGAAAATGCTCCAGCACATGCAACAGCGATTTCCCGCTGTGGCTTTGCGGATCGAAGCCGGCGCGCTCCATCACCTCCTGCACCTTGCGGCGCAAGGACGGGATGCGGCTGGGGCTGGTGCTATACGCGATGGAGGTGAAGAGGCCGACAAAGATCTGCTCGCCGACGACGTTGCCTTCCTTGTCGAATTTCTTCACCGCGATGGCGTCGAGCGGCACCGGACGGTGCACGGTCGACCGCAGGCTCGACTTGGTGATCAGGATCGGCGACGGTTTGCGCAGGAACTCCTGCACGTCGGGCGGGATGACGCCGTGCCGGCGCAGCCCTTCGAAGATCTCCAGCGAATCGTCCCGCAGGACGCCCAGCCCTGAATCCGGCGCCACGTCGACCGCGACCCGCGAGCCGCGCTGCTTGATGTTCACATCACGGCAGCCGATGAAGGTGAAATGATTGTCGTAGACCCAATCGAGAAAGGCGACCGCGTCATCCAGCTCTTCCGCGTCGATCGGCGGCGGCGATTCCTTGAGGCTGTCGCGCGCCGCGATGACGCGCTGCATCATCGGCTGCCAGTCGTCGACGGCGGCCCGCACTTGTCCGAGGATATGCGTGAGGTGCTCTTCGATCTGGCGCAGCGCCTCGGGCGCGCTTTGCTCGTCGATCTGAATCTGCATGAAGGATTCGCGCGCGCCCGCCTTCTTGGCCTTCCGGATCGCGGCGACGTCGAGCAGCGTCCCCTCCTTGTCGCGCTTGACCATGAGGATCGGATGGATGACGAGATGAACCATCAGGTTCATCGCGTTCAGCCCCATCGTCACGGAGTCCACAAGGAAGGGCATGTCGTCGTTGACGATCTCGATCACGGTGTGGCGCGACCGCCAGCCGTGCTTGTCGAACCGGGGATTGTATGCGCGGACCTTGAGCATGCCGCTGGGACGCTTGACCGCGAACTGGAACAGCGACAGCGCCGCGCCGTAGAGGTCTTCCGGCTCGACGCCCTGGATGTCGTCGGCGAGAACACCGGCGTAAAATTCGCGAACGAACAGCTCGGCGTTCGCGGCCTTCTCGCCCGTCAGCTTGGCGCGCACGAACTCCGCCGCTTTCTGGACTTGTTCGTGCTTGTGCGATTCCACCCGCGTAGCCATCGATTGAACCCCCGAAGGCAAATTCTTTCGCAAATATTAAGAGCGCGGCGCTTGGAGATTTTGATGCGTCCGCGTTTTCACTATCCTTCGCCCACCATTAACGTTTCATTACGGTCCATGTGTTCCCGCCCGGTCAATTTACCGCATCCAGGACGTAAAAAACACGACGGCGGCACCGCTGGATGCCGCCGTCCGCAAACCGTCAACAGCCGTACGTGGCGCGTCAGGCGGCGATTGTGCCGAGCCTGTCCGGCAGGATCAGCTCGGCCGCGCTTGCGGCCTGTACCTCTTCGGCGGTCAATCCCGGTGCGACCTCTTCCAGGACGAAGCCCTTGGGCGTGACCGACAGCACCGCCATGTCGGTATAGACGCGGGTGACGACGCCGAGCGCGGTCGGGGGGTAGGTGAGGCTTTCCACGACCTTCGCCTCGCCGTTCTTCGCGACATGGGTCATGATCGCGAACACCTGTTTGGCGCCGACCGCGATGTCCATGGCGCCGCCGATATTGCCGGAGCTTGCGCCCTTCACCTTCCAATTGGCGAGATCGCCGTTCGCGGCGACCTGGAACGCCCCCAGCACCGCGCAGTCGAGCCGGCCGCCGCGCGCGAGCGAGAAGGAATCCGCGTGGTGAACAAAGGCACCGCCCGGGATCAGCGTGACCGGCCCCTTCCCGGCGCTCATCAGGTCGCGGTCGATGTCCTCCTCGCGCGTCGGGGGCGGGCCCATGCCGATGAGGCCGTTCTCGCTATGGAAAATAACGTCGCGCTCCGCGGGAACGAACGGCAGCGTCGCGGTCGGGATCCCGATGCCGATATTGACGACCCAGTCCTTCTGCAGGTCGGCGGCAAGCCGCTTGGCGATCTGGTCCCGCTTCAGCAGCGGCTTCTGGGGTATTTTCACGATCTGCGACATGACGCGGTCATCCCGTTACGTAATAACAGTCGACATAAACGCTCGGCGTGACGATCACCTCGGGGTCGAGCTCGCCGAGCGGCACCTCTTCCTTGACCTCCGCGATGGTGAAGTCCGCCGCCATCGCCATGACCGGATTGAAATTTCGCGCAGCCTTACGATACACGAGGTTGCCGCGCGGATCGACCTTGAAGGCCTTGATCAGCGCGAAATCGCCGTGCAGCGGCTTTTCCAGGATATAGCGCTTGCCGTTGACCTCGAACTCGGGCTTGCCTTCGGCGATCTCGGTCCCGACGCCGGTCGGGGTCAGGAAGCCGCCGAGGCCCGCGCCGGCATTGCGCATCCGCTCGGCCAGCGTCCCCTGCGGCACCACCTCGAGATCGACCTTGCCGGCTTCGTACATGTCCTTGAAGACCACTGATTCCGCGGCAAAGGGAAAGCTGCAGATGATCTTGCCGACGCAGCCTTCCTCGAGCAGCCGCGCGATGCCGGTGTGCCCGGTGCCCGCGTTGTTGTTCACGATCGTCAGGTTCCGGAGGCCGCGGCCGCAAATTCCCTCGATCAGCTGTTCCGGCACGCCGCCGTAGCCGAAGCCGCCGATGAGGACCGTGGCGCCGTCCTGCAGGTGCGAGACCGCTTCCTCGAGGGTCGCCGCCTTCTTTTTCTTCATTTTCCGTCTTTCGTCCCTGTGGATTCCGGTCCGCCGAATTCTCGCTTTCGGCGGGCGCGATTAATTCTCTCTTTTCATATCTACCGTGCGCCAATCGCCCGAAGCAAGCGCACCCGCGCCGCCCGGCGCATCCTTTTGACCGAAACGGCCCTCGCGGGCGATAAAGTGACTCTATCCCGCCAACGGCTGACGGATCCGGCCTGAACAGGCGCAGCCAAGACCAGGAGAGGCATAGCGATGACGAATTCCGAGGCACGCCCGCTCGCCGGGCGCGTTGCATTGATCACGGGCGCGGCGCGCCGGTCCGGCCGGGCCACGGCCATGGCGCTCGCCGCCGAGGGCGCCGCCGTCGTTCTCAACGTGCGCAGCTCCCGCGACGAAGCCGAAGCGAACAAGCGCGAGATCGAGGCGAAGGGTGGCCAGGCCATGGTCGCGGTCGCCGACATCACCGACGAGGCGCAGGTGCAGGGCATGATCGACGCCATCGTCGATCGCTTCGGGGGGCTGCACATCCTGATCAACAACGCCGCCGACCGGAAGCAGGCGCGGTTCGAGGAGATGAGCT